>NZ_JBJDOQ010000013.1:0-147603 GCF_044901215.1 Stenotrophomonas sp. NPDC078853 | reverse complement strand
CGACGAAACCCTGAAGTCCGAGCTGCGCAAGGCTGGCTTCATGACCCGTGACGCCCGTGAAGTCGAGCGTAAGAAGGTCGGCCTGCACAAGGCACGTCGCGCCACCCAGTTCTCCAAGCGCTGATTTACCGCGCCTGGCGTGGGGCCTTTCGGGGCCCTGCTGGGAGGAAAACAAAAACCCGGCTTCGGCCGGGTTTTTGTTTGCTCGTTGTTTGGGTTTTTGACCCTGCGTGTCGAGCAAGCTCGACACTACGGGACCCCATCCGGAGTGGAGCCCCCTTGTTGTTCAAGGGGGCGCGCCGACAGGCGCGGGGATAACGTGGAGTGCGTGACCAAACAAAAAGAAAAAGGCCTGATCTTTCGATCAGGCCTTTTTCTTTTTGTTTGGCTGCCCCGGATGGATTCGAACCACCGAATGCCTGAGTCAGAGTCAGGTGCCTTACCGCTTGGCGACGGGGCAAAATAGGTGAAGCAATTGTCTCACTTTCCAAGTCGAAAACCAACCTCGACATGGTGGCTATGGGTGGACTCGAACCACCGACCCCAGCATTATGAGTGCTGTGCTCTAACCGGCTGAGCTACATAGCCTTGTGTGAGCCGGCTATTCTGGGCATGTGTACGAAACATGTCAATAGTTTTGTGTGCTGCTTGTGGGCCGACAGACGGCATGGGATAGTCCCTGTCAGTAGATTTCTAGGAGTCCGCATCGTGATCGATCCGGACGGCTATCGACCGAACGTCGGCATCGTGTTGATGCGCCAGGACGGTCAGGTGTTCTGGGCACGTCGAGTGCGCCGGGATGGCTGGCAGTTCCCACAGGGCGGCATGAACACCGATGAGACGCCCGTCGAGGCCATGTATCGTGAACTGCAGGAAGAGACCGGCCTGCTGCCCGAACACGTTGAAGTGCTCGGTGCTACCCCCGGTTGGCTGCGTTACAAGCTCCCTGCGCGCGCGATCCGCCGCAATGAGCGCCAGGTGTGCATCGGCCAGAAGCAGGTCTGGTTCCTGCTGCGCCTGACCGGTGACGAGTCGCATGTGCAGCTGGACCTGACCGAGACCCCCGAGTTCGATAACTGGCGCTGGGTCGATTTCTGGTATCCGGTGGAGCACGTGGTGATGTTCAAGCGCGGCGTGTATGCGCGTGCGTTGCGCCACCTCGCACCGATGGCGCGGGGCGTGGCCGGTGCCGGGGTGACGCAGATGCCGACGGGCGCGCAGGAAGCCTGGATGCCGGGGCATGCGGCAGGCCATGATCGGCCGCGCAAGCGTCCGACCAAGCGCGGTTACTGGCCCAAGAAGGTGCAGGGCGATCCCACCTGATGATCGCCCCAGGCTGAACTCGATCGAGAATGATTCAGCTTGTCAATTGACAACCATTCGCGTTTGAAGTGGAATACCGGCAGGCCAGCATCGGCCTGCCAACCCCGGCCGCCATCGTGTACGTCTGCATCTGCAATGGAGTCACCGACCACCAGATCCGCGAAGCTGCGGTGGATGGCTGCATGACGGTGGCCGAACTGACGATGCGGACCGGTTGCGGTGCTACCTGCGGGTCCTGCCTGGACATGGCCGGCGACCTGCTGGCCAAGGCACGCCACACGCATGGTCTGCCCCTGCCGGTTCTCGGCACCCTGCAGGCCGCCTGACCGCGCGCGCCTGCGCGGCGACGCGCAACTGAGCACGATTCGCGTTCCTTCATCGCCGGCGCAAAGCCGATACAGTGCCTGCGTTTTCAGCGTGCAGGAGCACCCCCATGAAAGGCGACGCCAAAGTCATCCAGTACCTCAACAAGGTGCTGTACAACGAACTGACTGCGATCAACCAGTACTTCCTGCACGCCAAGATGCTGAAGAACTGGGGCATCAAGGAACTCGCCGAGCACGAGTACAAGGAATCGATCGAAGAGATGAAGCATGCCGACATGCTGTCTGATCGCATCCTGTTCCTCGAAGGACTGCCGAACTTCCAGGCGCTGGGCAAGCTGCGCATCGGCGAAAATCCGTCGGAGATCCTGCAGTGCGATCTGGCGCTGGAAAGCGAGGCGGTGGAGGTGCTGCGCGAAGCGGTGGCCCATGCCGATTCGGTTGGCGACTACGTCAGCCGCCAGCTGTTCACGAAGATCCTGGATTCCGAAGAAGAGCACATTGACTGGCTGGAAACCCAGCTGGAACTGATCGGTCGCCTTGGCGAGCCGAAATACCTGCTCAGCAAGCTGGAAGACTGAGCGGGGGCAGGGTGCCGACCAAGGTCGGCACTACGGTGGGCACTACCGCCGCTGCCAGCCGGCCAGTGCCATGCGTGCCCGCGCGAACTCGGCGACCACCCGCGCGGCGGCGACTACCGGCATCTGCAGCGTGCCGTTGCGCGCTTCAAGTTCAATGCGCCGCGCAGCAGAAGACAGGGCCATCGCGCCGACATTCGCACTGGATGACTTCAGGCTGTGCGCCAGCGCGCGCAGCTGTTCCTGGTCGTCTTCCTGCGCCGCCGCCTGCAGCTGCTGCACCGCGATCGGTGTGTCATGCAGGAACGCGTCGATGATCGCCTGCGTGCTCGACCCGATCACCTCGTACAGTTCATCCAGCACGGTCGGGTCCAGTGCGGCCTGCGAAGACTCCACATCCTCGTCCGCTGCCACCCACTGGTGTCGCGCTTCGGTGCTGCCGATGTCCTGCGCGCCCAGGGTCCAGCGCTTCAGCATGCTTCGCAGCGCCGAAAGTTCAACCGGTTTGGACAGGTAGTCATCCATGCCCGCCTGCAGGCAGCGCTCACGGTCACCGGCCATGGCATTGGCGGTCATGGCGATGATCGGCATCCGGGGGCGGCTGGATGTTGCTTCCTGCGCGCGCCATTGGCGGGTGGCGGCGTAGCCATCCAGCACCGGCATCTGGCAGTCCATCAGCACCACGTCGATGCCCCCTGCGTGCAGTTCGCCCAGCGCCTGTTGGCCATCGTGCGCGGTGCGCACCGTGCAGCCCATCACTTCCAGCACGCGCTCGGCCACCATCAGGTTGACCATGTTGTCTTCCACCAGCAGCACCCGCAGGTCCAGGCGGTCGGGCGTGCCTGCAGTGGAGGGAGGCAGCGTTGCATCGCCAAGCAGCGCCGCAGGCCGCGCCGAGCGCGTTGCAGCCGGCACCAGCACCGCGTGCAGCGCCGCGTCGGCCTGCAGTTCGTCCACCCAGTGCTGGCCGTTGCGTGCGGCTGCGTTGCCCAGGTGCAGCCACAGCACCTGGGGTGCTTCGGTACCGCGTTCGGCGAGCGCCCGCTGCACGGACGCATCGCCGTTGCGCAGCAGGCGTCCATCGACCACCAGCCAGGCCAGTGCACGGGTCCTCGCGCGGATGGCCTCCAGTGCCAGCGCCAGCGTCTGCACAGCCTGCACCTGAAGGCCATGCTGCGCGCCGACGCGCTGCACGCGCTGCTGCAGCAGGGGGTCGCAGCTGAGCAGCAGCAGGTTGCCCAGTTCCGGGCCGTGCCCGCTGCGGGTGTCTCCCAGCGCCTTCAACAGCGGGATCTCGAACCAGAACGTGGCGCCTCGCCCGGGCGCGGAATGCACGCCGATCTGGCCCTGCATCAGCTCGATGATGCGGCGGCAGATCGCCAGCCCCAGGCCGGTGCCACCGTACATGCGCGTGGTGGACGCGTCGGCCTGGCTGAAGGACTGGAACAGGCGCGACTGCTGTTCCTGGTCGATGCCGATGCCGGTGTCGATGACCTCCAGACGCAGCTCGTGCCGGAACGCGGTCTCTCCCAGCCGGCACACCTTCAGCGTGACCTGGCCGCGGGCGGTGAACTTGATCGCGTTGGCCAGCAGGTTGCCGAGTACCTGGCGCAGCCGCACCGGATCGCCGCGAACCGACAAGCGCACGGCAGGGTCCAGCTCCAGCACGATGCGCAGGCCCTTGGCCTCGGCGGCACGCTGCATCAGCTGCACCACCCCTTCCAGCAGTTCGCGCAGGTTGAAGGTGGTGGTCTCCAGCGCCAGTGCATTGGCTTCCAACCGCGAGTGATCGAGGATGTCATCGACGATGCGCAGCAGCTGTTGCGAGCTGGTGACCGCGGTGCCGAGCATCTGCCGCTGCTCCGGTTCCAGGCTGCCGCGCCCGATCAGGTCGAGCATCGGGATGATGCCGTTGAGCGGCGTGCGGATCTCATGGCTCATGGTGGCCAGGAACTCGCCCTTGGCCAGCACCGCAGCTTCGGCGGCCTGCTTGGCCAGCAGCAGCTGCTGCTCCAGCTGTCCCTGCTGTTCATGCAGCCGTTGCAGGCGCTCCAGTTCCTGCTGCAGCTGGCGCAGGCGCTGCTCGGCCTCGTCGGCCGGGGCTGCCCCGTGCACGCCGTGCTGCTGCGCTCGCAGCGGCCACAGCAGCAGCGCCACGCAGGCCGCTACCAGCCCTAGCCACGGCCAGGGGCCGTTCCAGCGCAGTGCCACGGCCAGCAGGCAGCCCACGCTGATGGCCGCCGCTGCCAGCCCGGCCCGGTAGATCCATCGGCCCCGTCCGTGGGTCACCGGGTCAGAGCACCGCGTTGAGGAAATCGAAATCCAGGTCGCTGCCGGCCGACTGCACCATGTTGCCCTGGATGAAGTCCACGCCGCCCACCCACATCGCGGCCGCGGCTTGGGGATCTTCGATCTGCTGGCCGATGATCAGCAGGTTGGCGCGGTGCGCCACGTCGATCGCAGCGCGCATTTCATCGCGCGTCTGCGGGTTGGCATGGCTGCTGGAGAAACGTCCTGCCATGCGCACGAACGACAGCGGCAGCTGGGTCAGCAGGGCATTGGCCTCCGGCCCGGGTTCGAACTGGCTCAGGCAGAAGCGCACGCCCAAGGCACTGACCCGCGTGCAGAACTGCTGCAGGGTGACGGTGTGGATCAGCGCATCGGGCAGGCGCACGTCGACCACCAGTGCATTGCCGTCCAGTTGCCGCTGCTGCAGCGATTCGATCAACCAGTCGGCGAACGCATCGCGTGCCAGCGTGCGCAGCGACTGCGATACGAACAGGTGCAGCGGCGGAGTGGCATGGCGGTAATGGTCGAGCAGGCCCAGCGCATGGTCTATCACCTGCTGGTCGAGGTCGGCGATGCGGCCGGCCGCCTCGGCCGCAGGTATGACCTGGCCGGCGGTCAGCACGCTGCCATCGGCCTGGCGCAGCCGCAGCAGCACCTGGTACTGCGCGTTGCCGCCGCCGGCCACGGCGACGATCGGCTGGTAAGCCAGTTCCAGCTGGCCGTCAAGCATCGCCAGGTGTTCATCGCTGCTGGTTTCTTCGTGCGGCACGAACCCGGCTACACCGGCGGTCAGCAGGCGTGCCTGCAGCGTGGTGCGCTCGATCGCCTCCAGCGCGCTGCCGACGTCCGGGAAGCCCGGCGACAGCGCCGCGAAACCGATCACCCCGCGCAGGTGCACCGATTCATCGTCGCGGATCACGAAGGCACGGCTGGACAACTGTTCGCGCAGCGACTGCGCGGTGGCGTCCAGCTGCTCTTCGTCGACGCCGCGTGCCAGGGCAAGGAAACTGTTGTCGTTCAGGCGTGCCAGCAGGTGCGGCTGTGCGGCTTCGGCCAGCCGTTGTCCAGCCTGCACCATCAGGCGCTCGAAGGCGGCATAGCCATAGCGCTCGCGCAGGCCCAGCGCGCTGGCGATTTCGATGAAGAACAGACCGCCGCAGTCGCGGTGGCCGAGCGCGGCAGACAGCTGCTGCAGCAGGTGGTGGCGGGTTGGCAGCCCGGTTTCCGGATTGTTGAGCAGCGGACCGCCACGGTCACCGCTCTGCGCCGCCGCCTGCGCACGTGCGCGACGGATGCGGTTGGAGACCGCCGCGATCAGGTGGCGCGGGCGGATCGGCTTGCTCAGGTAATCATCGGCGCCGCTGTCGAGGACTTCGAACTGGCGTTCCGGATCGGGATCACCGCTGAGGAACACGATCGGCAACATCTGCAGGCCGGGCAACTGGCGGATCATCGCAGTGAGCCGCATGCCATCCAGTCCCGGCAGATGCAGGTCCATGAGGATCAGGTCCGGCGCATGTTCCTTGAGGGCCGGCTGCACGCTCTCCGCATCGCCCACCACGATCGCCTCCATGCCCGCACCGTGCAGCACGCTCTGCGCGAACAGGGCCTGCGCCCGGTCGTCTTCCACCACCAGGATGCGATAGGGCGCGTCGCTGGGGATGAAACCGGTCGGTAGATCGTCCTGTACATCAGCGGCGGTGTGCAGCGGGGGCGGTGTCGCACCGGGCAGCGCGATGACATTGTCGTCTGCCGCAGCCGTCGTCGCAGCGCTGGACGGCGTCTGCGAGGGCGCGCTGGCCCAGCGCTGCCAATGATCGGCGGGCGGAGTTTCTGCACGCGCGTTGCGTGGCGGGTGGGTATCGTTCACGGAGTCGCCGGCAGGGGAGTTGGGGAGTAAGGGGATTATGCGGCAGGCCCGGTGCGGGGCGCGTCGCGATCGCCACCGGCCAGCCAGCGCACGCCTTTCCAGAGTGCGCGCCAGACCAGCCAGACCGTCAACGCGCCGGCCAGGCTGCAGGCCAGCACCACGCCCAGCGCAAGCCACGGATGGGCCAGCGCCAGCGCAAGGCCGCCGACCACCACGGTATCTTCTGCCGCCGAGGCGACCCAGTTGCTGGCCGGTTCGGGCGAGGTATTGAGCAGTGCGCGAGTGCCTGATTTCAACCCATGGCTGGCCAGCGCGACGCCCGCACCGGCCAGCAGCGTGCCGGTGCCGAGGTCCCCATCGGGCGACAATGTCGCGGCGGCGAGGAAGGCGCCGGCCGGCACCCGGGCCAGGGTCTGCAGCAGGTCCCATGCCGAATCCACGCCGGGGATCTTGTCGGCGAAGAATTCAGCGACGGCCAGCACCGCCGAGGTGCCCAGCACCCACCACGATTCGGTGGCCTGCAGGGCCGGTGGCAGGTCGACCCAGCCCAGCAGCCCGGCCAGACCCACGCCGAACACGGTGAGGTAGACGCGGATGCCGGCCAGCCAGGCCAGCAGGATGCCGATCACGAACAGGTGGGCGTCGGTCATGGCGAAGGCTCCGGTCAGCGACGTGGACGTGCCTGCCGCGGGTAGCCGGCCAGCACGAACGGCACGTTCGAAGCCTGCACTATCGGCGATGGAGAGGCTGAACGCCACAGCTGCGGTCATGGACGGCCGCCGGTGTCACCTGCGTCCTGAACTACAATGGCCCGACTGATCCGCCGAGGCCGAGCCTGCATCGCACTGACCGATGCTCCGGAGACCTGCCATGAACAACCGTCCGCCTTCGCGGGTCCAGATCCGCATGCCCGGCCAGGCTGCCGGGCCGCATGACCGTCGTCGTCTCTGGGCGCTGGCTGCTGGCGCCCTCATCGCCCTCCTGCTGGCCGGCCTGCTCGGCTACTGGCTGGGCCGTCCGGGCGGTGAACTGGGCGATACCCTGGAAGGCGCGCAGCAGCGTGCCGAAAGCCTGCAGCAGCAGCTGGTCGAACTGCGCCAGAAGCAGGCCACGCTGGAAGCCTCCGACCGCATCAGCCGTGCAGCCAACAATGAGGTGCAGGCCTCGCTGGCCGAACGTGATGAGGAAATCGCCGGCCTGCGTGCCGATGTCGCGTTCTATGAACGGCTGGTCGGTGCCACCAGCCAGCGCAAGGGCCTCAATACCCATTCCATTGAGTTCCGCCCTGAAACGGCGGGGACCTGGCAGTACAGCGTGGTGCTGACCCAGAACCTCAACCGCGGCGCCATCAGCCAAGGGCAGATGCGCTTCACCGTGGAAGGGGTGAAGAACGGCCGGCTGGCCACGGTCAGCTGGGATGAGCTGCACCAGCGCAGCAACGTTCCTGGGCAGGAGTATTCTTTCCGGTACTTCCAGCAGCTGGGCGGCAGCGTGATCCTGCCGGCGGACTTCACCCCGCAACGGGTTAAGGTGACACTGGGAAGTGGAACGGGGGGTTCCACGCAGGTATTTGACTGGAAACAGGCCGGGGCACCGGCCGCGAACGGGGAGTAGGCAGATGTTTGGAAGCAGCAAGTCCAGCCGTGACGGACAGCTGGTGGTCGATGCGTTGATCGGCAGCCAGGTGGTGATCCGCGGCGACGTCGAATTCAGTGGTGGGCTGTACGTCGAAGGCCGCATCCACGGCAAGGTCATTGCCCTGGAGGGTGCAAGCAACGCCAACATCACCCTGGCCGACAATGGCGTGGTGGAAGGCGAGATCCGCGCCCAGGTGGTGGTCATCAGCGGCCGCATGGACGGCGATGTGCACGCCAGCGAGCGGGTTGAACTGACCCCGAGCGCGCGGGTGAATGGCAATGTCCATTACCAGGTGGTGGAGATGGCCGCCGGGGCGCAGCTGAATGGCCGGCTGATCCACGCCAGCGCGCCGATGGCCGCGCTTCCGCCGCCCGAAGGCGCTGCCGAAGAGACGGGCACCGGCAAGGGTGATACCGCCGCGCGCCGCAAGCTGGCCGAGGCCATGGCTTGAAAGCCGGCGCGGGCGGCCCCATGCTGACCGCATGAGCACGCTGATTTCACTACCCGGTACCGCCGAAGCGGCGCCGGGCTACCAGTCCCTTGACCGCCCGTTGAACTTCACCGAGTCCGCTGCGGCGAAGGTGCGCGAGCTGATCCAGGATGAAGGCAATGCCGAACTGGCGCTGCGCGTCTACATCGAGGGCGGTGGCTGTTCGGGCTTCCAGTACGGCTTCGAATTCGACGAGAACCGCGCCGAGGACGATCTGGCCGTGCAGACCAGCGGGGTCACCCTGCTGGTGGATCCGCTGAGCCTGCAGTACCTGATGGGCGCTGAGGTGGATTACACCGAGAGCCTGACCGGTGCGCAGTTCGTGATCCGCAATCCGAACGCCAAGACGACCTGCGGCTGCGGCAGCAGTTTCAGCATGTAAACGGCTTGCGGCAGCACTTCGCGTGCTGCCGAGGCTTGCCAGCAACCGTCCATCCGGGCAGGCTTGCCGCATGTCTACCCCTCTTTCGCCGCTGTCCGGTTTTTCCTTCGTTGGTGAGCCGCTCGAGCGCGCCGACGCCCTGCGTGCCGACGCCGATGCCCTTGCGCGTCTGTGGCCGGATGCCCGCCTGCTGGTGCTGGACCGCGATGGCACCGCGTTCACCGGCGCCGATGACCAGCCATTTGCGTTGACCGGCGCCGATATCGGTGCAGGCCCCGGCACCGCGGTGTTCCTCGGCCTGCGCGGCGACCAGGCGTGGTTCTCCGTCGAAGCCTCCGTGGTTGATGTGGCCGCACCCGGACGCATGGACCTGCGCCAGGCGGCGCTGTCCTGGTCGGTGGCCGATGCCAGCGCCTTCAGCTATGCACGTGGAATGTCGTATTGGCATTCGCGCAACCGTTTCTGCGGGGTGTGCGGCGGCGATGTGCGCTTCGAACGCGGCGGTTTCGTCGGCCGCTGCCAGCAGTGCGCGGTGGAACATTACCCGCGCGTGGATCCGGCGGTGATAGTGGCGGTGGAAAACCGCGGGCGCCTGCTGCTGGGCCGCCAGGCCAGCTGGGCACCGCGGCGTTATTCGGTGCTGGCCGGCTTTGTCGAACCCGGTGAAATGCTCGAGCAGACCGTGGTGCGCGAAGTGTTCGAGGAGAGCAAGATACGCGTCCGTGCCTGCCAGTACCTCGGCACCCAGCCGTGGCCGTTCCCCGGTGCCCTGATGGTGGGTTTCAGCGCCCAGGCCGACGATGGCGAACCGGAAGTGGACGGTGAGCTGGAAGACGCGCGCTGGTTCACCGCCGAAGAAGTGGGCGCGGCGATCGCGCGCGACGTGCACGACGACGGCGAAGGCATCCGCCTGTCGCCGCCGATCTCCATCTCCCGCAGCCTGATCGAACACTGGTACCGGCAGCAGCCTGGGAGCGCCTGATGTTCACCACGCTGGTCGCCGTGCTGGTTGCCCTGGCCCTTGGCCATGTTGCGCCAGCGGCTGCCGCAACGCTGCGCCGATTCGATGGCTTCCGACGCTGGCTGGGATGGCTGGACCTGCACGCCGGTCCGTCCGCCCGGGGGCCACTCGGCGTCGTACTGGCGGTGCTGCCGCCGGTGCTGCTGCTCGGGCTGCTGGCGTGGTTGCTGCGCGGCACGCTGTTCGGCCTGCCATCGCTGTTGCTGGGCATTGCCGTGCTGGCGTGGTGCTGGGGTCCGCGTGACCTGGACCGCGATGTGGAAGCGGTCATCGACGCGGACGAACCGGCGCTGCGCCACGCTGCCCTGCACACCCTGCAGGCGGCCGGAGGCAGCCTGCGTGATGACCTGCCCTCGCTGGTCGATGCCACCGTCTACAACGCGCTGCGGCGCTGGTTCGCCGTGCTGTTCTGGTTCCTGCTGCTGGGGCCGGCCGGTGCGCTGGGTTACCGCCTGCTGGCCCTGATGTCGATCAGTCCGATGCGCGCGCTGGTGGCCCCGGAAACGCTGCTCGCTTCGCAGCGCGTGCTGGGCTGGCTGGAGTGGCCGGTGGCCCAGTTGATGGCGTTGTCGATGGCGTTGGTGGGCAATTTCGATGCCGCCTGGAAAGCGTGGCGGCAGGCTCATGGCGAGCGCTGGCGGCACGATATTGGTTTCCTCGGTGCGGTGGCGCGGGCCAGCGTGAATGCCGAACTGCGCGAAGAAGCACACGACTACACCGAAGCCGGCCTGCTGCCGGTATGGCAGCGCCTGCCCGAACTGCGTGATGCGATGAGCCTGGTCTGGCGCATGCTGCTGCTGTGGCTGGCGGTACTGGCGCTGCTGGTGATCGCCGGCTGGGTGACCTAGCGCCGCAGCAAAGGCGTGACGACCAACGGTCGTCACCCACCGGGGCGAAGGCGGACGACCAACGGTCGTCACCCACTGCGGGAATCAGCCCGGTGCCAACCCGGTGAACGGTGCCCACGGCAGGTTGCGCAGCACCGCATAGCCCACCAGCACGATCAACCAGAACATCGGCTTGGCCAGCAGGCGCATCAGCGGGTCGAACATACGCGGCCGGATGCCGGCGCCGTTGAGCAGCATCAGCAGCAGCAACGGAAGGCTGAGCACCAGCAACGGGTTCATCGCCATCGCGCCGGGCAGGTCGAAATGCACGAGGGAATAAAGGCAGCGGGTGCTGCCGCAACCGGGGCAGTAGAGCCCGGTCAGCGCATACAACGGGCACGACGGCAGCGGATTGCCCGCGGCGTAGGGATCGACGTTGTGCAGGACCAGCGTGGCGCCCACCGCGAGGGTGGCCACGGTTGCCAGGGGCAACCAGCGTTGCAGCGAAGGCGGGAGGGCAGGCACGGACATGGCGGAAAAACGGGACCCGGCGCTATGCCGGATCCCGTCAGGCAACTCAGTAGCCGCTGTTGCTCAGCGCGCCCATGCCACCAAGGGCAACGACGAAGATCGCGTACAGCACCATGACCACGACGCCGGCGATTGCCGCCCACATGGCGAACTTCTTGGCTTTGTCCGAGGCCTCGCGGGCACCGGCGATATCGCCGGCAGCGACCTTGCCGTTGACCTGCGCGGCGAACACGATCGACACGATGCCCAGCGGCAGGCAGCAGAACAGCGTGCTCAGGATGGCCCACACGAGGTGGTTCGGGATCTGCGGGGTGGTGGCATTCATTGCATAAGCTCCTTGCGGGTGGGTGGTGGTGACTCAGTTACCGGAGAGAGCGCCCAGCGCGGCGATGCCGCCGAACAGCCCGAACCACAACAGCAACAGGACCGGCAGCGCAGCAGCCGAAGCCACTGCCCACCACCCCGCCTTGCGCGATGCCTCGTGCGCACCCACCAGGTCACCGGCAGCGCGGCGGCCATCAACCTGGGCGGCATAGACGATCGACACCACACCCAGCGGCAGGCAGCAGAACAACGTCGACAGGATCGCCCAGACCAGATGGTTGGGGATGTAGACCGACGAGGTGCCGATTGGCGGTGGGTGATTCAAGTACGAGACTCCATTCCTTGGTGGCCGGCGATTGCGTGGCGTGCCGGTGCGCCCCCCTGTGGCTGGGTAATCTACAGCAACATGCGTCATCTGTATCCGTTTTCGGCACGAATTCTGGAAACGCTTACAGGCTTCCAGGACGGACGCGACAACTCAGGCGTGGTCACCGCGCAAGACGCGCACCCGTGCCTCCAGCAGCTCGGCGGTGGCGGTGCTGCCCTCCACCGGCGGCGCGGCCACCACTTCGATGGTGGCGCGGAAACGGCGCGGCACGCGCATGCGCCCCAGGCGGCTGTCGCGCCGGCTCCACATGCTGCTCCACATGCCGCGCAGGGCCATCGGGACCACCGGTACCGGGCGCCGTTCAAGGATCTTCTCCACGCCGCTCTTGAAGGCGCCCATCTGCCCGTCGCGGGTCAGCGCACCCTCCGGGAAGATGCACACCAGCTCACCTTCGGCCAGCGCCGCGTCGATCTCATCGAAGGCACGCAGCATCAAGGCACGGTCTTCCTTGGCGCCGGCGATCGGTATGGTCTTGGCGGTGCGGAAGATCCAGCTCATCACCGGGATGTTGAAGATGCGGTAGTACATGACGAAGCGCACCGGGCGCGGGATGCTGGCCGACAGGATCAGCGCGTCCAGGTAACTGACGTGGTTGCAGACGATCAGCGCTGCACCTTCATCGGGCACGTTGGCTTCGATGCCGTGCGGGCGCAGTCGGTACAGCGTGCGCACCATCAGCCAGCTGAGGAAGCGCATCAGGAACTCGGGCACGATGGTGAAGATGTAGATCGCCACGAGGGCGTTGGCGATGGCCAGGCCCAGGAACAGCTGCGGGATGGTGACTCCGGCCGCATGCGCAGCCAGCCCGATCCCTGCGGCGGCCACGATGAAGCCGGAGTTCTGGATGTTCAGTGCGGCGAACACGCGCGACATCTCCGACTTCGGCGTACGACTCTGTATCAAGGCGAACAGCGGTACCACGAAGAACCCGGTGAACAGGCCGATGCCGAGCAGGTCGAAGATGATGCGCAGGCTGCCGGCCTGCTGCACGAAGGCGGTCACTGACAGCCCCTGCGCGGTGGCAACACCAGCGCGGGCGAAATACAGGTCGAGCAGGAAGGCGGTCATGCCGAACGCACCCAGCGGCACCAGGCCGATTTCCACCGTGCGGCCGGACAGCTTTTCGCACAGCAGCGAACCCACGCCGGTGCCGATGGAAAACAGGGCCAGCGCGAAGATGTACAGCGTGGGCTCGCCGCCCAGGTTGGTGATGGCGTAGGTCGGCAGCTGCGACGTCAGGATGGTGCCGACGAACCAGAACCACGACACGCCGAGAATCGCGTTGCGCACCGCCTTCTGTTTCTTCGCCATGCGCAGCACGGCCAGCGATTCGGGCAGGGGATTCCAGTTGATCTTCAGGTCCGGCGCACCGGCGTCGACCTTCGGGATCATCCGCGCGCAGACATTGCCGAGCACGGCCAGCGCGATCACCGCGGTGGCCGCGACGATGGGTCCCTGGCTGCCGGCCAGGGTGAAGATGAGGCCACCGACGATCATGCCGGTCAGGATGGACATCGAGGTGCCCATCTCCACCAAGCCGTTGCCGCCGGTCAGTTCTTCCGGCCTGAGCACCGAAGGCAACACCGAGTACTTCACCGGGCCGAACAGGGTGGATTGCAGTCCGGTGCAGAACAGCGCGATCAGCAGCAGCGTCATGTTCTGGGTGAGGAAGCCGGCTGCGGCGAGCGTCATGATCACGATCTCCATGGTGGTGGTGATCACGATCAGCCGCGATTTCTCCAGCTTGTCGGCGATCTGCCCGGCCAGTGCGGAGAACAGGAAATACGGAAGGATGAAGATGGCCGGTGCCAGGTTGGTGTACAGCGTGCGTTCTTCGTCGGAGACGCCGAGGTAGAACAGCAGGCCGATGATGGCCTGGCGGTACACGTTGTCATTGAACGCGCCGAGCGACTGCACGATGAAGAACGGCAGGAAGCGGCGCTGGCGGAGCAGGGCGAACTGGCTGTGGCCTGACATGGAAACTCCCTTCGGACCGGCGAAGCCTAGCATTGGCGCGTGTGAGAGTGTTTGCCTGCGGCAGGCTTCAGGCAAGATCAAGTTCAGCGTCAACGTCAAGAGCTGCAGGGCTGCGTGTTGGTGGGGCGGGGTGGCTGTGCAGGACACGCCGCAAGTACGTCCGTGTAGGCTCGCTTTTCGCATCCATGCGAAAAGACGGTCCTGCACCAGCCACCCGCCCCACCTTCGACAGGTCCATGGTGGCCCATGGAAACGGCGGTGGATTGGACGGGTGGGAGAAAGATGGGGTCAGAGTCCTTTCGCGCAGCGAAAGGACTCTGACCCCTGCCTTTGTCTTTTTTCTATTTCGCGGGTGGCGGCCACCGGAACCTGTCAGAGGGCCGGGCGGGGAGGATATGCGGGGCCTTGAGCGGCAGGAGCCGCGAAGAGCTACATGGACGTACTTGCGCGTGCCCCGCATAGCCTCCCCGCCCGGCCCACTCAACGCTGTGGCTTCAAACAGCAGCCACCCGCGAGGGGGTCTCACCCGTTCGCAGCCCGCTCCCGCACCGGCCCCTGCACCGCCTCATCGGCCGCCCTGCGCAGCTTCGGCAGCAACCGCAATGCCAGCGCCATCTGCGTGCGGATCAACTGCAGCTTCGGTGGCATCGCATCGTCGAACTGCTCCAGGTGCTCTGCAAGACCGCGGTCACCCTCGCCGTCATCGTCCACGATCGGCTGGCGTTGGGCCAGCGCGCTGGCCAGCTGCTTCAGTGACTGCTGCACGCGCTCGCCGGCGGACAACGCCAGTGGGTCCTGGGCGAAGCTGTCGACCTGGTCGCGATGCGCGCCCAGTGCGGACAGATGGCCCAGCAGCGTGTTGGACAACGCCAGGAAGCGGAAGCTCGCATCGAGGTTGCGGCGGACATGGCCGGGCTCTCGCAGCATGTTCGACAACGCCGTGGACAGCGCTGCGTCGGCATTGTGCATGTCGCGCCGCGCGATGCGGTAGGCAAGATCATCGCGCATGCCGCTGCGGTACTGGCCCAGCACCGCTTCCAGGTAGCGCGCGGCACTGTCCAGTACGCGCGCCAGTACTTTGTTGAGCTGGCGCCCCTGCCAGTCCGGCAGGATCAGGAAGGCCGCAGCGGCGGCGATCGCGCAGCCGAGCACGGTGTCCACCATGCGCGGCACGATCAGCACGAAGCCATCGCCGATCAGGTTGAAGCAGGTCAGCGCCATCACCGTAATCGCGCCGGACGCCACCAGGTAGCGGTCGGTACGGGTGAAGAAGAACAGCAGCGCAGACAGCAGCGCGATCAGCAGCTGGCTGTGCAGGTCCTGGAACAGCTGCAGCAACGCCCAGGTCAGCACCAGCCCACCCAATGTGCCGGCGATCCGCTGCGCAAGCCGTTGCCGGGTAGCGCCGAAGTTCGGTCGGCATACGAACACGATGGTCAGCAGTACCCACGAGCCGTTCTGGAAATTGAACAGCGAGATCGCCGCGAAGCCCACCACCAGTGCGATGGCCATGCGCAGCCCATGGCGGAACAACACCGAGCCCGGGGTCAGCTGCTGCCGCAGGCGCGTGGCCATCTCGCGCAGCGTGTGCGGGTTGTTGTCGCGCAGCCGGGTGTCGACGTTGTCCAGCGTGGCGTCCGAATTCTCGGCGTCCAGCAGGCGGCGGCCGATGCTCTGCAGGTTGTGGACCAGCAGGTCCAGCGAGGCCAGCAGGCGGCGCCACTGCGGACGATCCTGCGCGCGCAGGAAGGCCAGCGAATCGACCAGGTCGCGTGCCGCCTGCTGGTTGCTGTCGCCGTATGCGAAGGGGCGGCGCACGCGGATCGCTTCGCCCAGGCGGGCGCACGCCTGGCCCTGCAGGTCCAGCAGGCGCTGGCAGCGGTACAGCACGTCGCTGTGGAAGAACGCATCCACCAGCGCCCCGTACGGATAGTGCGAGGAGCTGGCGCGCTCGTGGAAATCCTGCGCGGTGTAATACAGGCGCAGGTACAACCCGGAGTTCACCGCAGGCCGTCCGGAGCGGCCGAAACGGGCCAGGATCGCGGTCTTGGCGATGTTCAGCGCTTCGACCACGCGGCGGTTCTGTTCGGCCAGCGCCAGCTGCCTGCGCTGCAGGTCGGCCTCGCGCACGGGCTCGAACAGGGTGGCCTTCAACTGCAGGTAGCGGCCCAGTTCGACATACAGCCGGGCCACCCGTTCGCGCACCGGGCGGTTGGCGAACAACGCGGTCCACAGGATCGACAGGAGGCCGTACCAGGTCGCCCCTGCCAACAGGTGGCTGACCGCGTCCAGCGCCGTCCGCCAGTCACCGGCGCCGTGCTGTTCCAGCCCGATCATGGTGTAGATGGCCAGGGTCACGGTGGCCTGGGCGATGGAGGCGTAGCGCTCACCCAGCCCGCCAAGCAGGGTCAGGCAGAAGGTGGACAGCGCCAGCGCACTGATGAACACCCAGGGCAGCGGGAACAGCCATACGACCGCGGCGGCGGCGATGCAGAAGCACAGCAGTGAAAGCACCACGGCCTTGGTGCGGCCCCAGGCGTTGTCATCGGTTTCGGCGATGGCGCTGGCGATGATGCCGAGGAACACGCCGGGCAGTGCGGGCAGCGCGTCGAAGTGCCAGCACACGGCCATCGCCGTGCTCAGGGCAATGAAAACACGCAGGCCATAACTGGCCTTCTCGTGCGCCCACAGGCGGCTAAGACGGGATTCGCGGGCGGACATGCGGGCTCGGCAGCAGCATCAGCCTCCATTATTGCGGCTCGCGCGTGAAAAAAGGGGCCGAGGGCCCCTTTTCAGCCACATCAGGCGCGGGCGGCACGCCTGAGTTGTTTCTTCTCGCGGCGACGGGTGCGCCAGCTGCGCCAGTGCTGGGCCAGGCAGGAGAAGATCACGTACAGCGCCGGGGTGCTGAGCAGGGTCAGGCTCTGCGAAAACAGCAGGCCACCGATCATCGCGATGCCCAGCGGGCGGCGCAGTTCGGAGCCCTCGCCGATGCCGATGGCCAGCGGCACCGCGGCGAGGATCGCCACCATGCTGGTCATCATGATCGGGCGGAAGCGCACGATGCTGGCTTCGCGCGCGGCTTCCAGCGCACTCTTGCCGTGCTCGCGCTGGGCCACCACCGCGAAGTCGATCATCATGATCGCGTTCTTCTTGACGATGCCGATCAGCAGCACCAGCGCGATCATCGATATCACCGACAGTTCGGTGTTGGTGCCGTACAGCGCCAGCAGCGCACCGACGCCCGCAGCGGGCAGGGTCGACAGGATGGTCACCGGGTGGATCAGGCTTTCGTACAGCATGCCCAGCACCAGGTACACGGTCATGATCGCGGCCATCACCAGCACCAGCATTTCCATCGGGTCCGAATCGAAACCGAATCCACCGCCCTCAGCCAACCGGATGTCGCCGGGCATGCGCATGCCGGCCACGGTGCTGTCGATGATCGCCTTGGCCTCGCCCATGCTGGTACCGGGCGCCAGGTTGTAGCTCAGCTCCATGGTGGTGTACTGGTTTTCGTGGGTGATCTGCGAAGGCGCCAGCCCGGGGACCTGCTCGGCCACCGCGGTCAGCGGCACCATTTCGCCATTGCCTGCACGCACGTACACCTGGTCCAGTGCACCCGGGGTTGCGGTCTGCTCGGGCAGCGCGTTGACCACCACGCTGTACTGGTTGACGTCCGAGTAGATGGTGGAGATCTGGCGCTGGCCGAACGCGCCGTACAGCGCACCGTCGATGGCGCCGATCGAGATCCCCAGGCGTGCGGCCTTGGCCCGGTCGATCACGATGTTCTGGCGCAGCCCGGCATCGTCGACATCGGTGCCCACGTCGGCCAGCTTCGGGTTCTTCTTCAGCACCGCCTGCAGCTTGGGCAGCCACTCCTGCAGCTGCGCCAGGTCGTTGCCCTGCAGGGACACGCGGTACTGCGCGCCCTGGCTGGAGCCGCCGCCATCGTTGCTCGGCAGGTCCTGGATGGCGCGCAGGCGCAGCTGCAGGTCGGGGTAGCGGTCGGCCTTGGCGCTCAGGCGCGACAACGCCTGCGCGGTGGTTTCGCGGCGGCCGTCCCTGCGCGACTTCAGTTCGATGTTGAACTGCGCGCTGGAGCCCTGCCGGCCACTGCCCAGGCGCACGCCGACGGTCTTCACCGCCGGGTCGGCCATCAGCATGTCGGTGATGCGGCGCTGGCGGTTGACCATGTCTTCGAAGGAGACCGTCGCGCTGGAGTTGGCACGGCCCCAGATCAGGCCGGTGTCCTGCGGCGGGAACGCGCCCTTCTTGACCGCACCGAACAGGAAGATCGTCACCCCGATCAGGATCAGCGGGGTCAACGACAGCAGCAGCGCATGGCGCAGCGAGAAATCCAGCAGGCGCGTATAGATGCGCAGCATGCGGTCGTGCCCGGCATCCAGCCATCGGCCGAAACGGGTCGGCTTGCCAGCATCGGCGTGCGGGTCCAGGAAGCGGCTGCACAGCGCTGGCGTCAGCGTCAGGGAGATGATCATCGACACCACGATCGCCGCCACCAGGGTGACGGTGAACTCGCGGAAGAACGCGCCCATCATGCCTTTGGCGAACAGCAGCGGGATGAACACCGCGACCAGTGAAGCGGTGATCGACACGATGGTGAAACCGATCTCGCGTGCGCCGGTGAAGGCCGCCTGCATGCGCGGCATGCCCTCGTCCAGGTGGCGCATGATGTTTTCGATCACCACGATCGCATCGTCGACCACGAAGCCGATCGCGATCACCAGCGCCAGCAGGCTCAGGTTGTTCAGGGTGAAGCCAAGCGCGTACATCACCAGCGCCGCCCCGGCCAGCGACAGCGGCACGGTGACGGCGGCGATCAGCGTGGGCGCCAGCCGGCGCAGGAACAGCGCCATGGTCAGCACCACCATCGCCAGGGCGATCAGCAGCGTGATCTGCACCTCGTGCAGCGAGCCGCGGATGGTCGGGGTTCGGTCGAAATACGGGGTCAGCGTGGTGCCCGGCTGCAGGTAATCGCGCAGGGTGGGGATCTGCTCCTTGACCCGGTCCACGGTCTCCACGATGTTCGCACCGGCGCGGGTGAAGACGTACATCACCACGGCGGGTTTGTGGTTGAACCACGCCGCCTGGTAGGCATCCTGCTGGCCGTCGTAGACGTTGGCGATGTCCTGCAGTCGGATGATGCGCCCGTCCGCGCCGGTCTTGATGATCAGGTTGGCGAAGTCCGCCGCGCGTGCCACCGAATCGTTGGCGATGATCGCGGTGGTGGTGTTGCCATCGCTGAGGAAGCCGGTGGGCGAGGTGACGTTGGCCGCGCGTACGGCATTGCGCAGGTCATCGGCCGTCAGCCCCAGGGCATTCATCAGCCGCAGGTTGACGTCCACGCGCACCGCCGGCGTGGAGGCGCCGGCGATATCCACCGACGACACCCCGGTGATCTGGCGGATGCGCTGGGCCAGCAGTGAATCGGCGACGTTGTACAGGTCGTCGGCCGACTGCGTTTCGGAGGTCAGCGCGATGGCGATGACCGGGTCGTCGTTGGGGTTTGCCTTGGAGAACATCGGCGACCCCAGCCCGGACGGCAGGTCGGCCTGGGCCGAATTGATCGCCGTCTGCACGTCCAGCGCGGCCGAATCGATGTCGACATCGCTCTGGAAGATCATGAACACCAGCGAGCTGCCTTCCGAGCTCGACGAGCGCATGCGGTCGATCCCCGGCAGCTGGCCGAGGTGGCGTTCCAGCGGCGCGGTGACCGTGGAGGCCATGGTCGAGGCATCGGCGCCGGACTGGTTGGCATGCACGAAGATCACCGGGATCTGGATGTTCGGCAGCGCCGACACGCCCAGTTTCAGGTAGCAGATCAGGCCGATGATGAACAGGCCGATCGCCAGCAGCGCGGTGCCGATGGGGCGGCGGATGAAAGGGCCGGAGATGTTCAATGCCACGCTCCCGCCAGCACGTCGGTCATGCTCACGCCTGCGGCTCCTGCAGCGGCGGCTCCTGTACCGGGCCTCCGCCGCGACGTGCCGCACGCTGCTCGCGGCGTCGCGCCAGCCATTCGGAGAACCGCTCCATGTACAGGTAGATCACCGGCGTGGTGTACAGCGTCACCAGCTGCGACAGCAGCAGCCCGCCGACGATGGCGATGCCCAGCGGGCGGCGCAGTTCCGAGCCGATGCCGGTACCCAGCGCCAGCGGCAACGCACCCAGCATCGCTGCGGCGGTGGTCATCATGATCGGGCGGAAGCGCAGCAGGCAGGCACGGCGGATCGCCTCGTGCGCGTTGGCGCCGGTGCGCCGTGCTTCGATGGCGAAGTCGACCATCATGATGCCGTTCTTCTTGACGATGCCGATCAGCAGCACGATGCCGACGATGCCGTCCACCGACAGGCTCAGGCCACTGAGCATCAGTGCCAGCAGCGCACCGACGCCGGCTGGCGGCAGGGTGGAAATGATGGTGATCGGGTGGATGTAGCTTTCATACAGCACGCCCAGCACGATATAGATCACCACCAGCGAGGCCAGCAGCAGCCACACCACGTCGGTCTGGCTGCCGGTGAATTCGGCGGCCTTGCCGATGAATTGCGCATGCACCTGCGAGGGCAGCTGCAGTTCGGCCTGGGTCTCTTCGATGGCCTTCACCGCAGCGGACAGCGAGTAGCCCGCGGCCACGTTGAAGGAGATCGTCACCGCCGGCAGCTGCTGCTGGTGGCTGACCACCAGCGGGGCACTGGTCACCTTGCTGTCGGCCAGTGCGGACAACGGAATGATGCCGCCGCCGCCGACGGTGATGCCGGTGTTCTGGTTGCCGATGCCGGTGGCCGTGGACGAGTTGGACGAGGTCACCTGGCCGAAACTGGTGGCGTTGGTGCCGGTCAGTGCGCCCGTGCCGTTGGAGGCCACCGCCAGCTGTTCCATCAAGGCAGTGCTGGTGCGGAACTCCGGCGCGACTTCCAGCACCACGCGGTACTGGTTGAGTTCGGTGAAGATGGTGGAGATCTGGCGCTGGCCGAAGGCATCGTAGAGCGTGTCGTCGATGGTCTGCATCGGCACGCCCAGCACGCTGGCCTTGTCGCGGTCGATGTTCAGTTCCAGCGCGCGGCCCTGCGTGGACAGGTTGTTGTCCACGTCAGCCAGCTCCGGGCGCTTGCGCAGCGCTTCGGTCATGCGCGTGGCATGGGTGGCCACTTCATCGGCCTGCACGTCGGACAGCACGAACTGGTAATCGGTGGCGGCCACGCGCGTGTCCAGGGTCACGTCCTGCACCGGCTTCAGGTACAGCGCGATGCCGGGGATGTCACGCACGGCGTCCTGCAGGCGCGGCAGGATCACGTCCATGCCGTCGCGCTCGCCGCGCTCTTTCAGCACGATCGACAGCTGGCCCTGGTTGAGCGTCGGGTTCATGCTGCCGGCACCGATGAACGCCGACACGCCGGTCACGTCCGGATCCTTGCGCAGTGCCTCGGCCACGGCCTTGGTGCGCTGTTCCATCTGCGGGAAGGCCACGTTCTGGTCGGCCTGGACCACGGCGGTGATCATGCCGGTGTCCTGGTCGGGCAGCAGGCCCTTGGGGATCAGCAGGTACAGCACCACGGTCAGCACCAGTGCAGCGCCGGCCACCGCCAGGGTGATCGGCTGGTGGGCCAGCACCCAGTCCAGGCTGCGTTCGTACAGCCCGACGGTGCGGCTCCACAGGTTTTGCCTGCCGGCCGCCGCCGAGCGCTCATGCGCATCTTCGCCTTCCGGCAGTTCGTCCGGCTTGAGCAGGTAGGCGCACATCATCGGAGTCAGGGTCAGCGAGATCAGCATCGACAGCGTGACCGCGATGCTCAGCACCCAGGCGAATTCATGGAACAGCCGTCCGGTCACACCGGGCATCAGCAGCAGCGGCAGGAACACGGCCACCAGCGAAACGGTCAGCGACAGCACGGTGAAGCCGATCTGGCGGGCGCCGATCTCCGCCGCTTCCTTGCCGCTCTTGCCCTGTTCGATGTAGCGGACGATGTTCTCGATCATCACGATCGCATCGTCGACCACGAAGCCGGTGGCCACCACCAGCGCCATCAGCGAAAGATTGTCCAGCGACATGCCGGCGAAGGCCATCACCGCGAAGGTGCCGGCCAGCGACAGCGGTACCGCCACCGAGGGAATGATGGTGGCCCACAGGCGGCGCAGGAACAGGAAGATCACCGCAACCACCAGTCCGATGGTCAGGATCAGGGTGAACTGCACTTCATGCACCGAGGCGCGGATGGTTTCGGTCCGGTCGGAGAAGATCTCCAGGTGCACGTCGGCGGGCAGCACGCCCTGCAGCTGCGGCAGCAGGGCGCGCACGCGCTCCACCGTCTGCACGATGTTGGCGCCGGGCTGGCGGCGCACTTCCAGCAGCACCGCCGGCTTGCCGTCGGCCCACGCCGCCAGCTGGTCGTTCTCCACCCCGTCCACCACGTTGGCGACGTCGGAAAGGCGCACCGGTGCCCCGTTGCGGTAGCTGATGATGGTGTCGCGATACTCGGCGGCACTGGTCAGCTGATCGTTGGTGCCGATGCTGTAGGACTGGGTCTTGCCGTTCAGCGAGCCCTTCGGCGCGCTGACGTTGGCCTGGGTCAGCGCGCTGCGCAGGTCTTCCAGGGTCAGGCCCATGTTGGACAGCTGCGCCGGATTGACCTGGATGCGCACGGCGGGGCGCACGTTGCCGGCGATCGACACCAGCCCCACGCCCTGCACCTGCGACAGGCGCTGGGCGAGGATGGAATCGGCGTAGTTGTTGACCTCGCGCAGCGGGCGCGTATCGGAGGTCAGCTTCAGGGTGACGATGGCCGCATCGGCCGGATTGACCCGGTTGTAGACCGGCTGGTAGGGCAGCGAGGAGGGCAGGGTGGCCTGGCGTATAGCCGCCTGCACGTCCTGCGCGGCGATGTCGATGTCCCGTTCCATCGAGAACTGCAGGATGATCGTGGACAGTCCGGCCGACGAGTCGGAGGTCATCAGCTCCAGTCCGGAGATCTGCCCGAACTGCCTTTCCAGCGGCGTGGTCACCAGTGATGCCATGGTGGTGGCATTGGCACCGGGATACTGCGTGGTGACTACCAGGCTGGGCGCATCGATTTCCGGCAGCGCCGATACCGGCAACTGGCGGTAGCCGAGGATGCCGAGCAGCAGCAGGCCCGCCATCAGCAGCGAGGTGGCGATCGGGCGGCGGATGAAGAGGGTCGAAAAGCCCACGGGCGGATCCTTGCTGGAACGTCATGACAGCGCCGGCAGAAGTGCCGGCGCCGGTAACTCAGGCGATCGCCGCGCTCAGCGCGGACCACCGCCGCGGCGGCCGCCGCCGTTCTGCTGCTGTGCCGCCTTCATTTCGGCTTCGGTCGGCGCGGCCGGGGTCTCGCCCGGCTTCAGCGCGTTGACCTTGGCGCCCGGCTTGAGCCGGAACTGGCCCTCGCTGACCACCCGCTCGCCGCCCTTCAGGCCTTCGGTCACCTGCACGTGGCTGTCACCGACTTCCACGCCGCTGCGCACGGTCTGCATCTTGACCGTGTTGTCGGCCTGCACGACATAGACGTACTCGCCGTCCGGGCCGCGCATCACGGTCTGGGTCGGGATGACGATGCCGCCGCCGATGGTGCGCAGCTGCAGCCGCACGTTGACGAACTGGCCGGGCCACAGGATGTTGTCCTGGTTGGCGAACAGGGCGCGCGCGCGGAAAGTCCCGCTGTCGCTGCTGATCAGGTTGTCCACCACGTCCAGGGTGCCGTCGCCGCTGATCACGTGCGCGTCGGTGCGGTCCAGCGCGGCGATCTGCACCGTGCCGGCCTGCTGCGCGGCGCGTACGTCGCCCAGCTGGCGCTCGGGCAGGTTGAACACCACGTGGATGGGGTGGACCTGGGTCAGGGTGACCAGGGCAGTGCCGGCGCTGACCACGTTGCCGGCGTCCACTGCACGGATGCCGGCCACGCCGGTGATCGGCGCGGTGACCCGGGTGTACTGCAGCTGCACCTGGGCGGCGCGCATGCTGGCCTCGTTGGCAGCCACCGCGCTCTCGTACTGGGCCACTTGGTTGCGCTGGGTGTCCAGGTCGGTCTTGGCAACGTACTGGGCATACTCCGGTGCGCTGGAGCGCTGGTAATTGGAGCGTGCGGTGGCCAGCTGGGCCTGGTTCTGGCGCTTGGCGGCAGCCGCCTCGTCGTAGCTCGCCTGCGCGCTGCGCGGGTCGATCACCGCCAGCACGTCACCCTTCTTCACTTCCTGGCCTTCGCGGAAGTTCAGGCTCATCAGCTGGCCGCCGATCTGCGGACTGACGGTGACGGTATTCATCGCGCTCACCGTGCCCAGCGCGCTGGCGTACACCGGCACGTCCTGGCGCTGCGCTTGGACCACGGTCACCGGTACCGGGCCGGCATCGGCCTGCGGTCCGCCGCGCTCAGCGCTCGCGGCGGCGTCGCCGGACGATTTTTCCTTGCCACCACCGGCCATGCGCAGGCCGATGAACACGACCACCAACACTGCCACCACCAGCAGCACGATCTTCCACAAACGCGACATTCCAATCACTCCTGGGGGCTGGGCCGGGCAAGGCGCACGGCTGGCAAGGTGCCAAGCATACCTGCGGGCGGTGCCGCTGCCTGCATGCCAAAAGGGCCGGATGCTCCGACCCTGCCAGCGGCCGAAGGTTCCCGAAAGCGACAGCTTGGCCTACATTCAAGCGCAACCCTACCGTGGAGATCCCGATGCCCCATCGCGCGCTGCTGTCATCTGCCCTGCTGCTGGCCCTGCCGATGCTTGCCCATGGCCAGGCCGCCGAGCGTCCCGAAGTGGCCGCTGCCGCCGAGCGCCTGCAGGCCCAGGTGGTGGAATGGCGTCGCGATTTCCACCAGCATCCGGAGTTGTCCAACCGCGAGGAGCGCACCTCGGCCGAAGTCGCCAAGCGGCTGCGCGCGATGGGCCTGAAGCCGAAGACCGGTATCGCCCACCACGGCGTGGTGGCGATCATCGAAGGCGGCAAGCCCGGCCCGAAGATCGCGCTGCGCGCAGACATGGATGCGCTGCCGGTGACCGAACAGACGGGGCTGCCGTTTGCCTCAAAGGCCACCAGCACGTACCGCGGCCAGCAGGTCGGCGTCATGCATGCCTGCGGCCATGATGCGCATACCGCCACGCTGCTGGGCGTGGCCGAAGCGCTGGTGGCGATGCGCAAGGACCTGCCGGGCCAGGTCATGCTGATCTTCCAGCCGTCCGAGGAAGGAGCGCCGCCGCCGGAAGAGGGCGGTGCGGCGTTGATGCTGAAGGAAGGCGTGTTCGCCGATTTCAAGCCGGAGGCGGTGTTCGGCCTGCACGTGTTTTCCAGCGTACAGGCCGGCAAGATCGCGGTACGCGGTGGTCCACTGATGGCGGCATCGGATCGTTTCGGGATCAAGGTGATCGGCCGCCAGACGCATGGTTCGGCCCCGTGGAACGGGGTGGACCCGATCGTGGCCACGGCCGACCTGATCGGTACTGCGCAGACCATCGTCAGCCGTCGCACCAACCTGTCCCAGCAGCCGGCGGTGGTGACCTTCGGGGCGATCAACGGCGGCATCCGCTACAACATCATCCCCGACGAGGTGGAGATGGTCGGCACCATCCGCACCTTCGACGAGGGCATGCGGCAGCAGATCTTCGCCGACCTGCGCAACGTGGCCGAGCACACCACGGCGGCGCATGGGGCGACGGCGGTGACCGAGATCTACGAGGCCGAAGGCAACCCGGCCACGGTCAACAACCCGGAGCTGACCGCCCGCATGCTGCCGAGCCTGCAGGCGGTGGTGGGCAAGGACAATGTGTACGAGCCGCCGCTGCAGATGGGCGCGGAGGACTTTTCGCTGTTCGCCCAGGAAGTGCCCGGGATGTTCTTCTTCGTCGGTTCCACCAGCGAGGGCATCGACCCGGCCAAGGCGCCGGCGAATCATTCGCCGAAGTTCCTGCTCGATGAGAAGGCGCTGGATGTCGGCCTGCGGGCGTTGCTGCAGGTCAGCCTGGATTATCTGCACGGCGCCCCTGTCCAAGGGTGACCCCGCCCCGCCTTCGACAGGTCCACGGCGGCCTTGGTAGCGCCGACCCATGGTCGGCGGAATGTTTCCGCCAAAGGCCCGCTGCGCTCGCCGACCATGGGTCGGCGCTACCGCTTTTCTTTCTTTTATTACGCGGCTGGCGGCCCGGAACCTGTCATGGGTCGGGCGGGGAGGCTATGCGGGGCCTTGAGCGGCAGGAGCCGCGAAGAGCTGCATGGACGTACTTGCGCGTGCCCCGCATAGTCTCCCCGTCCGGCCCAACCCGGATGCGGCTTCAAACAACAGCCACCGCGAGGGGGTCTCACCCGTTCGACACGCTCATTTACAATGAGCGCCATGAACACCCCCCAGGATTCCAGCCTCGGTCGCGAGGTCAGTTACCCGTCGCAGTACGACCCCGGCCTGCTGTTCCCCATTCCCCGCGCCGCCGCGCGGGCCGAGATCGGGCTGGACGGCAGCGCCCTGCCGTTCGTCGGCCATGACCGCTGGCATGCTTTTGAACTGGGCTGGCTGGACAACCGCGGCAAGCCCTGCGTCGCCGTGGCGACCGTGCAGGTTCCCTGCACCTCGCCGAACCTGGTGGAATCGAAGTCCTTCAAGCTGTATCTCAACTCGCTCAACAGCGCTCGCTTCGCCGATGCCGAGGCCCTGCGCACGACCATCGCCAGCGATCTCTCCGCCTGTGCAGGCGCTGCGGTGCAGGTGACGTTCGGGCTGCCCGCCCTGCGTGATACCCCGCTTGGCGAATCGATCGACGGGCTGGATGTGGACATCGACTGCTATGGCCCGCCGCGGGCGGACTATCTTTCGGCTGACCCGTCGGAGATCGCCGAAGAGATTCTGGTGTCGGCGCTGCTGAAATCCAATTGCCCGGTCACCGGCCAGCCCGACTGGGCCACGGTCAGCGTGCGCTACCGTGGCGCACGCATCGATCGCGCCGGCCTGCTGCGCTACCTGGTCAGTTACCGCGAACACGCGGAGTTCCACGAACAGTGCGTCGAACGTATCTTCAATGAGGTCAGCCAGCGCTGTGCGCCGGACGTGCTGGAAGTAGAGGCGCGGTACACCCGCCGCGGCGGGCTGGACATCAATCCGTGGCGCGCCAGCCCGGGAATCGTTGCACCTGCAAGCGTGGACCGCGAACTGCGGCAGTAAACCCGTCTTCGGCTTCACACGAAAACCATCCCCATTTAACAACCTGTGTGAGAACGTGCCTGCCACGTAGTCATGCAGATGGGAGTGTGTGGATGAGTACCGAGAAGAAAGCCGATTTCTCCGGTGTTACCGGCAGCGTCGACAGCACCGCCCAGCAGGTTCCCAAGGCCGATTTTTCCGGCGTGTCCGCCTCGGTGGACAGCACGGCGGAGGTGGTCGATGCGACCTACACGGTGGAGAAGGGTGACACGTTGTCAAAGATCGCCAAGCAGCACCTGGGCGATGCAAACGTCTGGCAGAAAATATTCGATGCCAACCGTGACCAGCTTGATGATCCCGACCGCATCCAGCCCGGCCAGGTGCTGAAGCTCCCGAGCAGGTAATCCCCGCGGCATCACTCGCACCCGCACACGCGTTCCGTTGTTGTAACCCTTGGAGGAAACCCGATGATCCATACCAATACACTTCGCAATGGGCTGCTCGTTGCACTGCTCGGCAGCGTGGCGCTGGTCGGCTGCAAGAAGGACGAGCCCGCCGTCGATACCACTGCCACCCCGGCTGCGGATACCGCGCCGGCTGCTGCCCCCGCCCCGATGACGGGCGCACCGCCGCCGATGGCCGAAGCCGCCTCGGTCAACGTTGCGTCGGTAACCGTCGGCAAGAGTGCAGCGGCAGATAAATCAGTCGCCACCACCGCGATGTTCGCTCCCAAGGACGACATCATCGTCTCGGTTCGCACCGACGGCGCGGCGAACAATGCAAACGTGGGCGCGAAGCTGACGTTCCAGGATGGCCAGGTTGCCGGTGAGCAGAGCGCGACGCTCAACACCTCCGGTGCCGAGACCACCAACATCACCTTCAAGAATGCCAATGGCTGGCCGGCGGGCAAGTACCGTGCGGAAGTCATGGTAGATGGCAAGGCGGCCGGAACGCCGCAGGAGTTCGAGGTCAAGTAAGTCCAGCGCTACCGACTCTCTCCCGGTAATGGACTCACGATGGACGCAGCCGCGAGGCTGCGTCTTTTTTTGGTCGATATGCCGCCGCCGATGTCTTCTGGCCAAGCGGGCTGCAGAGCTGCGCGATGGCTGGAAGTTGTTGGCCAGGCCACCTTTTACCATTCGCTGTTCCCCACCCCCAGCACGGTCGGCGATGAAGCGTGATATCACAGTATTGTATGCAAGCCCGGTTCCGGCATTTCGTGGACGGAGAATCCAGGACGCCGATGGTCCTACAGTACCGTGGCGTTCTTCTTTCGTTGCGCCCACACAGATAGCCAACAGCTCCTATGCCACGACTCGCGCTATGGACGCTTTGCAGCTTGGCATGAGGCTGGGCAGTGCGATAACCGGATGGGAACGCAGCCAGCGCGACGAGAGGGCGCGCAATCTCCCCGCCGTGCCGGGGGTCACCCCACGACTGCTCGATGCGTGCTGCCGCGCAGCGCTCGTGGAAGGGCGGCTGGGCGTCCTCGAAGCCCGCGCCCCTGCCGGACGCGCGCTGACCCGGCTTGCTGCCGGGATGTGGGTGAAAGGGCGCATCTCAAAAGGCATCTTTCCGCCGCATGCGCTTGACCAGGCCGGCGTGGCACGCAATTCCAGCCTGTGGCACTGCATTGCGGCAGCGACCTGGCGATGCTTGGCCGCAAACACAGGCGCCGGATCGGCACTGATATGGAAAGCCACCCGGGACACCCTCGAAGACACAAAGATCGGGGTGGCGATGCGGGCCATCGAGGAAGGCGGCTGCTTCCGTGAGGTCGTTGCGCTGCTGGGCCTGCGGCACACCATCGGAGAACAGAGCGTGCTGCGCCAGACGCTGAAAGGAAAGGCCGCTGCTGCCGTGTGCGATGGCTTGGAATGGAGCGAGGTATGCACGAACCTGGGTCTTCCTGATCTACAACCGTACGACCGTGGCGTGGTCGCCAAAGCCGTCGTGGTACGCCTGCTCCAGCGCGGCGTCCCTTGGCAGGATGTCATCGGACAGCTGGCGCTGCGCGGCCTGCCATCGTCGTGGTCCTACCTCCAGGAAGCTGCCGCACGCGGGCCGTGCGTTGCACGCGTGCTGGAAGGAGAAGGGTGGGAGCAGGTGGCCGACGCGTTCGGGCTGGAGCCGCAGGCGCGCTATAGTCTGCAGAAAGCGGTAGTGGATGCCGTGCTTCCGCTGCGCCCAGGCCATGCCTGGTGGGACCTCTCAGATGAGCTGCGCCTGGATTGGGTAGGTCGGCAGCATCTTGAATTCTGCGTGGCCACCACGGTGGGCCTGCAACGGGTCGCCGCAGGAGAGGACTACCGCACGGTAGCCACCGATCTGCGACTGTCAGCGGGCGCTGCGCGGCACCTGGAGATTCTGGTGGTGGACACGCTGGCGAGGTCCCGTCTGGCCACCGGACAAGCGTTGGACGAGGTCGTGGACGTGCTGCACCTGGCGCCTTTCGCCCAGCGCTATCTGATGCAGTCACTCGAACTGACGCGCGTCGCACGGTGGCTGTGCGAGGGCAGCACCCCCGCTGCGATCGCCGCCACGATGGTGGATGACGGCACCGATCTGCTGCGCGCCCATCTGCTGGAGGACAACGCATTGCAGTTCCGTCTGCTCCCAGGCCGGTGGTAACGTCCTGTACTCCGCAAGCTCGCGCCCCGCTGAGCATGCATACCTTTGCGTATGGCGGCGCTTTGCCCCGCACGCTGGAAATGGGGACAATGCAGTGGTTTCCCCGCCAGGGCATCGCCCGTCCTGCGTGCGACACGGTTGAACGTGGTCCGGCGCTGGCGCCGGCCTTCCCCTGAGATCCGCAAAGAGTCCTGATCCCCCATGTCGAATACGCCCAAGATCCTCTACACGCTGACCGATGAAGCGCCGTTCCTGGCCACCCAGTCGCTGCTGCCGGTCGTCAGTGCGTTCACCGCAACCGCCGGTATCGCCGTGGAAACCCGCGATATTTCGCTGTCCGGCCGCATCCTGTCGCTGTTCCCGGAGCGCCTGAAGGACGAACAGAAGGTCAACGATGACCTGGCCGAGCTGGGCCAACTGGCGACTACCCCGGAAGCCAACATCATCAAGCTGCCGAACATTTCGGCGTCGGTGCCGCAGCTGAAGGCGGCCATCACCGAACTGCAGCAGCAGGGCTACGCGCTGCCGGATTATCCGGAAAACCCGGCCGACGACGAGCAGCGCGACATCAAGGCGCGCTACGACAAGGTCAAGGGCAGCGCGGTGAATCCGGTGCTGCGCGAAGGCAACTCGGACCGTCGCGCGCCGCTGTCGGTGAAGAACTACGCACGCAAGCACCCGCACCGCATGGGTGCCTGGGCGAAGGACTCCACCTCGCACGTCGCGCACATGGCGTCGGGCGATTTCTATGGCAGCGAGAAGTCGGCGACGATCGGCAGCGCCGGCAGCCTTAAGATCACCCTGCACGGTGCCGATGGCACGGCCGTGGTGCTGAAGGAAAAGACCGCGGTCAAGGCCGGTGAGATCGTCGATGCGGCGGTGATGAGCCGCAAGGCACTGGCGGCGTTCATCGCCGAGCAGATCGAAGATGCCAAGGCGAAGAACGTGCTGTTCTCGCTGCACCTGAAGGCGACCATGATGAAGGTCTCCGACCCGATCATGTTCGGCGTGGCCGTCAATGAGTTCTACAAGGACGTGCTGGCAAAGCACGCGGACGTGCTGAAGCAGGCCGGCTTCGATGCCAACAACGGCATCGGCGACCTCGCCGCGCGCCTGCCGTCGCTGCCTGAGGCCACGCGTGCGGCCATCGAGGCCGACCTGAAGGCCGAGTACGCACACCGCCCGGGCGTGGCCATGGTGAACTCGGACAAGGGCATCACCAACCTGCACGTGCCCAGCGATGTGATCGTCGACGCCTCGATGCCGGCGATGATCCGCGACTCCGGCAAGATGTGGAATGCCGAAGGCAAGCTGCAGGACACCAAGGCGGTGATTCCGGACCGCTGCTACGCCGGTGTCTACCATGCGGTGATCGACGATTGCCGCACGCACGGCGCATTCGATCCGGCCAGGATGGGCTCGGTGCCGAACGTCGGCCTGATGGCGCAGAAGGCCGAAGAATACGGCTCGCACGACAAGACCTTCCAGATCGCCGCCGATGGCGTGGTCAAGGTCACCGACGAAGCCGGCGCGGTCGTGTTCGAGCACGCCGTGGAAGCCGGTGACATCTGGCGCATGTGCCAGACCAAGGACGCCCCGATCCAGGACTGGGTGAAGCTGGCGGTGGAGCGTTCGCGCCTGAGCAGCACCCCGGCCGTGTTCTGGCTGGATGCCGGGCGCGTGCTGGCCAAGGCGCTGGACGTGGCCAACGGCGAGTTCCTGGACAACGACAAGTCGCCCTCGCGCAAGCTGGGTGGCATCGACAACCGTGGCAGCCACTTCTACCTGACCCTGTACTGGGCGCAGGCGCTGGCCGCACAGGACGACGATGCCGCGCTGAAGGCCCGGTTCGCCCCGTTGGCCAAGGCGCTCACCGACAACGAAGCGAAGATCGTCGAGGAGCTGGTGGCGGTGCAGGGCAAGGCCGTGGACATCGGCGGTTACTACCGTCCTGACCTGGCCAAGGTGGCCGCCGCGATGCGTCCCAGCGCCACGCTGAACACCGCGCTCGAACTGATCGCGGGCTGATCATCGCCGCACGGTGTATTCCGGGGGGGCCCACGCATTGCGTGGGCCTTTCGCGTTTGCGGCCCGTGGCCGGTGGCCTTGGGCGCTGCCAGCCAGCGGCCAAGGCTGGGCAACGGGCGCGCCGGCATCGTAAGGTGGATGCGATTCCGGCCGTGAGCCTGCCATGTCCCCCACCGACATCGATCCCGTGCTGGCCGAACGGATGGCGCACGCCATCCGCGATGGTTTCGAGGACTACCATGCACGCTTCGCGGCGATCACCGCCCGCGCGCAGGGTCGGTTCGAGCGGCGACAGTGGGAGGCCGCGCAGCACGATGCGGTCGAGCGCATCGGCCTGTACGACCAATGCATCGCCGCGTGCATGCACGACCTGCGCCGGCTGGCCGGTGAGGCCGTCGGCGAGCGTGCCTGCTGGTTGCAGGTACACGCGCGTTACAGCGTGCTGTTGCGCGGGCTGATCGACGCCGAGTTGTACAAGACGTTCTACAACACGTTGGCGCGGCGCCTGTTCGGCACCCGGGGGGTGGATGTGCAGGTGGAATTCCTCGCCTTCGACGTGGAGCCCTCCGATGCGATCACCCATCCGGTGGCGCGGCACGCATACGCGGTGTCGGCCACGCGCCCTGCCGATGCGCTGATGCGCGTGCTGGGTGACTACCGCTTCGACATCCCCTACGCGCATCAACTGCGCTGCGCGGCCGCCATCGCGGTCCGCTTGCAGGATGACCTGGCGCACTGGGGAGCGCATGCGGTCCGCGGCATCGAGCTGCTGGATACCGTGTTCTACCGCGAGCGGCGCGCCTATCTGGTGGGGCGCGTATTCGGGGAGCACCGCTTTTCGCCCTGTGTGATCGTGCTGGTGAACGATGGCCAGGGCCTGCGCGCCGATGCAGTGCTGACCCGGCGGCGCGACGTGGCGCATCTGTTCGGCGTGTCGCGCAGTTATTTCCAGGCCAACCTGGCTACGGTCGGTGATGCGGTGGTGTTCCTGCGCAGCCTGCTGCCGGGCAAGCTGGTCGATGAGATCTATACCGTGCTCGGGCGGGCCAAGCAGGGCAAGACCGAGCGCTACCGCGCCTTCTTCGGACACTTCCTGGAACACCCTCAGGAGCAGCTGGTACACGCCGAGGGCACCCCGGGCATGGTCATGGCGGTGTTCACCCTGCCCAGCTACCCGCTGGTCTTCAAGCTGATACGCGATCGTTTCGCCTGGCCGAAGGCGATGTCGCGCCAGCAGGTGGAAGACAAGTACGCGCTGGTGTTCAACCTGGACCGGGTCGGGCGCCTCCTGGACGCACAGCCCTATCGGCACCTGCGTTTCCCGGCCACGCGATTCGCCCCGGCGCTGCTGCAGGAACTGCTGCAACACTGTGCGCAGGGCGTGCGGCTGGACGGCGAAGAGGTGGAGATCGCGCTGTGCTACGTGCAGCGGCGCTTCCGTCCCCTGAACCTGTACCTGCGCGAGCAGGGGCCCGAGGGGGTACGCGCGGCGGTGCTTGACTACGCCCAGGCGATCACCGACATGGCCCGCAACAACATCTTTCCCGGTGACATGCTGCCAAAGAATTTCGGTGTCTCACGGCATGGCCGCGCCGTGTTCTACGACTACGACGAACTGTGCCTGGTCACCGAGTGCGTGTTCCGCGACTGGCCTGCCCCGCGCAATGCCGATGAGGCCCTGGCCGACGAGCCGTGGTTCCACGTCGGGCCGCGTGATGTGTTCCCCGAGCGCTTCGGCCCGTTCATGGGGCTCCCCGCTGCGGAACTGGCGGCGGTGCGTGAGCACTTCGGGCACCTGTTCCAACCGGCGTGGTGGCGTGCGCTGCAGGACCGTTTCGCCGCGGGCGAGCATCCCGATACGCCACCTTATGCGCGTGGGAACCGCTTGGCCTGAGTTGGAGGCGGCACCGGCCTTTGCTACCCTCGGGGTACACATCGACACGGAGCAGTCAGCATGCGTACCTCGCTTTTCCTTGGAGTGGTTCTGGCACTGGGCGCCGGTGGCGCGCTGGTTTCCGTGGACGCCAGCGCGCAGAACGCGCGCGCGGCCCGTGCGCAGACCGAAGGCAGCATGGTCCTGAGCGGCAGCATCGACATCGCGCCGGACGGCTCGGTCGAAGGCTTCACGCTCAAGAATGAAGACAGGATCGAGCCCTACATCCAGGATTTCCTGAAGCAGAATGTCGCCAGGTGGCGGTTCGAGCCGGTGCTGCGCGAGGGCAGGGCGGTTGCAGCGAAGACCCCGGTGAACCTGCGGCTGGTAGCCCGGCGAGCGTCCGGTGATGGAATGGATGTCGTGCTGAGCAGCGCCAATTTCCGTAATTTCGATCCCAAGGCCAGCGACGCGGTGGGCATCGACCGCATGCCGCCGCCCTCCTTCCCGCGCGAACTGATGGAGATGGGCGGCGCGGGCGAAGTCCAGCTGTTACTGCGGGTGGCGCGCGACGGCACGGTCGACGATGTGATCGCCGAACAGGTCAACGCCTACGTGGCCGGGTCGGCGCGCGCGATGCAGCGGATGCGTGACGTGATGGCGCGCAGTGCAGTCACTGCTGCGCGGAAGTGGGCCTTCATCGCGCCCACCACCGGTGCCAGCGTCGACGATCCGTTCTGGACGGTACGCGTGCCGGTGCGTTTCTTCTACGGTGGCAACGGGGACCGCTACGGCAAATGGCAGGTCTACATCCCGGGACCGAAGCAAAGCGCGCCCTGGAAGGTGAACGATGTTGCCGCCGATGATGCCCCCGATATGCTGCCCGACGGCGGGGTCTACATGGTCGGGGTCGACAACGGCCCGAAGCTGCTGACGCCGCTGCAGGGCTGACTGCGTTACCGGGGTCAGCGGTAGGGGTAGGTCACGCTGCGGTTGCGGCCCTGTTCCTTGGCCATGTACAGCGCTTTGTCGGCCATGCGCAGGGCCTGTTCGGCATCGGCATCGAAGGTCGGGTAATGCGCCACGCCGACCGATACGCTGACGTGACCGACCGGGTCCAGCACCTGCTCCGCGATCCGCTGCCGCAGCCGCTCGGCGATCAGCAGGGCATCGTCGGCATCGGTGGTGGGCAGCAGCATCAGGAACTCTTCGCCGCCGTTGCGGCACAGCACGTCCCCATCGCGTGAGTAGCGGCGCATCTGCTCGGCGATGTGGCTGATGACCTGATCGCCGACCGCATGGCCATGCTGGTCGTTGATGACCTTGAAACGGTCGATGTCCAACGCCAGGATCGCGAAGGACTGCCCCTGCGCCTTCCAGGTTTCCAGCGCCTGCTGCAGCCCACGGCGGTTGAGCAGGCCGGTCAGCGGATCGGTGCGGCTGGCCCGGTTGAGGGTGCCGATGCGGTCCTGCAGCGCGGTGAAGCTGTACAGCACGGCCTGCTTCAGTTGTGCCACTTCGAAATACCACGCGCGGATGCCGCCGACATCGGAGATCGCCCGGCCGGTGTCGCCCTCCTGCACGTTGCGCGCCAGCTGCCACAGCGGCAGCGAGATACGGCGCGCGAACCACCAGGTCACCAGCAGCGACAGTACCCCGAGCGGGATCGCGCGCCAGATGATCGATGACATCACTTGAGACAAGGGCTGCAGGGTGGCCGCCGTCGGGCGCTGGGCTACCACGCCCCACCCGGTGGCGGGCACCGGCGCGTACCCGGCAAGCATGGAGACGCCACGGCTGTTGTCGACCTGCGCCGAACCGCGTTGACCACGTGACACCGCATCGATCACCCGGTTGCCCGGCGCATACCCGCCGACCCGTTCGGGGTCGACGTGGTACAGCAGGCGGCCATTGCGATCGACCACGTACAGGTAGGACCCGTCGCGGTAGTAGTGCGTGCCCAGCAGACTCTGCAGGATGCTGCGCTGGCGCAGGTAGATGGTCCCGCTGACGTAACCGCGGTAGCGGCCCTGCACGTCGAACACTGGATGCGACATGGCGACCAGCAGCCTGCCGGTGGCCGAGTCGTAGGGATCGCTGACCATGGGCTGGCGGCGCTCCAGTGCGATGCGGTTGCCTTCGCTGCGCAGGGTGTCGCCCTTCAGGTGCAACGTCTGTGGCGAGGTGGCCAGGACCAGGCCGGTGTGGTCGACGATCAGTATCGAGTTGAAGCTGTTGGTCTGCAGTTGCAGGCGCGCGGCTTCGTCCTGCGCACGGCGGTCCTGCATGCCACCCCGGCCCAGCAGCATCGCGGTATAGGCGAGCTGCTGCTGCGAGGACAGCACGAAGTTCTGGGTGGTTTCGGCCAGCTTGTTGGCGTACACCCGGTTCGCTTCCAGGGTGCTGCTGACCAGTTGGTCACGTTGCACGCGGTAGCTGGCCATCAGGGTGTTGGCCAGCGCCACCACGGTGCTGAGCAGGGCCAGGGCAAGGATCAGCGAACCCAGGTTGAGGCGTTTGGAAAGCGAGCGCATGCGGGCAGGTCAGCCAGTTCTGATGCTGGCCCGACCGGTCTGTCCGGAGGGTTCGCCAGCGCGGGACGGCGCCCGCACGCAGCAGCCTGCGCACGGTTCGGTGGGGACTGCGCGGGCATTATCGCTGAAAGCGACGGGTCACGTGCGGACGCAGAGCACGGTCAAGGTCAACGTCAACGTCAACGTCAAGGGCTGCAGGGCTATGGGATGGCGGGGCGGGGCGGGTTGGCGGGGGACGGCAAGAGCCGCTCCTGCGGGCCTCGTTTCGCGCCATCCATGGCGCTCTACGCCACCGCCAACCCACCCCGTCCCACCTTCGTCAGGTTCATGGCGGCCTCGGTAGCGCCGACCCATGGTCGGCGGATGGTGGGGGAACGGGGCCCTCGTTTTGCGCTGCCCCGCACAGCCTCCCCGCCCACCCCGCCCCCAACTGCAGCTCGTAAGCAGCCATCCGCGAGGCGGTTCACCCGTTCGACCCACGCAGCAACCGCGTGCGCAGCACCTCGCGCAGCCGTGCGGCGGCTGCCTCATCCAGTTCGCCCAGCACGCCACGCGCATGCTCCGGCACGTGTGCGGCAACCTGATCGTCTGCGTCGAACACGTAATGCCGGAACATCGCCTGCCAGGCCGCGCGTTGTTCCACAGGCAGGTCACGGATCGCCAGCAGGGCCAGCATCAAGGCGTTCATCGGCGCATCGCGCCATGCCTCGACCGGACGCCACCAGTAATTGACAAGGATGTTGAACGCCTCGAGTCCTTCCATGTGGTGCCACCACAGGGAAGGGATGAATACCGCGTCCCCCGGTTCCAGCACGGCGCTCTGTGCCTCCTGCATGGCCAGCGCGAAGCGCGGGAACCGCTGCAGGTCCGGTGCGGCGAAGTCGACCAGGCTGATTGCCTGTCCGGCGGGGGTGAAGTCCAGCGGGCCGACATACAGGTTGCCGACCTGGCCGGGAGGAAACAGCATGACCCGTCGCCGTCCTGCCGCCACGCAGGCCAGATTGTCCGGCGCATCGTAGTGCGCGGCGATCCGCGAGCGGTTGCCGATCCAGATGCTGGCCAGTGGATCGGCCTGTCCCAGCACCAGCGGATTCTCCTCCCGCAGCCCGGGCAGGTAGGTATCCAGCGTGGTGGATGCCACGTAGATGGTCGGTGCGTCCGGTTCGCTGCGGTACTTGAGCAGGGTGTCCAGCACCACGCGCAGCGGCACCTGTTCGCGACGGAAATTGAAGCCGGTGAGGTCGTCGTTGTAGAAGACCCGGCCCTGCGTGCCGGGCGCCGCTGTGGTGGCGGTCACCGGCATGCCACCGTGGTCGAACCGCTTCAGGTAGTCCACCGCGGCGGTGTCGCCACGCCGGGCAGCCTGTACCAGCGGCCACGCGGCGGCCAACCCCCGCACCACCTTCGGCGTGGTCCAGCTGCGCAGCGCGGCAGGCAGTGCCGCAGGATCTGCGAGCTGGACCTCGTCGATGGGGCGGGGCGGGGGCAGGGTCATCGCCACTCAGAACTTGTAGCGCACACCGAACATGTAGCGCGGCCCGGTCTGGGTGGCATACCGCAGCATGTTGCTGTGGCGTGCATAGGTGCGCATCGTCTCGTCGGTCAGGTTGATCGCTTCCACGCTCAGCGTCAGCTGCTCGCTCACCGCGTAGCTGATGTTCAGATCAAGCTGCCCATAGGCTTCGGTGTAGTTCGGGTTCGGCCCCTGGCCACCGATGCCGTTGAGGAACTTGTCGCGCCAGTTGTAGGCCGCCCGGACCTGCCATGCGTTCTTGTCATAGAACAGTACCGCGTTGGCCGAATCGCTCAGGCCGACCATCGGGTACTGGTCGCCCAGGCTCAGGTTGTCGAAGGTCAGCCCGGACTTCACCTTGGTGTAGTTCGCCGCGACACCGAAGCCGGACTCGCCGAACAGGTGCTGCACCGCCAGCTCCCAGCCTTCCAGATGATCCGAGCGCTGGTTGGCCGGCAGGGTGATGTCGAACCCGGCGATGGGATCACCCGGCTGGCCGACGATGCTGCCGGTCTGCTGGCCGGCCGAGTTGACCCCGGTGGAAACCACGCCCGGGTCGCCGGCATGGTTGGTGAAGATGTAATTGCGGATGCACACCGTGTCGGTGGTGACGCAGCCCGACGCCAGCGCTTCGTTCCAGTACGCACCGCCTACCGGCGTGTGCAGGCTGCCGGCATCTTCGCGGGCGATGGTGTTGCTGATGAAGTTCTTGATGTTCTTGCGGAAGAAGCCGACCGAGGCGTAGCTGGCTTCACCGTAGTACCACTCCAGGGACAGGTCGAAGTTGTCCGACAGCAACGGCTCCAGCGCCGGGTTGCCGCGTGAACCGGTGCCGCCCTGGGTGCGCACGATGTTGTCCAGGCGTTGCCCGCTTTCGATCTGCGTCCATCCCGGACGGCCCAGGCTGCGGCTGTAGCTGCCGCGCAGTGCCAGCGACTCGTTGATGTCCAGCTTGAGGTCGACATTGGGCAGCACGTAATCGTACTTGCCCTGGCCGCCGATGAACGCGCCGTCGTCGGCGTAGGTGATGTTGAACTCGTTGAGGGAGTTCCAGCTGATCGAAGTCGGCACGCGCACCAGCGCCAACGACTCCACTTCGGTCTGCTCATAGCGCACGCCGGCGGCGACATGCAGCGGCATGTTCCAGTCGAAGGTGGTGCGGTACTGCAGGTAGGCGCTCTTGGATTTTTCGGTGGTACGGATGTCCTCGGAGTATTCGGTCGGGGCGAGATAGCACGTCGGGCAGGCCGGCTCGGCGCCGTTGGGTACCTGCGCCGCACGGTCACGCAGGCGGTCGAAATCGAACACCAGGAACTGGCCGGTCAGGCGCGGATCATCGTGCCCGGAGAACGCCTTGAAGTATTTGCCCATGTCATCGGCGTACCAGATGCTGTCGTCGTAGTCCGCCGGCGTACCGACGCCGCCCCAGCTGTCGCGTTGCTGGATCGCCGCCGCCGAGCGGTTGTCCACCTGGGTGTGGCCCACGCCGAAATCGAGTGCGGAATAGTCGGCGAAGCGGAACACGCCCTTGGCCTGCAGCTGTTCCACTTCCGACTTGTTGTAGCTGTTCTGGAATACCGAACCGGTGACCAGTGCATCGGCGGCCTGCACCCCACCCGGCGGCAACGCGATGTTGATGATCGGCAGGTCGCCGCTGTAATCCACCGTGGTCGTGCCGCGCACGTAAGCCGCCACGCCGAGCACGCCAGCCGAGCCATAGGGTCCATCGGGCTGCGATTCGGCACTGGCGCGGTGGTAGTCGAAGGACATGTCCAGCGCATCGTTGACTTCCCAGTCAACATTGAAGCCGAGCGAATCCATGCTGTTCCGGGTGGCCAGCTTCATGCCGCCCATCGCCACGTCGCCGTTCACCACGTCCTCGCTGTACACGATGGGGGCGGCAACCGGACCATCGGTCCAGGTACTGTCACCGGGGCCGTAGTTGAACCACACCGACAGTTCGCTGCGCTGCTGCTGCACCTTGTTTTCGACATAGGTGTAATCCAGCGTGGTGGTGACGTTGTCCAGCGGCTTCCACTGCAGCGTGGCCTGGCCGTTGGTGCGCTGGCGCTGCACGGCGTTGACGTTGTACGCGGTGTTCTGCGGACGGCCGTAGATATCATCGGCACCCGGGCGGTTGGTGATGCGGTCCGAATAGCCCGTGCCTGGCTGCGGCAGTGCGCGCCAGTCGCTGGTGTCGTCACCGCGCAGCGTCGCCCAGCCTTCGGCCACGGTGGCCTGGTTGAAGCCGGAATCGCGTTCCTGGTGGCTGGCGCTGAGCGCCACGCCGAAGCGTCCGTCAGAGTAGGTCTGGCTGAACACACCGGACAGCTCGCCGGTGACATTGGATCCCTGCAGCGTGCGCGGCACGTTGTCGTTGGAGGTATCGTGCACCGCCTTCATGCCAAGGCTGACCACCGGTGCCGCTTCCAGGGGGCGCAGGGTCTTGATGTTGATCGTCGCACCGATGCCACCGGTGGGGTTGTCGGCGCGGGTGGTCTTGTAGACCTCCACTGCGGAGATCGATTCGGAGGCGATGTTGGCGAAATCGAACGAGCGCGAGCCGGACAGTCCACCGCCGCCGTTGCCCAGGTTGGAGGCTGGCATCTGGCGGCCGTTGAGCAGCACCAGGTTGTAGTCCGGGCCGATGCCGCGCACGGTGACCTTGGAACCTTCGCCGCTGGAGGTACGGTCGATGGACACGCCGCTGATGCGCTGCAGCGATTCGGCCAGGTTGGTATCGGGGAACTTGCCGATATCCTCGGCCACGATGCCGTCCACCACGCCCTGGCTGTCGCGCTTGAGGTTCATCGACGAGGTGAGGCTGCCGCGGATGCCGGTCACCTGCACGGTGTCCAGGGTGGCCGGGTCGGCCGGTGCGGCGGTGGAAGCATCCTGCGCCCACGCGGGGCCGGCGATGGCCGCCAGCAGCGCGGAAGTGAGCAGTGTCTTGCGGGGTACGGCCTTGTACATCCTCATTGCGGATCCCTCCCCAGGGAGTGCGGAAACAGCGGGTTTGACTTCGGCTGGAACGCGGCAACTACATGACGGGAGCGATTTGGGGATGCGTTGACAGCGTTGTCAACAAAGCGCCTCCGCTGGTGGCCGGGCGGATCCCGGGGAGACCGCGCTGCAGGTCCCGCAAGCCTTGTCATTGCAGTGTCATCGGCCCGCATGCGGCCGCCGCGCGTGCGCGGTGCTACGCGAATGATCGTGTTGCGATGCGGAACGGTTCTGCGCAGGGCAGGTAGCGCTAACACTGACAGCGCTCGACAAAAGCGCGGCATCACCGGGCGCTCAGCGCCTGCGTTTTCCAGGTGCGGCGGTGGATTCGCGGACCAGCACAGCATGGTCGAGCGTGATCATCCTGCCGGCGCCCGACGAACGGATGCGCTCCAGCAGCTGCAGCGTCGCCAGCCGGCCCATTTCCGCAGTGGGCTGCCGCACCGTGGTCAGCGCGGGGAAGATATGGCTGGCGATCGGGGTGTCATCGAAACCGCATACGGACAGATCGCGGGGCACCTGCAGGCCGCGGCCACCGGCGACCCGGTACACGGCCGCCGCCATGTCATCGTTGGCCGCGAAGATCGCCGTGGGCGGATCGGCCAGGTCCAGCAGGCGGTGTGCCGCCGGGATGCCGGATTCGAAAGAGAACTGGCCGCCGACCACCAGCGCGGCGTCGTAGGCGATGCCGGCCTCGCGCAGCGCTGCGCGATACCCGGCGTGGCGCCACTGGCAGGCACCGTGCGCCCGTGGTCCCTTGATGTGGCCGATGCGCCGATGGCCCTGCGCGATCAGGTGGCGCATCAACTCCACCACGGCCGTGGTCTCGTCCATGCGCACCCCGATGGCGCCGGTGGGGTCACGCGGGGCGATGCTGGCAAAGGGGATGTCATGTTCCTGCAGGTAGGACAGCACCACCGGATCATCGCTGAGCGGCGGGATCAGCACGACGCCGTCGGGCCGTGAGTTGTCGAACAGCGCGCTGAGGTCGGGCAGGGCATGGCGGCCGATCCCCACCGGGCCCAGCAGCAGGTTGTAGTGGTTGCCGTGGCAGGCATCGAGCATGCCGCTCTGGATTTCCATCAGGTAGTTGCGCGAAGGATTGTTGTAGGCCAGCGCCAGCGAATAGGAGCGCTGGCCGGCCAGGCTGCGCGCGGAAGGATTGGGCTTGTAGCCGAGCCGCGCGACCGCCTCGCGCACCCGCGACTGGGTCTGCTCACGCACGTTGGGCTCGTTGTTGAGCACCCGCGACACGGTCTTGATGGAGACTCCCGCCGCCGCAGCGACGTCTTCGATTCGACTACGCATGATGCAGGTGGTCCTCGATGTGCCAGCGGCGGCCAGTGCGCGCCGAGCGATGGTGCAGCGTCGGGCCGATATTGCCACGGCGCAGCGCAGCACGGCGGCGCCCCGCCCCGCCCGCTGTGCTCGCCGACCAGGGGCATGCCGGTCGTCCTGACCGGCGCCCTGCGGGCCGCCGCAGGCACGCAGCCTGCTCTTGCCCGGCCCGCCCCCGCAAACAACAAAGCCCCGCAATGCGGGGCCTCGTCGTGGATCGTCCGGCGCCAGGAACTCAGCGCTTCATCGAACCGAAGAACTCGTCGTTGGACTTGGTGTTCTTCATCTTGTCCAGCAGGAACTCCATCGCGGCCATTTCATCCATCGGATGCAGCAGCTTGCGCAGGATCCAGATCTTCTGCAGCAGCTCCGGCTCGATCAGCAGGTCTTCGCGGCGGGTACCCGAACGGTTGATGTCGATCGCCGGGAACACGCGCTTTTCAGAGATGCGACGGCTCAGGTGCACTTCGCTGTTGCCGGTGCCCTTGAACTCTTCGTAGATCACCTCGTCCATCTTGCTGCCGGTGTCCACCAGCGCCGTGGCGATGATGGTCAGGCTGCCGCCTTCCTCCACGTTGCGCGCGGCACCGAAGAAGCGCTTCGGACGGTGCAGGGCATTGGCATCCACGCCACCGGTCAGCACCTTGCCCGAGCTCGGCACCACGTTGTTGTAGGCACGTGCCAGGCGGGTGATCGAGTCCAGCAGGATCACCACGTCCTTCTTGTGCTCGACCAGGCGCTTGGCCCGCTCGATCACCATTTCGGCAACCTGCACGTGGCGCGCGGCCGGCTCGTCGAACGTCGAGCTGATGACCTCGCCGCGCACGGTGCGCTGCATTTCGGTCACTTCTTCCGGGCGCTCATCGATCAGCAGCACGATCAGGTGCACGTCCGGATGGTTGGTGGTGATGGCCGTGGCCACCTGCTGCATCATCATCGTCTTGCCGGCCTTCGGCTGGGAAACGATCAGCGAACGCTGGCCCTTGCCCTGCGGTGCCATCAGATCGAGGATGCGGCCGGTGATGTCTTCGGACGAGCCGTTGCCGCGTTCCAGGGTGAAGCGCTTGCGCGGGAACAGGGCGGTCAGGTTCTCGAACAGCACCTTGTTCTTGGACGCTTCCAGCGGCTCACCGTTGATGGTGTCCACGATGGACAGCGCGAAGTAGCGCTCGCCATCCTTGGGGAAGCGGATGCGGCCGGACAGGTGGTCGCCGGTGCGCAGGTTGAAGCGGCGGATCTGGCTGGGCGAGATGTAGGTGTCGTCCGGGCCGGCCAGGTAGCTGGCTTCGGCCGCGCGCAGGAAGCCGAAGCCGTCGGGCAGGATTTCCAGCACGCCGTCGGCAGCGACGCCATCACCGTGGCGGGTCAGCACCTTCAGCAGCGCGAAGATCACGTCCTGCTTGCGGGCACGGGCGACACCTTCGGAGATCTGCAGCTGCTCGGCGATTTCCAGCAGCTTCTGCGCCGGCATGCGCTTGAGGTCGCTCAGCGAATACACCGGGAAGCCTTCCGGCACGTTCGGCTGGGTGGTACGCACGAACGGCTGCTGTTCGTTGTTGTCCTGCGGCATGCCATCGTCGCGTCCACCACCACGTGCCGGGCGGTCACGGTCGCGTCGGTTGCGGAAGCGGTCACGGCGGTTTCCCTGGCCCTGCGCGTTGTTCTGCTGGTTGCCCTGGTAGGGGCCCTGGTTCTGGCCGCCTGCGGTGTTCTGCTGGCCGCCGCCGGAGGTGTTGTTGTTCTGCTGCGGGCGACCCTGGCCGGATTCGCGGCCTTCGTTGCCGTCACCGCCGTTGGTGGCGGGAGCATCGGCAGCGGGCGCGCTCGGCGCCGCCGCAGCGGGCGCGGGGGGCGGAGCGGGACGGGGTGCTTCGGGCGCATTGGCCAGCGGCAGGCCGGCCTGTGCCGGGGCACTGGTTTCGGCGGACGCGGGTGCGGCGGCCTTGGTCACGCGCGGCTTGCGCACACGCTTTTCGGCGGGCGCATCAGCGCTGCCGGTTTCAGAAGTGGTATCGGACAAGAGCGTTATTCCTCGCTTGAAGGTGCGAGCGCCCGGCTGGGGCGGCGAACGAAGGGATGGGGTCTGGAGTGAACTGCATCCAGCGGGTGCGGCACGCGAACGCGGACCGGATGTGCCGACACTATCACCGGCGCGCGGCGCCTTGCAAGCACCGCGATGCCGCGACATTCAGGCAGCGCAGGGGCTGCAGGCAGCCGGCGTCACCGGCTGCCGGGAAACACAGGCCTCAGGCCAGCGCCTTGTCGAGCAGGCCGGCCAGCTGGGCCTTGCCCACCGCACCCACCTGCTCACCGACCTTCTCGCCGTCCTTGAAGACGACCAGGTAGGGAATGGAACGGACGTGATACTTCACCGCCAGGTCGCGCTCGTGGTCGACGTTGACCTTGACGATCTTCGCGCGGCCACCGTAGGCCACGGCCAGTTCGTCCAGCGCCGGTGCGATCATCTTGCACGGCCCACACCATTCGGCCCAGAAATCAACCAGGACCGGCTCTTTGGAGTTCAGTACGGTGCTTTCGAAATCAGCGGTGCTGACATGTACAACGTTGTCGCTCATCTTGGTTTCTCGTCTTGTGGGGCACCCGGCCGGGGCCGGAGGTGGGTGAACTGGGCTGGACCAGACTGGCGCAACCCTCGTCGTTGCCTGGTGGAGCAGGCTCCACGGTGCGCTGGGCAGGATGCCTGGATGCTCACGGGCGGCAGTTTACCCCTATCGGCACAGGGAGACAGGGGGCGGCTGGAACCCAGCGTATCGCGATCAATATGACCGACGGAATGTGTCGGATTTCACTGTCCACACCTATGGGATAGGGCCCCGTCCCTGATGCACAAGGGAAGCACCGGGAACGATTCAGCGGGCGGTGGCATGGATGAATGCGCAATGGGCGGGCGGTCTCCGGGGGTGGTGAGACGCTTTGGCCCGGTTGCCCGCCCGATTACGCTAAACTGCTTCATTGAGCGGCAAGGGACCCGAGGGTTCCAAGGCCCGCCGACCCGCCGCAGGGGCCGCAGTTTGCGACGGAGCCCCCAGATGACGCCGAGCCGCCCGATTGCAGGTGGCGGCCAGACCAAGACGGACACATGAGCGACAAACCGCTGACCGATTTGACCTTTTCCTCCTTCGATCTGCATCCGGCATTGCACGCCGGTCTTGAAGGAGCCGGATTCACCCGCTGCACCCCGATCCAGGCGTTGACGCTGCCGGTCGCACTCGCCGGTGGCGACGTCGCAGGCCAGGCACAGACCGGTACCGGCAAGACGCTGGCCTTCCTGGTCGCGGTGGTGAACCGCCTGCTGACCCGCCCGGCACTGGCCGACCGCAAGCCGGAAGACCCGCGCGCGCTGATCCTGGCCCCCACCCGCGAACTGGCCATCCAGATCCACAAGGATGCGGTGAAGCTGGGTTCGGACCTGGGGCTGCGCTTCGCGCTGGTGTACGGCGGCGTGGACTACGACAAGCAGCGCGAACTGCTGCAGCAGGGCGTGGACGTGATCATCGCCACCCCCGGCCGCCTGATCGACTACGTCAAGCAGCACAAGGTGGTTTCGCTGCACGCCTGCGAAATCTGCGTGCTGGACGAAGCCGACCGCATGTTCGACCTGGGCTTCATCAAGGACATCCGCTTCCTGCTGCGCCGCATGCCCGAGCGCACCACCCGGCAGACCCTGCTGTTCAGCGCCACGCTCAGCCACCGCGTGCTGGAACTGGCGTATGACCACATGAACGAGCCGCAGAAGATGGTGGTGGAGAGCGAATCCATCACCGCCGCCCGCGTGCGCCAGCGCATGTACTTCCCGGCCGACGAAGAGAAGATCCCGCTGCTGCTGGGCCTGCTGTCGCGCAGCGAAGGCGCGCGTACGATGGTGTTCGTCAACACCAAGGTGTTCGTCGAGCGCGTCGCGCGCGCGCTGGAACGTTCCGGCTACCGCGTCGGCGTGCTGTCCGGTGACGTTCCGCAGAAGAAGCGTGAAAGCCTGCTGAACCGCTTCCAGAAGGGCCAGCTGGAAATCCTGGTGGTGACCGACGTGGCCGCCCGCGGCCTGCACATCGACGGCATCAAGTACGTCTACAACTACGATCTGCCGTTCGACGCCGAAGACTACGTGCACCGCATCGGCCGCACCGCGCGCCTGGGCGAGGAAGGCGATGCGATCAGCTTCGCCTGCGAACGCTATGCGATGGGCCTGCCGGACATCGAGGCCTATATCGACCAGAAGATCCCGGTCGAAGCAGTGACCGCCGAACTGCTGACCTCGCTGCCGCGTCCGGAACGTGCGCCGCCTGCGCCGGGCGAGGAAGGCGACGAGAACGAAAGCGTCAGCCAGATCTTCCGCGAAGCGCGTGAAGCGCGTGCCGCCGAAGAAGAGCGTCGTGGTGGCGGCCGTGGTGGCAAGCCCTCCGCTGGCCGCGGCGAACGCAGTGGCGAGCGCAGCGGCGAACGCCGCCCGCGTCCGCCGCGCAAGCCGCGCGTGGAAGGCGAAGGGGTCGCCGCAGCGGAAGCCGCCGTTGTCGCCGGCAATGGCGAGGCCGCTGCTACCGCCACCGCCGATGCCGTGCAGGCGCCGCGTCCGCCGCGTGCCGAGGCTGGCGCCGCGCAGGATCCCGCATTGCAGGACGGCGAGCGCAAGCCGCGCAAGCGCCGTCGCCGTCGCAACGGCCGTCCGCTGGAAGGTGCCGATGGTGCAACCCACGGCGCGTCCACCGCGCAGGGTGCACCGGTGCAGGTGGTGGCCAAGCCGGTCCGCAGTGCGGACCCGGGCGACTCCTTCCTGACCCGCATCGGCCGCAAGATCCGCCGGATGCTGGCCGGCGGGTAAGCGGTATTGATTGCACTGCCCCCGGCTCCGGGGGCGGTGGTCTCCCCGGCCCCGGCCGACGCAGGGCCAGGCCCTGGCGCGATGTCTCCACGCCGTGGCGCCTGTCCTGCATAATCAGGGGATGAGCGTCCTGCGGTTCGACAACGTAAGCAAACAGTACGCCGGTGGTCACGAGGCGCTGACCGATGTCAGCTTCGACGTGGCACCGGGCGAAATGGTGTTCGTCACCGGCCATTCCGGCGCCGGCAAGAGCACCCTGTTGAAACTGATCCACCTTGACGAGCGGCCCAGCCGCGGCGCGGTGGTGTTCAACGAGCGCAACCTGTTGAAGGTGCGCGGCGGCGACGTGCCACGGCATCGGCGCGAGGTGGGCGCGGTCTACCAGGACCACCGCCTGCTGATGGATCGCAGCATTTCCGAAAACGTGGCGCTGCCGCTGATCCTGCGCGGCACCCGCCGTGCCGACATCGGCAAGCGCGTGCGTTCGGTGCTGGAGCGCATGGGCCTGGGGCATCGCGAGAAGGCCCTGCCTTCGCAGTTGTCCGCCGGTGAGCAGCAGCGCGTTGGCATCGCCCGCGCGATCGTCGGTGAACCGCGCCTGCTGGTGGCCGACGAACCGACCGGCAACCTCGACCCGACCCTCGCCGCGGAAATCATGGCGCTGTTCGCCGAGCTGCCGGCGCGTGGGACCAGCGTGCTGGTGGTCAGCCATGACCTCGCCCTGCTGCGGCGCATGCGCAAGCGCGTGCTGATCCTCGACCACGGCCGCCTGGTGGACGATATTTCGCCGCAGGACCTGGCCGAATGAGCACCGAATCCACTCCCGCGCCCGAGCGTCATGCCAACGCCCCGGCGGCGGCGCCTTCGAAGCTGGGCATCTGGTGGCAACACCACCTGCACAGCGTGGTGTTCAGCCTGGGCCGCGCTTTCCGCAAACCATGGGCCACGCTGTTGACGGTGATGGTCATGGCCCTGGCGCTGGCACTGCCACTGGGCTTGTCGATCGCCTTGGACAACCTCAAGCACTTCACCGGCAGCGTGCAGCAGTCGCGTGACATCAACCTGTTCCTGAAGGCCGAGCTGGATGCCGCCAGCGCGGAGGCCCTGGCCGCCGAGCTGAGGGCGCGTGACGACGTGGCCGCAGTGACCCTGCGCACCCCCGAACAGGGCCTGGAAGAACTTCGCGAGAATGCCGGCCTCGGCGAGGCGATCGATGCCCTGCAGTCCAATCCACTGCCCAGCCTGCTGGTGGTGACGCCGGCGGAAAAGGCCGACGACGCGCGCCTGGCGCGTGCGCTGGGCACCCTGCCGCAGGCTGACCTGGTGCAGCACGATGCGCTGTGGCGGACCCGACTGGACGGCTGGCTGGCCTTCGGCGCGCGCCTGGTTCAGGTGCTGTCGCTGCTGCTGGGGCTGGGTGCGGTGCTGGTGGTCGGCAATACCGTGCGGCTGGACATCCAGGCGCGCCGCGAAGAGATCGGCGTGCTGCAACTGCTGGGCGCCAGCGATGGCTTCATCCGGCGCCCGTTCCTGTACCTTGGCGCGTGGTACGGCCTCGGCGCGGGCCTGGTGGCGCTGGGGCTGATCGCCGCCGCCGGTGCCGCACTGGCCGGACCGCTTGCCCAGTTGTCGCAAAGCTACGCCAGTCCCTTCGCGCTGAAGGGGCTGGACCTGCTGCATTCCTCTGTCGTGCTGCTGGCCATCGTGCTGGTGGGCTGGCTGGGTGCATGGCTGGTCACCGGACATTTCCTGCGCCAGACGCGCCCCACCGAGACCTGAGCCCTTCCGCATGCAGCCGCAAGCACTCAAGCATCTGCACGATGATGCCACCCGGGTCATGGTGGTCGATGGCTCGCGGCTGGTCCGCAAGCTGATCGCCGATGTGCTGCAGCGCGACCTCCCCGGCGTGCAGGTGGTCGGCTGCGCCAGCATCGCAGAGGCACGCCAGGCCCTGGCGGACGGGCCGGTCAACCTGGTGACCACCTCGCTGTCGCTGCCCGACGGCGACGGCCTGGCGCTGGCCAGGACCGTGCGCGAATCGGCGGGGCAGGCGTACGTGCCGGTGATCGTGGTCTCAGGCGATGCCCAGTCGCACCTGGAACAACGCCGCTTCACCGACTACGTCACCGATTACTTCGACAAATCGCTGGGCCATGAAGCGCTGGCCGCTTTCATCCGCGGCTACGTGCAGCCGGCGATCATTCCCGGTGCCACGCTGCTGTACGTGGAAGACAGCCGGGTAGTGGCCGAAGCCACCAAGCGGATGCTCGAGCGCCAGCAGCTCAACGTGCTGCACGTGATGACCGCCGAAGAGGCCGTGACCTTGCTGACCGCCGAGTCGCTGGGCCGCAACCAGCACCGGATCGACCTGGTGCTCACCGACGTGACGCTCAAAGGTGAGCTCAGCGGACGTGACCTGGTGGAACGGGTGCGGGTGGACTTCGGCTACGGCAAACGCCGCCTGCCGGTGCTGGTGATGACCGGTGACGGCAATCCGCTCAACCAGACCGCGCTGCTCCAGGCCGGTGCCAACGACCTGGTGCTCAAGCCGATCGAAGAGCGGCTGCTGGTCACCAAGGTGTTGTTCCAGCTGCGCCTGTCCCGACTGAATCCAAGATCCGTGGTGTGATGAACGAAGCAGTACCTCCTTCCATCCAGCTCGAGCCGAGCTGGAAAGCACACGTCGGCGACTGGCTGCTGCAGCCGCAGATGCGCGAGCTGTCCCGCTTCCTTCGCGAGCGCAAGGCGGGGGGCGCGAACGTGTTCCCGCCCGGCCCGCAGATCTTTGCCGCCTTCGATGCCACCCCGTTCGATGCCACCAAGGTGGTGATCCTGGGCCAGGATCCGTACCACGGTCGTGGCCAGGCGCATGGGCTGAGTTTCTCGGTGCAGCCCGGCGTGCCGGTGCCGCCGTCGCTGTTGAACATCTACAAGGAAATCGAACGCGACCTCGGTATCCCGCGGCCGGACCATGGCTGCCTGCTGCCCTGGGCGCGGCAGGGCGTGCTGCTGCTGAACGCGGTGCTGACGGTGGAAGAGGGCAGCGCGGGGGCGCACCAGAAGCGCGGCTGGGAAGGCTTCACCGACCACGTGGTGGAAGCGCTCAACCGCGAACGCGAAGGGCTGGTGTTCCTGCTGTGGGGCAGCTACGCGCAGCAGAAGGGCAAGGTCATCGACACCGCGCGTCATCGGGTATTGAAGGCACCGCATCCCTCGCCGCTGTCCGCCCACCGCGGCTTCCTCGGCTGTGGTCATTTCTCGGCCACCAACGAGTACCTGCAGCGCCGCGGACAGACACCGATCGACTGGTCGCTGCCACCGGCAGGGTAACGGTGCCTGACGGCACGAGAGGGCGGGTGCCGGCATGGGAGGGTAGGTGACGGCATGGGAGGGCAGGTGACGGCGTGGGAGGGTGGGTGACGACCGTTGGTCGTCACGCCTTTGCTTTTGCCGATGCGCCGGGCACGGCTCGGCGCTACCGGACTCCAAGCGCTGAACGACTGACAACTTCTCCCGACTGAATGCGTGGATGGCGCCGTCCGTTCAGCCAATCTGCACGGTTTTTTCCGCTGATTTATCCGGCAATACATTGATCTCGAAGGGTTTTGTGCTGACCAAATCGACTATCGCCACTGTCACCAAATCGCGGTAGGGTAGATGGGTAGTCAGCGCCATTGTTCTGTCACCGGAACACTGGAACTTTTTTGACCTTTAGCAGTCGAAGTATCGGACTGCTAAGATGAGACCCATGAGCCAGAACACCTCTACTGCCCTTGTGGCAAACAATCTCCCGATTCCCAGTGCGCTCGGTTCGCTGGACGCCTACATCGGTGCCGTGCACCAGATCCCGGTGCTTTCGGTCGATGATGAGCAGGACCTGGCGCGTCGTTTCCGTGATCAGACCGATCTGGATGCGGCCCGCGAACTGGTGCATTCGCACCTGCGTTTCGTGGTGCACGTGGCCCGCGGCTACAACGGTTACGGCCTCGCCCTGGGCGACCTCATCCAGGAAGGCAACATCGGCCTGATGAAGGCAGTCAAGCGCTTCGACCCGGACATGGGCGTGCGCCTGGTGTCCTTCGCGGTGCATTGGATCCGTGCCGAAATGCACGAGTTCATCCTGAAGAACTGGCGCATCGTGAAGGTCGCCACGACCAAGGCGCAGCGCAAGCTGTTCTTCAACCTGCGCCGTTCCAAGAAGCGCCTGGGCTGGATGAACGCGGCCGAAGTGACCGCAGTGGCGAAGGACCTCAACGTCTCCGAACGCGAAGTAATGGAGATGGAGTCGCGCCTGTCCGGCCGTGATATTGGTTTCGACGCCCCCAGCGACGAAGACGACGACCATGCGCCGCCGTCGCCGGCTGCCTACCTGATGGCCAATGAAGAAGATCCTTCGATGGCCTACGAGCGCGCCGACAGCGAAGACAACCAGCTGCAGCTGCTGCGCGAAGGCATGGCCGAACTGGATGCGCGTTCGCGCGACATCATCGCCCGCCGCTGGCTGGATGCCGACAGCAAGGTCACGCTGCAGGAGCTGGCCGATGAGTATGGCGTTTCCGCCGAGCGCATCCGCCAGGTCGAAGCGAACGCACTGAAGAAGATGAAGGCGCTGTTCACCGCGTGAGCGGAAACAGATACCGCACAGGAAAACGCCGGGCACTGCCCGGCGTTTTTTTGCGCGCTCGCCGGTGGTAGTGACGACCGGTCGTGGTGGGTGACGACCGTTGGTCGTCACGCCGTTACCGCCTCAGCTTTCGCGGGCGATCGCGCGCCAGCCGATGTCGTTGCGGTGGAACTCGTTCGCCCACGTCACCTGGGCCACGCCGGCATATGCATTGGCCTGCGCATCGCGCACGCTGTCGCCGAGTGCGGCCACGCACAGTACCCGTCCACCGGCACTGACCACGTTGCCCTGCGCATCCAGCGCGGTGCCTGCGTGGAACACCTTGGCGGTGTCCGGCACGCGGTTCAGGCCGGAAATCACATCGCCGGTGACCGGCGCTTCCGGATACGGAGACGCGGCCAGCACCACGCCCAGCGAAGGACGCGGATCCCACTGCGCCTGCACCTGGTCCAGCCTGCCGTCGATCGCCGCCTGCACCAGGTCCAGCAGGTCCGACTGCAGGCGCAGCATCACCGGCTGGGTTTCCGGGTCGCCGAAGCGCACGTTGAACTCGATCACTTTCGGCGCACCGCTGGCGTCGATCATCAGGCCGGCATACAGGAAGCCGGTGAACGGTACGCCGTCGGCGATCATGCCCTGCACGGTCGGCTCCACCACCTCACGCATCACCCGTGCGTGCACTTCCGGCGTGACCACCGGAGCCGGCGAATACGCGCCCATGCCGCCGGTGTTGGGACCGGTATCGCCGTCGCCGACGCGCTTGTGATCCTGCGAGGTGGCCATCGGCAACGCATGCACGCCATCGACCATCGAGATGAAGCTGGCCTCTTCGCCATCGAGGAATTCTTCGATCACCACGCGTGCGCCGGCGTCGCCGAAGGCATTGCCGGACAGCATGTCGCGCACCGCCGATTCTGCTTCGGGCAGCGACATCGCCACGATCACGCCCTTGCCGGCGGCCAGGCCATCGGCCTTGACCACGATCGGCGCGCCCTTTTCGCGGAGGTACGCCAGCGCGGCGTCGACGTCGGTGTGCACGGCGTAATACGCGGTCGGGATGCCATGCCGGGCCAGGAAGTCCTTGGCGTAGGCCTTGCTGCCTTCCAGCTGGGCAGCGGCGGCGGTCGGACCGAAGATGCGCAGGCCGGCTTCGCCGAACGCATCGACCACGCCGGCCACCAGCGGCACTTCCGGGCCGACCACGGTGACGGCGACGCCTTCGGACCGGGCCAGCGCCAGCAGGCCATCCAGATCAGTGACCTTGACGGCCACGTTGCGGCATTTCGCTTCGGTGGCGGTGCCGGCATTGCCCGGCGCGACCAGCACTTCGCTGACCTGCGCGGACTGGGCCAGCTTCCAGGCCAAGGCGTGTTCGCGGCCGCCGGAGCCGATGACGAGGATCTTCATGCTGAGGGATTTCCGATACGCGGGGAAAGAAGACGCGAGGTGCCGAACGGGCCGGCACCCCCAGGGATCCGCTGCACGTCAGTGACGGAAGTGACGCACGCCGGTGAACACCATCGCCAGGCCGGCTTCGTCGGCGGCCGCGATGACTTCGGCGTCGCGCATCGAACCACCCGGCTGGATCACCGCCTTGATGCCGGCCGCAGCGGCGGCATCGATGCCGTCGCGGAACGGGAAGAACGCATCGGAGGCCATCACCGAACCTTCCACCACCAGGTTCGCATCGGCGGCCTTGATGCCGGCGATGCGCGCCGAATAGACGCGGCTCATCTGGCCGGCGCCGACGCCGATGGTGCGGTTGTCCCTGGCGTACACGATGGCGTTGGACTTCACGAACTTGGCGACCTTCCAGGCGAACAGCAGGTCGGTGAACTGCTTGTCGGTCGGCGCCAGCTTGCTGACCACCTTCAGTTCGTCACGGGTCATGCCGCGGTTGTCGGAAGACTGCAGCAACAGGCCCGAACCGATCCGCTTGCTGTCGTAGTTGTTCAGGCCTTCACCGTGCGGGATGCGCAGCACGCGCACGTTGGCCTTCTTCGTGGCGTATTCCAGCGCGGCCGGTTCGTACTCCGGGGCGATCAGCACTTCAACGAACTGACGGTCCAGGATCACCTGCGTGGTGGCCAGGTCCAGCGGCTTGTTGAAGGCGATGATGCCGCCGAAGGCGCTGGTCGGGTCGGTGGCATAGGCCAACTCATAGGCATCGCCGTTGCCGGCACCCACGGCGACGCCGCACGGATTGGCATGCTTGACGATCACGCAGGCCGGCGCCTCGAACTGCCGCACGCATTCCCACGCGGCATCGGCATCGGCCAGGTTGTTGTAGCTCAGTTCCTTGCCCTGCAGCTGCTGGAAAGTGGCCAGCGTGCCCGGCACCGGATACAGGTCACGGTAGAAGGCGCCGCTCTGGTGTGGGTTCTCGCCGTAGCGCAGGTCCATCACCTTCACGAAGGAGGAATTCATCTGTGCCGGGAACTCACTGCGCACCGGCACCGCGGTCTCGCGCGAGGCAACCGCGGACAGGTAATTGCTGATCGCCGCATCGTACTGGGCAACGCGGTTGAACGCGGCCACCGAGAAGGCGAAGCGCTTGGCGGCAGACAGCTGGCCATCATGCGCGGCCAGTTCGGCCAGCAGTTCGTCGTACTGCGACGGGTCGGTCGCGACCGCGACGCGGGCGAAATTCTTTGCTGCCGAACGCAGCATGGCCGGGCCGCCGATGTCGATGTTCTCCACTGCATCGTCGAGCGCGCAGTCGGCCTTGGCGGTGACCGATTCGAACGGATACAGATTCAGCACCAGCAGGTCGATGGCACCAATGCCGTGCTCGGCCATCACCGCATCATCGGTACCGGCGCGGCCCAGCAGGCCGCCATGCACCATCGGGTGCAGGGTCTTGACCCGGCCATCCATCATTTCCGGGAAGCCGGTGACGTCGGCGACATCCTTGACCGCCAGACCCGCCTCGCGGATCGCCTTGGCGGTGCCGCCGGTGGACAGCAGTTCCACGCCGCGTGCGGACAGGGCAGTGGCCAGCGCGATCAGGCCGGTCTTGTCGGAAACGGAAAGCAGGGCCCGACGGACGGGCAGCAGGTCAGCACTCATGGGGGCAGGGCAACGGCAGCAGGCGGGGCCGATATTGTAGGCCTTGGGGCGCCCTCACACGTAATGCAGTGCCGCCTCAGGCCGTGATGCCGTATTCCTTGAGCTTCTTGCGCAGGGTGGCCCGGTGGATGCCCAGCATCGCCGCAGCGCGGCTCTGGTTGCCCTCGCAATGGTTCAGCACTTCCACGAACAGGGGGATTTCCATCTCGCGCAGCACGATCTCGTACACGTCATCGGCATCGCAGCCATCCAGGTCGCGCAGGTAGCGGCGCACGGACTGGGCAACATGTTCGCGGAGCGGAGGACGCGCAGCGCCACGACTGGTGTCAGGACGAGAGAGTACAGCGTTCAATGGGAATCCCGATCTGGTGGCCGCGCCGGAGCGAAGGCTGGCGCTGGCGAAGAAGGTGGTGGCGGCCAGTCTAGCGCGAGCAGGCCGCCCCTGCACGGGGCGGGCGCCCGGCCGGCCTCACAGGAATTCGAAATTGAAGGCGACCGTGGACGCCGACGGCTCCTTGACCTGGAAGGCGATCTGCGCGCTCTGGCCGGGTTCCAGCAGCCCCGCCGTCCGTGCCCCGGCACCGAGATAGTCCGATGCCTCGAACACACCACTGCCGATCACCCGGCCGTCGGCGTCGGACAGTGACAGCCGCAGCACGGGCCAGTCCTGTGCCCACCGTGCGTCATTGCGGATGCTCGCCTGTACCTGCAGTGCGCCGGCCTGTTGCGGCATCGGCCGCACGTCGCGGCTGATCATGGTGAAGGCCGCCGGTTCGCGCCAGGCGGGCAGGTCACAGCGCAGCACACGGCACAGGCCTGCAACCCAGGGACGGGTGCTGGCATCTGCCGCCAGGCGGGCGCGGTCGGCCAGCGCGATCTGCAGCAACAACAGCAGCGACAGCGCGGCCACCATGGCCCATTGCCAGCGGGGCGTGCGCAATCGATGCCCGCCACCGCGCAGGAACACCGGCTCTGCCTGGGACAGCGTGGGTTCCGCAGCCGCAGCAGGGACCTGCGCGGAGATCGTCGCGCTCGCCTGCACCGGTACTTCCCCGGCCATCGCGGCTGCCTCCGCGACGGGGTCCACAAGCGCTTGGGCGGTGTCGTCTGCGGTGACCGGAGAGGCGTCGGCTGAAGGCGCCGACGGCTCTGCCAACGGGGTCGCATCCGCGTCGGCCTGCGATCCGGCGTGTGGACGCAGGAAGGTGGCCAACGGTCGACGGGGCGGGTTCGGTTCGGACATGAATGTTCCGGCTCGGATCCAGTGGCTATTCAATCACGTCTGCGCGCGATCAGGCGCGTCGCACGCCGGTGATGCGCATCCAGTCGCCGTCCTGGGTCGCCTGCAGGTCATCGAACCAGGCGGCGTATCGCTGCAGCAGTTCGTGTTCCTGGCCATGCAGGATGCCCGACAGCGCGATGCGGCCTCCGGCGGCAACGCGGGCAGCCAGCAGGTCGGCCAGTGCGTCCAGCGCAGAGGCCAGGATGTTGGCGACCACCACCGGGTAGGTGGCCACCGGTTCGTCCTGTGGCAGGTAGACATGCATGCGCGGAAGTTCGCCATTGCGCTCGGCATTGTCGGCGGTGGCGATCAGCGCCTGCGGATCGTTGTCCACGCCGATCGACTCGGCCGCGCCCAGCTTCAACGCGGCCAGTGCCAGGATCCCCGAGCCGCAACCGAAGTCGAGCACGCGTTGTCCCTGCAGCAGTCCCTCACCGGCCAGGCCATCGAGCCAGCGCAGGCACAGGGCGGTGGTCGGGTGGGTGCCGGAGCCGAACGCCAGGCCCGGGTCCAGCCGCACCACGGCCGCATCGGCGGCCTGGGCGGCGTCGGGCAGTTCATGGTTCCACGGCACGATCCAGGTGCGCTCGCCGAAGGACAAGGGCTCGAACTGGTCCAGCCAGACGCGCTCCCAGTCCTGGTCTTCCACCGCACGGAAGCTCACCGTCGACCAGTCCAGGCCATCGTCGAAGGCTTCCAGCGCGGCCAGCAGCAGCAGTCCATCAGCGTCATGCGGGAACAAGGCGCTCAGGACCAGCGTGTCCCACATCGGTGTCTCGCCGACGCCGGGTTCCAGGATGGCCTGTTCGTTGCTGGTGTCGGCCTCGGCATCGAGCAGGGTCACCGCCAACGCGCCGACGTCCTCCAGTGCGTTTTCGTAGCGGGGCTGGGTGGCTTCAGTGCAGCGCAGTGTCAGTTCCAGGAACGGCATGGTGGCAGGCGAACTCCGGCAAAGAAGGGAATGCTAGACGATCCTGGACGGCGGTAGCCATCTCAAGGCCTGCGGAGAATGAATGCGGCGGGCCAGACAGGCGGCAATCCCCTTGGTAGACTCGCGTTCCTGCCTTGCCTGTCAATGGCTTGTCCCCTGATGGCGTTTGCCCCGGCCCTTAAAACCTGGTTGCTCGTGGTGCCGGCCGTGGCCTTGCTCGGCGCAGCGGGCATGCGCATGGGCGGTCACCTGCTGCATGCGCAGGAATCCGGTCCTGCTGCGATGGACGCAGGGATGTCGCAACCCGTGGACACGCAGGCCACGCCCACGGCATTGCCTGCGGCCCTGGCACGCCGGCTTGGGGCCAGCGAACTTCAGCTCAACGGCGTGCCTTCCGGGCTGCCGCTGGACATCCGCGCCGACATGGAAGGCAACACCGATCTGTTCGCGTTCGCCCAGCGCCTGCGCGGCCAGGCCGACAGTGGCAACGTCGAGGCGCGCTGGATGTTGAGCCGGGTCTACGACTACTGCAGCCAGTACGCCAGCGATCCCGGCGGCTACCAGCTGGACAACAGTGTGTTGACCGGGATGGGCGAGCGTGCATCGACCGCGATGGCCGCCGCACGCCAGCGTGTCGCCGCGCGCTGCGGCGGCTTCGTGGCCAGTGATGGGCTGGGCTATCCGCTGGTGTTCGCGCAGCGCCGCCAGGCCGCGCAGGGCGGCAACTTGGCCGCCGAAGCCTCGTTGCTGGCCGACGGTCAACCGCTGCAGACCGACGAAGACTACCGGCGCGGCCTGGTCGAGCGCGTGCGCGATTCGCATGATCCGGAAGCCTACATGGCGCTGGCCCCGGCAATGGGGCTGCGCGCGTCGGGCGACCGGGCCATGACCGGCATGGTGGCCGGGGAGGCACTGAGCGAACTGGCCTGGCGCGTGGCGGCCTGCGAGCTGGGCATGCCGTGCGGCAGCGACAGCGTGCTGATGAACAGCTTCTGCGCCAACGGTGGCATCTGCAGCCAGGATGAGGGGCAGGACTTCACTGATTTTGTATACGACGCTGCGGTATCGCGGCAGGGTGCCGAAAAAATGACCGAATGGGTCGAAGAACTGATTGGAAAGAGGAAAAGGCGATGAAGTACCGTCGAATCCTGCACGGGGCGAAATTCTGGTTCTGGGTGGCGCTGTTCGTCGCCTATTCGGCGGGTGCGGTCGGCCTGCTGCTGATCGATACCCAGGAAGATCGTTACCGACGACTGTCCGCTGTGGAACTGACCAAGGTGCAGTCCACGCCGGAAGCGCGCCGTGTCGGCGCCAGCCAGGTAGCCGCGGTGTACCGTGCGCAGAGTGCCATGCCATTCACCTCGCTGCCGGCGGGCAGCACCTTCCAGGTGGTGTGGCCGGATGGCTCCACTGAAACCATGGTGATCGTCGACCCGTCGTCGCCCAATGGCGTACGTCCGTTGGCGGGCAGCCAGGTTCCCGCACGCGTGACAGAGCGTCGCTGATGCGGCGCGGAGGGGCGGCCGGTTGGCGGCCCTTCATCGGTCGCGTCCTATTCCGCAGGATGGCGTGAAGGGGCTCTAATGGCGACCTCTGCAGTGTCGGCCCGCGTGGTGAACCGATGGCACTGCCCGTCGGAGAAACCCATGCTTACCGTCGTGATGCGATCGCTATCGGCCCTTGCCCTTGCAGCCGTCCTGCTGTGCCCGCTGGCCGCCGAAGCCGGCGTGGTCATTGCCGGCACCCGGCTTGTCTATCCCGCGCAGGAGCGCGAAGTCACCCTGGGGCTGAACAACGAGGCGCAACGCCCGTCGCTGGTGCAGTTGTGGATCGATGACGGTAACCAGGACACCCCGCCGGAAGAGGCCAAAGCCCCGTTCGTGATGACGCCGCCCCTGCTGCGCATGGACGCCGGTGCCCGACAGGCGGTGCGCATCCGCTTCACCGGCCCGGCGCAGCCTGGCGACCGCGAATCGCTGTACTGGGTGAACGTGCTGGAGATCCCGCCGTCCAGCGCCGCAGAGGACAAGCTGGACCTGGCCTTCCGCAGCCGCATCAAGCTGTTCTATCGTCCCGCCGGCTTGCCCGGCGAGGCAGACACTGCCCACCGCCAGTTGCGCTGGTCGCTGCAGCAGCGTGCGGGCGGCCTGGCCGTGCAGGTCGACAATCCGACCCCGTGGCACGTCAGCTTCGCGGCGATCTCGCTGACCGTCGACGGCAAGGTATCGGCTGATACCGGGGGCGGTATGGTCGCGCCGCGTGCCATCCAGGTGTTCCCGCTGGATAGGCTTGCCACACGGCCGCAAGGCGTGATCGGCATCGAGTACAGCACCATCACCGACGTCGGCGCGGTGCAGCCGGCCAGCGCATCGCTGGCCAACTGAGGCGGCGCCCTCGCATTTCGGACGCATCTGATGGGAGGCCACACGGCAGCGGCTGACACTGTGCAAGCGCCGGGCTGACCTCGACGGTACGCTGCCTGCCCGGTCGGTGAAGCCAGTGAAACCCGCTGCCTTGCTGGCAGACCGGAGGGGGGGGCGGGCCGAGTGCGCGGAGGGCCAGAGAGGGGTGGCATTGCGCTACGAACAGCGCGGAATCAGACCCATCCGATGTCGTGTATGGCGGGGGTTGGGGACACTCCTGATGAGCGGGCCCGGTCCACGCCCGGCCTACCTTCACAACTGGTGATGACATGAAGCAGATTCTTTTCTACCGGCTGCTGACCGCGCTGGCGTTGTGCAATGCAGGCTCTGCGTTGGCGCAGAGCTGCGAACATCCCGCTGAATGGCCGACGCCGTTCCAGATAATCCTGCCCCTCCAGGGCACGATCACCGTGGGAGCCGATGTACCGGACGGCGCGGAGATCTACACCGCACGGCATAACAGCGGCTCACCTGCCTTCATCAGGTGCCTGGGTGGGCCCGGTCGTGTGCAGCGGGAGAATGGCTACATAGGGGTCCCGGGCGAACCATCGGCGTTGCCCGGGATCTACAAGACATCGGTTCCCGGCGTCGGCATTGCGGTGTGGTACGCCGGAACCAGGTTCCCGTTCGATCCGGGTGCCTACACCGTCGACAGCTCCCCTCTGCGTGTGACGTTCAACAAGCAGTTGGATTTCAGCCTGTACAAGATCGGTCCGATCAGTGCGGGCGTGTTGCAGGGCAGTTCGCTTCCACGCGCGCGCCAGTCCACCCTGGGCACGGGCGGCATCAATATCTGGGAAGCGCAGATCTTCGGGCAGTTGAACATCGTGACCGGCACCTGCCGGGTGGGCGATGTGACCGTGTCGATGGGAAGCCCGGCGCAGCGCGAGCTGAACGCGCCAGGTGCGGCCACGGCGTGGAAGCTGTTCATCGTTCCACTGAGCGGCTGCCCGGCGTTCTTCGGCAGGCAACCGGCGTATGTCCAGGATGACAGCGGTGCCAGTGAAGTGGTGGGCCGCCGCGTGGCCAACCGCATCGGTCTACGCCTGGATCCGAGCACGCCGGTGCTGGATGCGGCCCAGTCGATCATGGCGCTCAGCAACAAAGACCATCCCGATACGGCCAAAGGCCTCGGCATCCAGGTGGCGCTGCCGGACAACACCCCGGTGGGCTACGGCGTGTTCCGCGACAGTGGGTTGACCCTCACCACAACGCCGAATGGGACCTACGCCGTGCGGATGCGCGCGCGCTATGTGCAGACCGAAGCGCGGGTAAGGCCCGGTATCGCCAATGGCGCGATGGTGGTGACGCTGCGTTACGAATGAGCGCTGCAGGATCGCCTCAGCGCCGTGATTCCGCCCGATCCGATGTTGCATGGCGTGCCCGCGGCGGAGAATTCGATCCAGTTGGGCCTTTTGCGACGATTTCTTCTTGCCCTGTCTGGTGATGACCATGAAACGTTGTTCCGTACTCCGCCTGCTGTTGCCATTGGCCCTGTGCTGGGTGGGGCCGGCGTTGGCGCAGACATGCACCTACGACGGTGGAATAACCGGTCCGCAGCGCGTGACGATGCCCTTGCAGGGCACCATCACGGTGGGCGCCGACGTGCCCGTCGGAAGCGTCATCTACTACAGCGGCCATAGTGCGACCATTCCCGGGGCGATCGTCTGTGGCGGCGGCACGGGGAGCAGCGATTGGCAGCTGGAGTACACCGGTGACCCGGGGCTCCCGGTACCAGGACGGGCTGGGTTCTACGCGACGCGCATTCCCGGCGTTGCGATCCGCTGGTGGCGAGCGTCCAACACGGTACCGGCAGTCATCGTCAGCGATCCCCTGGGCGCAGGTTACCTCCGGCGCAGCATTCTGGCGTCGCTGACCTTCGAGCTGATCAAGACCGGACCCATTTCACCGGGTACGCTGCTGGCCAGCAGTCTCCCCACGCCTCGAATGGTGGTGCGCTGGGGTCCGGGAAGGGAGCTCGAGGCGTATGAGGCGAACGTACAAGGGCAGCTCAATCTCGTGATCGGTACCTGCAACGTCCGCGACGCCACCGTGCCATTGGGCAGCCATCCCGCGCGCCTGCTGACCGGACCTGGCAGCGCAACGCCGTGGGTTGATTTCTCCGTGGCACTGGAGCAATGCCCGGTGTTTCCCGGCTGGCGCCGCTCCTTCCATACCAGCAACAGCGGCACGGCAGAGCGGTTGAACGAGGGTCGCGCCAATGCGATCGGTTTCCGCGTTGATCCCCAGACCGCGATCCTGGACCCCGCCCAGTCGGTCATGGCACTGCAGCGTGCGCCTGGCACCGTGCCGGCACAGGGCGTCGGGATACAGGTCGCCCTGCCGAACGACACTCCGGTGGGCTATGGCGTGTTCCGGGCCAGCGGTCTGGTGCTGAGCGATACGCCCAACGGCCGCTACACCATCCCGCTGCGCGCCCGTTACTACCAGACGGAGGAACGTGTGCGCGGAGGTCCGGCCAATGGCGCGATGGTGGTGACGCTGCGTTACGAATGAGCTTCGGCGCCGGCCTGCTGGCCGGCGCCTGGGTGTGATCAGGTCAGCGCGATCGACTTGGTCTTGCGCTCGGCCAGGCGCTTTTCCAGGTAGTGGATGTTCTGTCCACCGGCCTGGAAGCCCTTGTCGCGCATGATGCGCTGCTGCAGGGCGACGTTGGTCTTGATGCCATCCACCACCATCTCGCTCAGCGCCACCCGCATGCGGGCGATGGCGGTCTCGCGGTCCGGTCCGTGCACGATCAGCTTGCCGATCATCGAATCGTAGTTGGACGGTACGCGGTACCCAGCATAGATATGCGTATCCACGCGCACGCCGGGGCCGCCGGGTGCATGGAAAGCGGTGATCTGGCCCGGGCTCGGCACGAAGGTCTCCGAATCTTCCGCGTTGATGCGGCATTCGATGGCATGCCCGGTCAGCACGATGTCGCTCTGCTTGATCGACAGCTTCTGGCCGGCGGCGATCTTCAGCTGCTCCACCACCAGGTCGATGCCAGTGACCATTTCGGTGACCGGATGCTCCACCTGGATGCGGGTGTTCATTTCGATGAAATAGAAGCGGCCGTCTTCGTACAGGAACTCGAAGGTGCCGGCGCCGCGATAACCGATGCGGATGCAGGCTTCCACGCAGACCTTGCCGATCTGCTCGCGGGCCTCGTCGCTGATGCCCGGTGCCGGTGCTTCTTCCACCACTTTCTGATGGCGACGCTGCATCGAGCAGTCGCGCTCACCGAGGTGGATGGCGTTGCCCTGGCCGTCGGCGAGGACCTGGATTTCCACGTGGCGCGGATTCTCCAGGTACTTCTCCATGTACACCTCACCGTTGCCGAACGCCGCCTTGGCTTCGCTCTTGGTGGTTTCGATGGACGTCTTCAGCGAGGCTTCTGCATGCACCACGCGCATGCCGCGTCCGCCGCCGCCGCCGGAGGCCTTGATGATGACCGGGTAGCCGATCTCACGCGCGATCTTGGTGTTGGCGACGATGTCATCGCCCAGTGGACCACCCGATCCCGGCACGCACGGCACGCCGGCGGCCTTCATCGCGCGGATCGCTTCCACCTTGTCACCCATCAGGCGGATGGTGTCGGCCTTGGGGCCGATGAAGATGAAGCCGGATTCTTCCACGCGTTCGGCGAAGTTCGCGTTTTCCGACAGGAAACCGTAGCCGGGATGGATGGCCTGGGCGTCGGTTACTTCAGCGGCGGCGATCAACGCCGGGATGTTGAGGTAGCTGTCGCTGGAGGCCGCCGGGCCGATGCAGACCGATTCATCGGCCATGGCCACGTGCTTGAGGTTGCGGTCGACGGTGGAGTGCACGGCCACCGTGCGGATGCCCAGGGTGTGGCACGCGCGCAGGATGCGCAGCGCGATTTCCCCTCGGTTGGCAATGACGATTTTATCGAGCATGGCCGGCCCCTCAGCCGATCACGAACAGCGGCTGGTCGAACTCAACCGGCTGGCCGTTCTCGCCGAGGATGGCGACGATGGTGCCCGACGCATCGGCTTCGATCGGATTGAACATCTTCATCGCTTCGATGATCGCCAGGGTCTCGCCTTCCTTGACCTGCTGGCCGATGCTGACGAAGGCCGGCTTGTCCGGCGAGGCCGACGCATAGAAGGTGCCGACCATCGGCGAACGCAGCACGTGGCCTTCCGGCAGCGCGTTGCCCGGCTTGGCGGTGCCACCGGTGGAGGCTTCGGTCGGCGACTGCATCGGCATGGCTGGGGCGGCAGCGGCGGCCGGCGCGGCGATCATCTGCGGCTGCACGGCCATCTGCGCGAAGGTGCCGACCGGCGCACGCGACAGGCGCACCGACTCTTCGCCTTCCTTGATTTCAATCTCGGCGAGGTTGGATTCTTCCAGCAGGTCGATCAACTTCTTGATTTTGCGCAGATCCATGAGGGCCTCTTCTTCTGTTTTGATTATCTGGGGTGGGAAGGGCGCAGGCGCCCGTTCGAAGCTCAGGCGTTGGACAACCGCTGCAGGGCGGCATCCATCGCATAACGGTAACTGTCGGCACCGAAACCGCAGATGACACCGACCGCCTTGTCGCTGAAATAGCTGTGCTGGCGGAAGGGTTCGCGGGAATGCGGATTGGACAGGTGGATTTCGATGAACGGCACGTCCACCGCGGCCAGCGCATCGCGCAGGGCCACCGAGGTATGGGTGAACGCAGCCGGGTTGATCAGGATGAAGGCGGTGCCGTCAAGGCGCGCAGCCTGGATGCGGTCCACCAGCACGTGTTCGGCATTGGACTGCAGGCTTTCCACCGCGTGCCCGGCCGCCGCCCCCTGCGCGTGCAGCGCCTGGTCGATCTGCGCCAGGGTGGTGTGGCCATAGACCCCCGGCTCGCGCGTGCCGAGCAGGTTGAGGTTGGGGCCGTGCAGTACCAGCAGTTTCGCCATGGGAGCCGAACAACGGGAAAGGGCGGCAGTCTGGCGGAAGCTGGAGTTGATGTCCAGTTCGGCGAAGTTATGCGCGTTTCAAGCATTCGTTTGAAATCTGTCGGCCGCGCGGCGGTTCGCCGGAGCAGGCGGCGGCCCATCATGGCACGCCGCCGCCTGTCCCTCTGTTCCGCTCAGGTCAGAATGTCCAGCCCAGCCGGGCGTAGTAGAACCCGCCGTTGAAGCCATACGGTGAATGCACCGGGTATTCCGCGCCAGCCACGCCGGCCCACGGGTTCTTCGAGGGCACCCGGTCGAACAGGTTCTGCGCGCCCAGGCTGAAGTACAGCCCGGAAGCGAACTTCCAGCCCACTTCGGCATCCACGATCAGCGCGCTGCCGGCGTGGATCGGCAGGCCACCGTCCTCGGCGGAGACCACCCCGCTGTCCAGGTGGTCTTCGTACCAGCTGCTGTAGTAGTTGAAGCGCAGGTTGGCATGGAAGACCTGGCGCTGGTGGTTGACGCTGAAGTAGCCCTTGGTGCGCGGCAGCGACTCTTCCAGCTTGTAGACGCGGGCGGCATCGATGAAGTCGGTATCGAAGCGGTCCACTTCGGTGCGGTTCCAGTTGGCGGCCAGCGCGTAGGTGGTGGTGCCACCGAAATGATCGCTGCGGTAGCTGGTGACCACGTCCACGCCGGTGGTGGTGGTGTCGAAGGCGTTGCCGAAATAGGTGACCTGGGAAATCGATGCCGCTTCCGGATTGCCGCCGGCCACCAGCGCGGCGCGTTCGGCCGGGGTCACCGCGAAGCTGGTGCTCAGTGCGATGCGATCCTCCACCTTGATCTGGTAACCGTCCACGGTGAACAGCCAGTCGCCCTGCGTCCACACCGCCCCCAGCGAGACGTTCTTCGACTCTTCCGGGGTCAACGGCTGGGCGCCCTTGAGTTGGGCGATCGGATCGGTGGGGGGCAGGGTGGCGATGTCTTCCAGCGCCGTCCCCCCGAACACGGTGCTGATCTGGCTGATGTTGGCCTGGCCGGGAGTGGGAGCACGGAAGCCGGTGTTGTAGGCACCGCGCACGGCGAAGTTTTCAGTGAAGTCGAAGCGGCCGGTGAGCTTGCCGGTGGTGGTGCTGCCGAACGAATCGTAATCTTCGTAGCGCAGCGCGCCGGCCAGCAGGAAGCGTTCGGTGAGCTGCGCTTCCAGGTCCGCATAGGCGGCCCAGTTGCGACGGTCGAAGGTGCCGGCGGTGCGCGCGCTGAAGCCGTTGAAGCCGTTGGAGCCCAGCGCGAAGCCCTGCTCGGTCAGCGGGCCGATGGCGGTGGACGGGCCGTCACCGGGGCTGATGGTGAAGCTTTCCTCGCGCCATTCCGCGCCCATCGCCAGGCGCAGGGGCTGGTTGCTGAAGCCGGTGGCGATATCGCGGCTGACATCCACGTTGAGGTTCTTTTCGGTCTGGGTGTTGCCGCCGGGCTTGAACGACAGGCCCGTCGGCTGCACCGGGCCCATCGAGGCGTTGACCGTGTTGTAGATGGTGAAGTCGATCTCGTTGCGGCCCCAGGAACCGCTGACGTCCCAGTACCAGTCCTCCCAGGTGCCCTTGGCGCCGGCGAATACCGAGGTGTCTTCCAGCGACCCGCCGAAGCGCGGGGTGAAGCCGCCCGGCAGGCTGGACAGGAAGGTGTAGCAGTTCGCGGGCAGGGCCGCGACCGCTGCACTGACGCCGGCGTACGGCAGCAGGGTGCCGCTGCCGTCGCGCAGGGCGATGGAAGGGCAGGCACCGGCGCCGGTCAGGTTGCCGACCAGCAGGGTGTCGCCGCCATCGTTGGAATACACGCCCGAGCGCGAGGTCGGATCGCGGTAGTAGAAGCCGCCGTCCACGTCGCGTTTGGCATGGTTGCCGAACAGATAGAAGTCCACGTTGTCGGTGGACAGGCCCAGGTTGTAGACCAGCTTGAAGTCGTCATCGACCTTCGGCGAGCCCCACACCTGCGCTGGCTGGCCGACCCCGGGATAGCCCGCCGCGATCGCGGCGGCGGCGTCGTCACGCTGAACGCTGCGCGAGGTGTCATCGGCGTTGCGCCATTCGGCAGTCAGCGTGGCAAAGCCGCGTTCAGTCAGCGGCAGGCCGATCTGCGCCGAGTACTGCGTGGTCAGGCCGTCGCCTTCGTAGTACTTGCCGGTGAACACTTCGGCGGTGCCGCCTTCGCGCAGCTTCTTCAGGCCGAAATTGATGACCCCGGCGATGGCGTCCGAGCCGTACTGGGCGGCGGCGCCATCGCGCAGCACCTCCACCTGTTCCAGCGCCAGCGATGGGAATACCGACAGGTCTGGACCCTGCGCACCGTCGGACAGGCCATGTCCGAGGAAGGTGATCACCGCCGCACGGTGGAAGCGTTTGCCGTTGACCAGCAGCAGGGTGTTGTCCGGCGGCAGGCCGCGCAGGTTGGCCGGGCGCACCAGGCTGGCGGCGTCATCGATGGGAATGGTGCTGACGTTGAAGGAGGGCACCAGCACCTTCAGCTGGTCCAGCGCATCGGTAGCGCCCTGGTTGCGGAATTCTTCACCGCTGATGATGTCGATCGGTACCGCCGAGGAGGACACGGTACGTGGTTTGGTGCGGCTGCCCAGCACCGACACGGTGTCCAGGTTGGTGGCCGCTTCGGGCGTGGCCGGGCTGTCCTGTGCCAGCGCTCCCGTGCTGGTGACCAGCAGGGCGGTCGCCAGCGCCACGTGTACTGCAGATGCCAATGGCGAAAAGGCTTTCGGAGCGTGAACACACTTGCCAATGCGGTCGTTCATGCATGCACCTTGCAGTCGGATTGTTGAGTTGTCGTTCGGTTAGGGGCTCATCCTGTTGGTTCTCCCTGCGCGTCAGCGGATCTGTTGCGCTGCATCAATAATTAACAGAAGATTAACCGTACTGCAACGAATGTGTGCCGACTTTGGCGGTTCACCGGCGCGGTGGCCGATGGACCGACGCGCCGTACCCGCCGCCCGCTGGCCTTTCGCGGCGTATCCTTGCCGCATGGGGACTCTTATTCCGACGCACCGACGGTCGCGCCTTCGTGCCTGCGCCTGTGCTGCGTTCTGCCTGCTGGTCGGGGCTGCGGCGCTGCCGGCGGCCGCCGCGACGCCAACCACTGTGCTGTTGGACCCGTCTGAACAGGCCTGGATCGCCGCCCATCCGGTGATCCGGGTCACCTCCGATGCCACCCTTCCGCCATTGGAATATGTCCGTGACGGTCAGCTGCGGGGCCTGTCCGGGGACTACCTGCGGCTGATCAGCGCGCGCACCGGGCTGCAGTTCCAATTCGTACAGGCCGCTGACTGGCCGGCCGCGCAGCGCGCGCTGGAATCGCGCGAGGCGGACATGCTGCTCAATGCCATGGACGAGCGCCTGTCACCGGCGACGCGTGCGGCGGTGCGCCTGGGCCGGCCCTATCTGTCGGCCTACAGCGTTGTGTTCACGCGACCGGATTCGCCGGCCGTATGGGACCTGCAGGAGCTGGCCGGGCGTCGGGTCGCTGCACGTGCCGCCGGGGATTACGCCCGGATCCTGCAGGCCCGTTATCCACAGTTGACCGTCGTGCCGACCGCTACCCCGCAGGCCTCCATGCAGATGGTGCTGGACGGCCAGGCCGACGCGGCGATGGGCACCAACGCGACCTTCCAGCCGTTTGTCGCGCGCCGGTATCTCGATGAGCTGCATATCTCCCGGCCGCGCATCGACCTGGTGATGCAGGCGCAGTTCGCGGTACGCAGCGACTGGCCGCAGCTGGAGGCGATCATCGGCAAGGCGATGGCGTCGATCAACACCCAGGAGGAATCGCAGATCCGCCAGCAATGGCTGCGCGAAGAGGACTACGGTGCGCCCAGCGTGGCCACCGTGCTGCGCTACAACTGGCCTTGGCTGCTGGCGATCGGCCTGCTGGTGCTGGCGCTGGGCGTGGTCGCGCGCTGGGCTTGGCGCGCACGCGCGGCGGCGATCGAAAGCGAACGGGTCAAGGCGCGTTTCCTGGCGACCATGAGCCATGAGATACGCACCCCGATCAACGCTGTGCTGGGGGCCATCGAAGTGCTGGCCGACCACGTTCCCGCCGGCCGGCCGCGCGCGCTGGTGCGGGCGGCCGAGGAGGCGGCCGAGTCGCTGACCGGCCTGCTGGACAACGTGCTGGACCTGTCCAGGCTGGACGAAGGCCGCATGCAGCTGGAGAAGATCCCGGTGGATGTGCGCGCGCTGGGGCGCAGCGTCGCGGCGGTATTCCAGGGCGAACTGGAAAAGCGCGGCATCGCGCTGGTCGTCGAGGTACCGGCGCACGACAGCTGGCTGATGCTTGACCCGACCCGGCTGCGCCAGGTGCTGATGAACCTGCTCGGCAACGCGCGCAAGTTCACCGAGCGCGGCAGCATCCGGTTGGCGCTGCAGGTGCAGGACGCACCGGCCGGCACCTGGTTGCACGCGGCGGTGACCGACACCGGCTGCGGGATTCCCGCAGCGCTGCAGGGCCACCTGTTCGATCCCTACACGCAGGCCGACGGCAGCATCTCGCGCCAGTACGGCGGCACCGGCCTGGGGCTGTCGATCAGCCACGATCTGGTGCAGCTGATGGGCGGCCAGATCGACCTGCACAGCGTGGAAGGCGAAGGCACCACGGTGTCGCTGCGGATCCCGGCCGAGCGTACCGATGCCGCAGCTGCACCTGCCGTCGCCACGCCGGGCGGCGTGCTGCGGGGCGTGCGCGTGCTGGTGGTCGATGACCATGCGCCCAACCGCATGGTGCTGGAGGAACAGCTCGGCCGGCTGGGCGCGGTGGCGATGCTGGCAGACAGTGCCGCGCAGGCGTTGGCCACGCTCACCGCGGACCTGCCGGACATCGTGCTGCTGGACTGCTTCATGCCGGACATCGACGGCTACCAGGCAAGCCGGATGATCCGCGCGGCGGGCATCCCGGGCGTGGCCGACCTGCCGATCATCGCCATATCCGCTGCCAGCGATGCTGCCCACCTGGCGCGTTGCCAGCAGGCCGGCATGAACGGCGTGTTGAAGAAGCCGATCCGCTTGGCCGAACTGCAGGGCATGCTGGCGCTGTGGACCGGCCGCACTGCTGCAGCGGGATCCGCCGACAGGGCGGGGCAGACCGCCGCGCTGGAGGCCATCGAACGGGTCACCGTAGACCGGCTGGAGCCAGACCTGCGCGTGCTGCTGGCCGACGATCTGCACAAGCTGCGCGACGCGGTGGATGCCAGCGATCTCGCGCGCATCATCTTTTACGCGCATCGCCTGCATGGGGCCGCCGGGCTGGTCGGGCGGCCGGCGCTGGCCGCGTTGGCCGCCCGGCTGGAAGCCGATCCGGAAATGGATCCGGACCCGGCGCTGGACCAAATCGACGCGCAACTGGCAAGCCTGTCGCGGGCGGGGCCGATCCGGGTATGAACCGTGAGGCGGCTTTGGCGGGATCCTAGACGACTGGTCTAATCGGGTATATAGTGGCTGCCATGAACGCCGTCCCCGCCACCGCCAACGTCCGCGAAAAGATCCTGGCCACTGGCCAGCGGATCATGGGCGGCAAAGGCTTTTCGGCGGTCGGACTGAATGAAGTGCTGGCCGCTGCCGGCGTGCCCAAGGGCTCGTTCTACCACTACTTCGGCTCGAAGGACGCCTTCGGCGAGGCGCTGCTGGAGGGGTACTTCGAGGCCTATGTGGCCGACATGGAGCGCATCTTCCGCCAGCCCGGCAAGACCAAGGCCGCGCAGATCGAAGACTATTTCGCCGCCTGGCAGGACAACCAATCCTTCGAGGACTGCCAGGGCAAGTGCCTGGCGGTGAAGCTGGGCGCCGAAGTGGCAGACCTTTCCGACAGCATGCGATCGGCGCTGGATCGCGGCACTGCGGCGATCATCGCCGGCATGGCTGCGGCGATCGAAGCCGGCCAGGCGGAAGGCTCGTTGCCGGTCCAGGACGACGCCAAGGCGCTGGCGCAGAGCCTCTACCAGCTGTGGTTGGGCGCCAGCATCATGGTCAAGATCGTCCGTACTCCGCAGCCGTTCGACAACGCGCTGCGCACCACCCGTCACCTGCTGGGTCTACCCGCCAACACCGCCGTTCCCTGAACGCAGGGGGCGACACGTTTGTCCTTTTTCACGCGCAATTTCCTAGACGACCGGTCTAATTTTTGTTGTATCTGCACCTCACTGGAGCACACCCATGAAAGTCCTCATTGTTCTCACCTCCCACGACCAACTCGGCGACACCGGCAAGAAGACCGGCTTCTGGCTGGAAGAACTGGCCGCGCCGTACTACACCTTCAAGGACGCCGGCGCCGAGATCGTGCTGGCCTCGCCGAAAGGCGGGCAGCCGCCGCTGGACCCGAAGAGCAACGAGCCTGATTTCCAGACCGCGCTGACCCGGCGCTTCGAAGCCGACGCCGAGGCCAATGCACAGCTGGCCCGCACCGTGCGCCTGGACAGCGTGTCGCAGGCCGATTTCGACACGGTGTTCTATCCCGGTGGCCACGGGCCGCTGTGGGATCTCGCCGAAGATCGTGATTCCATCGCCCTGATCGAATCGTTCATCGCAGCGGACAAGCCGGTCGCGCTGGTCTGCCACGCCCCCGGCGTGCTGCGCCACGTCAAGGCCGCCACCGGTCGCCCGCTGGTGGAAGGCCTGCAGGTCACCGGTTTCACCAACACCGAAGAGGAAGGCGTGGGCCTGACCCAGGTGGTGCCGTTCCTGGTCGAGGACGAACTGAAGGCCAACGGTGGCCACTATTCCAAGGGCCCGGACTGGGGTTCGTACGTGGTCCGCGATGGATTGCTGATCACCGGGCAGAATCCGGCGTCCTCCACCGAAGCGGCGGACGTACTGATCAGGCAGCTCGCGATCCACTGATCACGGCGCCGCCTGCCGTGGCGCTGCGGTGGCTGCAGCGCCACACCGTAATGCGCTAATGCGCTTCAATGGGACCCGCGGTGGGCTGCCCGCAGAGTGCACGCTGCGGCTCGCATAATGGGCCATGCCCAGCTCCCTCGACGCCCTTCCCGCCGCCTTCGCCCCCGCCACGCGCACATGGTTCAGCGGCGCATTCCCCGCTGCAACGCCAGCGCAGGTAGACGCCTGGGCGGCAATCAGCCAGGGGCAGCACACGCTGGTCATCGCGCCCACCGGTTCGGGCAAGACGCTGGCCGCGTTCCTGCATGCCATCGACCAGTTGTTCACCGAACGCGACCAGCAGGCGCGCACTGGCCTGCTGCCACAGCGGGGAACCACCCGCGTGCTGTACATCTCCCCGATCAAGGCACTGGGGGCGGACGTGCAACGCAACCTGCAGGTGCCGCTGCAGGGCGTGCGTGCCGAGCGCGCTCGGCGCGGCGATCCGGACGTGGACCTGTCAGTGGCGATACGCAGCGGTGACACCACCGCGTCCGAGCGCGCGCGGCTGGCGCGGCGTCCACCGGACATCCTGATCACCACGCCGGAATCGCTGTTCCTGATGCTCACCTCCAACGTGCGCGACACGCTGCGCCATGTGCATACGGTGATCATCGATGAAATCCATGCGGTGGCCGGCAGCAAGCGTGGCACACACCTGGCACTCAGCCTGGAGCGGCTGGAGAACCTGCTGCAGGCGCCTGCACAAAGAATCGGCTTGTCGGCCACGGTGCGCCCGGTGGACGAGGTGGCGCGCTTCCTTGGTGGCGGCCGTGCGGTCAGCGTGGTGCAGCCACCGTCTTCGCGCCAGCTGGCGATGCGCATCGTGGTGCCGGTGGAGGACATGGCCGACCTGCCCACGCAGGGGGCGGGTTCCGGCGCGGGCGAGTCGTCCACGCGGGTGGGTTCAATCTGGCCCCATGTCGAGGCCAGCATCCTCGAAGAGGTGCTGCGCTGGCGCTCCACCATCGTGTTCGCCAACTCGCGCGGCGTGGCGGAAAAGCTGACCGCGCGGCTCAACGCACTGTATGCCGAACGCCTGGAGACCGATGCGGGCGGGGGGGCGTCGGGCCAGCGCGATCCCACGGCCTTCAGTTCGTTCAATGGCGGCACGGCGGGGCGCTCCACCGGTGCCGAGCCGCTGCTGGCGCGCTCGCATCACGGCTCGGTCAGCAAGGAACAGCGGCGCGAGATCGAAGAAGCGCTCAAGTCAGGCGCACTGCGCTGCGTGGTCGCCACCTCCAGCCTGGAACTGGGCATCGACATGGGACTGGTGGACCTGGTGATCCAGGTCGCCGCGCCGCCTTCGGTGGCCAGTGCGTTGCAGCGGGTCGGGCGCGCCGGCCACCAGGTGGGTGGCATCTCCACCGGCTTCGTCTACCCGCGCACCCGGCGTGACCTGATCGATGCAGCGGTGATCGTCGACAGCATGCTGGCCGGTCGCATCGAAGCGCTGGATCCACCGCGCAATCCGTTGGACGTGCTGGCCCAGCAGACCGTGGCCGCAGTGGCGATGGACGCGCTGGACGTGGAGGACTGGTACGCCTGCGTACGCCGCGCCGCACCCTATCGCGAGCTGCCACGCAGCGCCTTCGATGCGGTGCTGGACATGCTGGCCGGACGCTATCCCTCGGATGATTTCGCCGGATTCCGACCGCGCTTGGTATGGAACCGCGACAGCGGAAAACTCACCGCGCGCCCCGGTGCGCGCCAGCTGGCGGTGACCAGTGGTGGCACCATCCCGGACCGCGGCATGTTCAGCGTCGTGCTGCCGGAAGGTGAGGAGCGTGCCGGCTCGCGCCGGGTCGGCGAGCTGGACGAAGAGATGGTGCACGAGTCGCGGGTGAACGATGTGATCACCCTCGGCGCCACCTCGTGGCGGGTGGAACAGATCACCCATGACCAGGTGATCGTCACTCCGGCCCCGGGGCGCTCGGCACGCTTGCCATTCTGGCGCGGCGAAAATGCCGGCCGTCCGGCCGAACTCGGCGCGGCGATCGGCGCGTTCCTGGCTGAGCTGGATGGCGCGGCGACGGAGGAGGGCGCCTTTCCGGAGGCAGTGGCCGCACGGCTCCAGGCCAGCGGCCTGGATGGACGCGCCATCACCAACATCCTCGGCCTGCTCGGTGAGCAGCGGCAGGCGACCGGCGTGCTGCCGACGGACCGGCAACTGGTGGTTGAACGCTGCCGCGATGAACTGGGCGACTGGCGGGTGATGCTGCATTCGCCGTATGGCCGCCGCGTGCATGATCCGTGGGCGCTGGCGATCGCAGAGCGGATCCGCGAACGCTGGCACGTCGATCCTTCCGTGGTATCCAGCGAGGACGGCATCATGGCGCGCATTCCGGACAGCAGCGGGCACCTGCCGGGTGCGGATCTGTTCCTGTTCGAGCCCGAGCCGCTGCGGCGCCAGGTAACCGCCGCGGTCGGCAGCTCGGCGCTGTTCGCTGCCCGCTTCCGCGAATGTGCTTCGCGCGCGTTGCTGTTGCCACGGCGCACGCCAGGACGCCGCTCGCCGCTGTGGCAGCAGCGCCTGCGCGCGGGCCAGTTGCTGGACGTGGCGAGCGCCTATCCGGATTTCCCGATCCTGATCGAAACTGCACGCGAGTGCCTGCAGGATGTCTACGACCTCGATGCGCTGGGCGGGCTGATGCAGCGCCTGGAGGCTGGCCACGTGCAGATCGCCGAGGTCACCACCGCAGTGCCATCGCCATTCGCGGCCAACCTGCTGTTCGGCTACGTCGCCGAGTTCATGTACGGCACCGATGTCCCGCTGGCCGAGCGTCGCGCCTCGATCCTGTCCTTGGACAGTGGCTTGCTGGCTGACCTGCTGGGCCAGGTGGATATAGGCGAGCTGTTGGATGCTGGCGTGGTCGAGCGCGTGGTGGACGAGCTGCAGCGGCTGGCGCCGGATCGGCGTGCCGCGGGCAAGGAGGGCGTTGCCGACCTGCTGCGCGAACTGGGTCCGTTGTCTGTGGGCGAGCTTGCCGTGCGGTTGCATGATGCCGATGGTGACGTGCGCGCGCACCTGGCGGCGCTGCAGGAAGAGCAACGCATCATCGCCGTCGCGCTGGCAGGTGAAGCACGCTGGGCGGCGATCGAAGATGCCGGCCGGTTGCGCGATGCACTGGGAATCGCGCTTCCCGGACCGATTCCCGCAGTGTTCCTGCTGCCGTCACCGGATCCGCTGGGCGATCTGGTCGCACGATTCGCGCGCACGCGTGGTCCGTTCACCACGGCCGATGTCGCCGCCCGGTTCGGGCTGGGTGTGGCGGTGGCCGACAACGCACTGGCGCGCCTGGCTGAGCAGGGCAAGCTGCTCAGCGGCCGGTTCGGCGCTACGCCGTCCGCGCACGGCACGCCACTGGCGCGCCACGAATGGATGGCCGAGGCGGTGTTCCGCCGGCTGCGCGTGCGCTCGCTGCAGGCGGCACGCGAAGCGACCCGACCGGTGCCGGGAACGGCGTATGTGCGCTTGTTGCTGGAACGCCACGCGTTGCTGGGATCGGCGGCCGGGCATGCTGCACTGGGTTCGGCTGTGCAGGTCATCGGCACGCTGGAAGGCAGCGAAGGCGTGCTGCGGGTGGTGGAACAACTGGCCGGGGTGCCGCTGCCTGTTTCTGCCTGGGAGAACCAGGTCCTGCCGGCGCGTGTACGGGATTATGCGCCTGCGTTGCTGGACCAGCTGCTGGCCACCGGCAGCGTGCTGTGGTGCGGGCACGGCACGCTGGGCGAGGACGATGGGCTGGTGTCGCTGCATCTGCAGCAGGTGGCTGCGGAGACGCTGCCGGTGATCAGCGAAGGCGCGGTGTCGCCGCTGCAGGAGGTGATCCTGTCGGTGCTGGCAGACGGTGGTGGATTCTTTGCACGGCAACTTGCGACGAGCATCCATGCCCGGATACAGGCGGCGGACCATCTCGCAGCAGGCATCGATCTGTCGCCGGAATCATTGCATGCCGCACTGTGGGGGCTCGCCTGGCAGGGCCGCGTGGCAACGGATATCTGGGCGCCGCTGCGGGCGCTGTCAATGGCTCGCGCGCCATCCCGCGCACGCGCATCGCACGCGTCGCGCCGCCGCCGCGGGTTCATGGGCGTACCGATGGACGATGCAGTGCCTGCCGCCGGGGTGCCGTCCTCCGGCCCGGCGACCTACGACGCGCCTTCGTTGGCCGGCCGCTGGTCGCTGCTGCAGCGGGATGCTGCCAGTGACACCGTGCGTGCGGTCGCACTGGCTGAAGCGTTGCTGGATCGCCACGGCGTGGTGACGCGCGGCGCTGCGGTGGCAGAAGGCATCGCCGGCGGCTTCCCTGCGTTGCAGCAGGTCTACCGGGGCATGGAGGATGCCGGCCGGGTGCTGCGTGGACGTTTCGTGGAAGGACTGGGCGGTGCGCAGTTCGCCGAACGTTCCAACGTCGACCGGCTGCGTGATATCGCCGATGACACCACGCCTGCCGCATCCGCGATGGCCATCGGCCTGTCGGCGGTGGACCCTGCCAATGCCTACGGCACGCTGCTGGCGTGGCCGGCGCATGTGGCCCGCCGCGGCCGGTGCGCCGGTCCGGCGCGTTGGTGGTGCTGGCAGGCGGCGCGTTGCGGATGTACCTGGCGCAGGGCGGACGTTCCCTGCTGCTGTATTTCGACGGCGAGGATCCCGCGCACGCCGATCTGCTGACTGCCTCGGCCTGCGCGCTGGCCGCGGCGCTGCGTCGGGGCCGGCGCCAGTCGTTCACCCTGGACCGGATCAACGATGCGGAAATCGGTCGCGGCCCGGTTACCGAGGCACTGCGTACGGCGGGCTTCCGCAATGCACCGCGCGGGCTGAGCTGGGAAGGCTGAGCTTCCCGGCAGCAGCGCGTCTGGTGACAGTGCTCAGCGCCGCGGGCGCACCGAAACATGCAGATGGTCGGCCACGTGCCAGCGCCACGGAAAGTCCATGGCCCGGCTGATGCCGATACGCGGGCCCACCACCGGATCGCGCGGCGGCGCGGTGCCATCATCGGCCAGCACGATGCCGCCGTCGGCACCGACCAGATCGGCACCGTCCATCGCGCCGGTGATGCCGAAGGCCTGCGAGAGTTTCCCCGGGCCGCTGGCGAGATCGCGGTCGCGCTTCGCCTTGGGCCGGGCCTGGCGCATCGCATCCAGGCCCAGCAGGGGCTCGGCAGCGCGCAGCAATACGCCCACGCCCTCGCCGACCTCGCCGCAGACCGCGTTGCTGCCCCAGTGCATGCCATAGGTGAAGTACACGTACAGATGCCCCGGCTCGCCGAACATGGTGGCATTGCGCGCGGTCATGCCTCGGTAGGAGTGCGCCGCCGGGTCTTCGCTGCCCGCATAGGCTTCCACCTCGACGATGCGTGCGGCGCGGCCATCGGCGCGCAGCAGCACTTTGTTCAACAGCTCCGGGGCCACCATCGTGGGATGGCGGCGATAGAACGCGCGGGGCAGGACCGACCACTGCGGGGGAAGAAAATCGAGCATGCCAACAGGCTGCACCGACAACGGTGTGCACGAAGTCAAAGCGGCGCCTGCACGGCGCAGGCATGCGCACTTCGCCTGTTGCTAACGGTCGCGGGGAGACGCTGCGGGCAGGCGTTGGGAGGACAGGCAGTGGCAACCGAGGTGCGCGTGGGATGTGCGGGGTGGTCGATACCGGGGCGCTACCGGACAGCGTTCGAGTCCGATGGCAGTGCACTGGAGCGTTACGCTTCGCGTCTGTCTGCGGCCGAAATCAACTCCTCGTTCTATCGCGCGCACCAGCCGGCAACCTATGCGCGCTGGGCGGCAGCGGTGCCGGCGCACTTCCGCTTCACCGTGAAAATACCACGCGCCATATCGCATGAGCTGCGGCTACGCGGCACGGGTGCCTTGCTGGACCGGTTCCTTGATGAAAGCGGCCACCTGGGCGACCGTCTCGGCGGGCTGCTGCTCCAGTTGCCGCCGACACTGGCCTTCGATGCGCGCATGGCATCCACGTTCTTTGCGATGCTGCGCCGGCGTACTGCCGTGCCCGTGGCGTGCGAGCCCCGCCACGCTCGCTGGTTCGATGAAGCGGCGGAGGCGTTGATGGATCGCTACGGCATCGCGCGTGTCGCAGCGGATCCGCCGCGCATGGATGCAGGCGCCAGGCCTGCCGGAGCGATTTGTTGGCATTACTGGCGCTGGCATGGCAGCCCGCGGACCTATTACAGCGACTATGACGAGCAGGCACTGCATCGGCTGGCGGCAGAGGTGCGTGTGGCATCCACCGAGGGGCACCCATCCTGGGTGATCTTCGACAACACCGCGCACGGCTTCGCCACGGCCAACGCGTTGCGCCTGCAGGCGCTGCTGGAGCCCGCCCATGCCTGAAGGTCCTTCCATCGTCATCCTGCGCGAAGCCGCGGCGCGTTTCCGCAACCACACGGTGCGCGTGGCTTCCGGCAACAGCAGCCTCGACCTTGCCCGCATGCAGGGCCGACGCGTGGTGTCCGTGCGCAGCTGGGGCAAGCATTTCCTGCTGGAGTTCCGTGGCTTCAGCCTGCGCGCCCACCTGCTGATGTTCGGCACGTGGCGCATCGACGAAAGGAAGCCGACGACCGCGCGTGCCTCGCTGGCCTTCGATAACGGCGAGCTCAATCTCTACACCTGCTCGTTGAAGTACATCGAAGGTCCACTCGACGATGCCTACGACTGGCGCGCGGACGTGATGAATCCCGCGTGGGATCCCAGGCTGGCACGGCGCAAGCTGAAAGCACGGCCGGACACGCTGATATGCGATGCCTTGCTGGACCAGGACATCTTTGCCGGGGTGGGCAACATCATCAAGAACGAGGTGCTGTTCCGCACGCGCGTGCATCCGGCTGCGACCATCGCCAGCATCCCGCCGCGAAAGCTGGGGCAGGTGATTACCCAGGCACGCCAGTACAGTTTCGACTTCCTGGCCTGGAAGAAGGCCTGCGAACTCAAGAAGCATTGGCAGGTACATACCCGCCGGACGTGCCCCCGCTGTGGCGGGCCGGTGTCCAAGCAGTACCTGGGGACCACCCGGCGCCGCACGTTCTTCTGCCCGGTCTGCCAGGCGCTGCCATGAACGTGCGGATCGACGGCCAATGGTTCACCTATGTGTTTCCCTGCGCGTGGGAGGACTACTGCAAGATAGGCTTCTCGCGCGATCCACTCGGACGCATCGGTGCGCTGCACCGGCGATGGTTCGAATTCTTCGACCTGGAAAATGGGTGGCTGGTGGAAACGGAAACCCAGCGTGATGCGCGTGACCTGGAACTGGAGCTGCGCCGTCCGCTGAAGCTGCATCGTTCGCCTGCACCGTTGACCGTGCAGCAGAAGGCGGGCGGGAAGACCGAGTGGGTCCGTGGCGCCAGCGAGGGATTGGACGCCGCCGTGCGCGGGCTGGCAGCGCGCGGCCATCATGTGTATCCGCTGCGTGCCTGGTTGCAGGCGATGCTGCTGCAACGTATTGACCGGCTGTACGCATGGTCTGCCGCGCAGCTGCCTGAAGAGGACGATCTCCGCCATGAACGCATCGAGGTTGAGGTGGCGCTGCGCGACGCGCTCGATGCTTATGCCGCATTGGACATTGACCCGCGCCCCTGGTTGCCGGAGCACGTGGCAAGCTGGTACGCCGGGGATGGGCCACGTCGCTTCTGACCAGGCGGCGCGCCAGTCACGCGGACACACCCTGACATTCTTCGCCCTTCCTGCAGCACAGGCTGTGACCTTCTCCGCAGACCCATATCGCGGCGCAGGGAGAACGAAGGACGGCGTGCCACGTTGAGGCTCCTTGCAGCAAGGAGTCGACGTGGACAATTCTTTCATCGGGCTGCGTGTTCTGGCCGGCCTGGGTCTCGCCGCGGCAGCGCAGGGTGCGCTCGCACAGGGTGTCACCGGTGACTGGGGCGGCCGCCGCCCGGCATGGCAGGACAACGGCATCACGCTGGATCTCGGCTACACCGTGGAAGCGGCGCGCAACACAGCCGGTGGCCAGCGCCGCACCAGTGCCCATGCGGGCCAGCTGTCCGCAAGCGCACGCTTCGACCTGGAGCGGTTGTGGGGCTGGTCCGGCACCCGTGCCCAGCTTTCCCTGAGCCTGCGCGACGGAGACAGCGTCACCGCCCGGGCCGGCCTGGGCAGCCTGATGGCAAGCCAGGAAATCCATGGGCGTGGCCACATCCCGCGGCTGGGCAGCCTGTGGCTGGGGCGGCAGTCCGCCGATGGCCGCTTCGACGCAAAGGCGGGCCGTCTTGCGGTGGGGGAGGACTTCAACATGCTCGACTGCGTTGCCATGAACCTGGCGCTGTGCGGTGGCCAGGTGGCGCTGTTCGGGGGCGACTACTGGTTCAATTCGCCGCTCAGCCAATGGGGCGCGGTGGTCACCTACCGGCCGCTGCCCGCGGTCTACCTGCGTGCGGCTGCGTACCAGATCAACCCCCGCTATGCCGATGAACGTGGGGGTGGCCTGCGCCTGGCACCGGCCGGCACGGTCGGCACCCTCACACCGCTGGAACTGGGCTGGGAGCCGTCATTCGACGGGCGCAAGGGTCGGTATGCGGTGGGTGGCTGGTACAGCAGTGCGCCGCGTGCGGACGCGGTGCAGCCGCTACCGATCCCTGCGGGCGGCGGCATGGCGTTGCTGCGCACCGGTGCCTACGGCGGATGGGCCAGCGCGCAGCAGCAGCTGACCCACGGCAACGCAAGCAGCGAATCATCGGGATTGCGGACCCAGCTGGCCTTCGCACAGGGTGATCGCCGCACTGGCGAGATCGACCAGATGATCAGCCTGCAGCTCGTCCACACCGGAACCATCCGCTCGCGGCCGGATGACCGCATCGGCCTGGGGCTTGCCAGTACCCGGGTCAATCCGCGCGTGGCCGACAGCCAGCGACAGCGCCACCGCGGTCCGCCCGCAAGGCGCGAGCAGGTCGCCGAGGTCTTCTACGGCTGGAAGCCCGCCGCCGGACTGGACCTGCAGCCCGGTGTCCAGTACGTGCGCCACCCCGGTGGGCTGGCATCGCGCAAGGATGCGGTGGTCGTAGGCATCAAGGCGGACGTGCGCTTCTGAGCCGTCTCAGCGTTCGCCGGTTTCGTCATCCAGGCTGATGATGCCGCGGCGCAGGGCCATGGTGACCGCATGCGTGCGGTCACCGACGCCCAGCTTCTCCATGATGCTTTTCATGTGCGCTTTGACGGTCTGCTCGGAAATCTGCATCTGCTCGCCCACGCGCCGGTTGGACATGCCGGCCGCAACGTGGACCAGCACTTCGGTTTCGCGCGGGGACAACCGGTCTTCCACCACGTGGGCCGCGATGCTGGCGGCCAGTTGAGCCGGAATGGCAGCGCGGCGACCGCCAGCGACGCTGCGGATGGTGTCGATCAGCTCATGCCGCAGCATGTCCTTGAGCAGGTAGGCACTGGCGCCGGCCTGCAGCGCGCGTACCGCGCGGACATCGCCGCGGTACGTCGTCAACACGATGATGCGGGCCTTGGGATCCTGTGCACGGATGCGCATGATGGCTTCAACACCATCGATGCCAGGCAGCTGCAGGTCCATCAGCACCACCTCCGGGTGCAGCCGCAGATAGCATTCCACCGCCTGTTCGCCATCGGCGGCTTCGCCCACCAGATGCATGTCCGACTGGGTGGACAGCAGCGCGCCCAGGCCATCGCGCAGCAGCGGATGGTCGTCGACGATCAGCACGCCGATGGAATCGTTGGGGTTCATGCTGGAGGTTTCCTGTTGGGCAGCCAGCGTCGCCATGGGGAGGGACGTTGCCGGTAGATGCGATTGGCGGGCACCGACAGCGCGATCTCGGTGCCCAGCCCGGGACGCGACCAGACGCGTAGTTCTCCGCCCAGTCGGCGCGCGCGCTCGCGCATGCCCTGCATGCCCCAGTGGCCGTCGGCGGCGCCGTGGGTGTCGGTCATGCCGCGGCCGTCATCGCGCACGTGCAGCAGCAGGCAACTGCGCCCGTAGGCCAGTTCCACTTCGATCGCCCCGGCCTGGGCATGGTGCAGGGCGTTGCGGATCGCTTCGCGACCGATCAGGAAGACTTCTTCGGCCGCGTGGGCCTGCAACGGCGGTGCCGCCCCTTCGATGGTTAGCCGTAGTGGATTGACGCCCTGGCCGGCGAACTCTTCATGCACATGGGCCAAGGCGGTCACCAGGTCCTGGCCGGCAGCCGGGCCGTCGCGCAGCGCCGCAACGCGTTCGCGGCCTTCGGCGAGGTTCTGCTCGGCCAGCTGCATGGCCGCCTCCAGGCTGCTGCGCACGGCGGGCGAGGCGTGGGCGGACTGGCTGATGGCATGCAGGCGCAGGATCAGGCCCTGGCTGCCCTGCAGCAGGGTGTCGTGCAGGTCGCGCGCGATCCGCTCGCGTTCGCCGTGGCGCTCCTGCAAGCGGGCGCGCACCAGCGCGGCAAGCTGCCCACTGCGGATGCGCACGGCCATCACCAGCAGGGCCAGCACCGCCAGCACGCACAGCAGCTTGAACCACAGCGTCTGCATGAAGGTGGGGGCGATCTGGAAAGTGCGTGCCGCCGGGGTGCTGCTCCAGACGCCATCTTCGTTGGCGGCCATCACCTCGAAGCGGTAGGTTCCGGGCATGAGGTTGGTGTAGTGCGCGCGGGTCTGGCTGCCTGCCTCCTGCCAGCTGCTGTCCACGCCGGACAGCTGGTAGCGGTAGCGGGTGCGCTCGGGTCGCGCCAGTGACAGCGCCACGTAGTCGATCTGCACCTGGTCGGTGCCGGCGGGAAGCCGCAGTCCGTCGCGCAGCAGTGCATGCTGCCCATCAAAGGACACCTCGCCGATGCGCACGTCCGGCGCACGTTCGTTGCGATGGGGCAGGGTGGTGTCCAGCCACGCCAGGCCCTGGTTGGTCGCCAGCCACAGCAACCCATCATCGGCCAGCATCGCCGTGGCGGTGGGGCTGCTCTGCAGCGCGATGCCTGGCATGCCGTCGGCATCGTCGAACAGGCGCGGGGAGAGCGCGCGGGCGCTGCCTGCCGCCGCCCGCAGCGCATCGGCATCGGTGCGCAGCAGGCCGCGGCTGCCGTTCAACCAGCGCGTGCCCGTTGCTTCACCGGCGATGCCGGTAATGCCTTCCAGCACGCCGGGGATATCGGCCTGCAGCACGTGGAAGCGCGCGCCTTCCCGTGCGGCAAGGCCGGATTCGCCGGCGACCAGCAGTTCCTCACCGCGTGCGTACACGGCGGTGACTGGACCGACATCCAGGCCCTGCGCCGGACCGTAAGCGCGTACCGAGCGGCCATCGACCACGTGCAGCGTGCCATCGTCATGCCCGACCAGCACACGCCCGCGTCCATCGACGCTGACCAGGCTGCAACTGCGTGCGGGCAGACGCGGATCATTGCGCCATCGACCGTCCTTGAAGTGCAGCGTGTAGGGGCCGGCACACGCCCACGCTTCGTCCTTCGTGGCGAAGAACACCGAATTGAAGGATTGCCCGGCGGTCCAGCTCGGCGCGGCGAACGCTACCGTCCGGCCAGCGGTACGTCGGTACAGCACGTCATCATGGAACAGCCATAGTGGAACAGCAGAGTGCAGGCTGGCGCGCTGCATCGCCGCCGCGCCGGCATGGACCAGGCTGCGTTGCAGGTCGAACATCCGCAGGTCGTCATCGTAGCCCTGCACCTGGCCACCCGCGGTGCGGTACAGGGTCCGGTACGGCCCCGACGAACCGACATCCTGCAGCGCATGCACGCTGCGCGCACGGAACCGGTTCAGGCCCAGGTTGGTGCCGATCCAGATGTTGCCTTCGCGGTCTTCCAGCAGCGGCGAGGCCGAGGTCGACGTCAGTCCCTGCGCCACGTCGAAGTTTTCCAGCAGTGTGGGCTGGGTGCCGTCGAAGCTGAGCCGGAACACGCCGCCACTGCCGATGCGGGTGCCCCACAGGCTGCCATCGCGCGCGAACAGGATGCGATCGGCGCGCAGGTCGGCAAGGCGTCGGGATTCGCGTTGCGCGGGCGACAGCACGGTGCCGTTGCGCGCCACCGGCAGGATGCCGCGTCGCCGGTCGGCCAGCCACAGGCTGCCATCGGCACGCTCGGCCAGCACCGACTGCGGTGATGCCTCCACCTCCGTGGGCTCGAACCGCTTGGCGCCGCGCGGAAGCCGCCACAGTGCGTTGCCGGCCAGCAGCCACAGCGTTCCCTGGTGGTCGCGCTGCAGCCAGTGCGCGGGCTGGGAGGGAACCTGCATCGCCGGCGTGGGCGGCTGCCACTGTCGGCCGTCGTACCAGCGCAGGCCGCCCTTGAGCGCCGCCCACAGCCGTCCACCGCCATCGCGTGCCATGCGCGGCACCGGGCCGTTGGGGACATCGCGCCCGGTAAGGAAACTGCGCAGCCGGTCTGGGTGCAGATGGCTGATGCCGGCCTGGAAATAACCGATCCACAGGCTGTCGTCGTGGTCCAGCAGCAACGACACCATGTTGGTGGACGGAAAGCTGCTGCCCGGCGGCGCCGCGTCGCGCTCGAAGCGGTGGCCATCGAACCGGTAGAGCCCGGATCCGGTTGCCAGCAGCAGTGTGCCCTGGCGATCCTGCGCGATGTCCCAGACATCTCCCGGCGCGCCCTGGCCGACGCGCCAGGCGCTGTGCTGGAAGCCGGGCAGCCCGGCCTGCGCCTGCGGTGGCACCGGCAGCGCCGCACGCGCGGCCATCGGCACCGCGACCCACAGCAACACCCCCTGCAGCAGGCAGGTGCACACGTGGCGCAGCAGCAGGGAAGGTGCAAGCGGCATGCTGCATTCTCGCAGGCCGGGGGCACTGGCGGCCTACCCGATCGGGGCAGGTGGGCCGGTGCTGGATCAGGTAACCATGCAGGCCTGTCCACGGGAGGGTGGAATGCAGCGTCTGTTCGTGATGTTTCCTGATCGTGCCCCGGGTATCGGCCTGCTGTGGATACGGCTGTGCCTGGCGGTTGCGATGTGCTCGCCCTGGCCGGTGGCCGCGTGGCAGCAATGGGGCGCGGCCTCGGCGGCGCTGCTGCTGGCCCTCGGCGGGCTGACCCCGCTGGCCGTGGCGTTGGCTACGCTGGTGTTGTGGACCGGGGAGGGCGGCGCGGCGCTGGTCCTGCTGCCTGCTTGCCTGTTGCTGCTCGGTCCCGGCGCCTACTCGCTGGATGCCTGTCTGTTCGGTCGGCGGGTGCTGCTGGCCGCCCGGCGGGTGCCCCCCCCGAAAGAGTGAGCGTGCTGCCCACCCCGTCGGGGGTAGGGCCTCGGCGCGTCTGCAGCCACGCTATGCACTCCCCACCACGAGCACTGCCGATGGCCACCGACACCCCGTGCCGCGGCGCACCTTCGGCGATGCCTGGTCTCAATGCGGGGCAGGCGGCAGCGGTCCGCCGCGCGCAGGCGTTCATGGAGCAGAACCTCGGCCAGCCGATCGACGTGGTGCAGATCGCCGCCGCTGCGTGTGTCAGCCGCTTCCACCTCGCCCGCTTGTTCCGAAGCGCCACCGGGCTCAGCCCGACCGGATGGCTGCGCCAGCGTCGCATCGACCAGGCCCGCCACTGGTTGCGCGAAGGCTCGCAGCCGGTCGGCCGTATTGCCAGCGAACTGGCGTTCTTCGACCAGAGCCATTTCACCCGCAGTTTCCGCGCCGCCACCGGTTGCAGTCCGCGCCGTTACGCGCTGCACGCTGCGTCTCCTTACTGATTCCCTCCCACCCTCCCTGGAGCCAACCGCATGAACAAGGCCACCGCCGTCCCCGGCAACGCGCTGCTGTCCCCGACCGACCACGCGCTGGTGCTGATCGACCATCAGTCGCAGATGGCGTTTGCCACCCACACCATCGACATCTCCGCGCTGCGCAACAACGTCTCGTTGATCAGCAAGGGCGCCAAAGGCTTCAAGGTGCCGGTGGTGCTGACCACCGTGGCGGAGAAGTCGTTCTCCGGTCCGCTGTTCCCGGAACTGCCGGCGATCTTCCCGGGCCAGCCGGTGTTCGACCGCACTTCGATGAACGCCTGGGAAGACCAGGGCGTGATCGATGAGATCAACCGCATCGGCAAGCAGCGCCTGGTCATCGCCGGCCTGTGGACCAGCGTCTGCATCGTCGGCCCGACCCTGTCGGCGATCGAGCAGGGCTTCGAGATCTATGTCATCACCGATGCCTGCGGCGACGTGAGCGAGGAGGCGCATGAGCGCGCCGTCACCCGCATGGTGCAGGCCGGCGCGGTGCCGATCACCAGCGTGCAGTACCTGCTTGAGCTGCAGCGCGACTGGGCGCGCGGTGAAACCTACGACCTCACCACCGGCATCGCCCGCGAGCATGCAGGGGGTTACGGGGTGGGAATCCAGTACGCCAAGACCATGTTCGGCGCACAGGAAGGCGGTCACTGAGCATGGGCAGCAGCCATGCCCTGGACGTGGCGCTGCTGATGCTGCGCGTGGCGGCGGGAGGATTTCTGTTGCCACACGCGCTGGGCAAGTTGTTCGGCTGGTTCAACGGCCCGGGCCTTGCCGGCTTTGCCGGCGAGCTGCGCGGGTTCGGCCTGCCTGCCGCGGCACCGTTGCCGCTGCTGCTGGCGGGGGTACAGGTGCTGGCCGGGCTGTCGGTGCTGCTCGGCTGGCAGACCCACCTCGCCGCGCTGGTCGGCGCAGCGTTCATTGCGTTCACCGCGCTGCTGGCGCTGCCACGCGGGTGGTTCTGGATGCGCGGCGGCGTGGAGTACCCGGTGATGTGGACGCTGCTGCTGCTGTCGGTCGCGCTGGCTGGCGCCGGTACGTTCTCGCTTGATTCCTTCCTTGCTTCCCCTGGAGTGCCGTCATGAGCCCCGACCCCACCCTGCCTGGCCGCCGCGAGGTGCTGCTGGGGGCTGGCGCGGCACTCGCGCTGGGCCTGGCCGGCCGCGGCCTGGCAGCGGCTTCTTCCCCCTCATCGCAGGAGCGTCGCATGAGCACGCTGGTCATCCGCAATGCCCGCATCACCACCCTCGACCCGGCGCAGCCGCACGCACAGGCACTGGCCGTGCAGGACGGGCGCATCGTCGCCGTCGGCAGCGACGAGGACATCATGCGCGGCTGGTCCGCTGAGGCAACGATCATTGATGCTCAGGGGCGCCGGCTGGTGCCCGGGCTCAATGACAGCCATACCCACCTGATCCGCGGTGGACTCAACTACAACCTGGAACTGCGCTGGGACGGCCTGCGCTCGCTGGCCGATGCGTTGGCCATGCTGAAAGTGCAGGTCGATCGCACGCCCGCACCGCAATGGGTGCGCGTGGTCGGTGGCTTCACCGCTGCCCAGTTCACCGAAAAGCGCCTGCCGACGCTGGAAGAAATCAACACCATCGCCCCGGATACGCCGGTGTTCCTGCTGCACTTGTACGACCGCGCGCTGCTCAACCGTGCTGCGCTGCGGGCCTGCGGCTATGACAAGAACACGCCGGATCCGCCCGGTGGGCAGATCGTGCGCGACAAACTGGGCAATCCCACCGGCCTGCTGCTGGCCAAGCCGAACGCGGTGATCCTGTACGCCACGCTGGCCAAGGGCCCCAGGCTGCCGATCGAGTACCAGGCCAATTCGACACGCCATTTCATGCGCGAGCTGAACCGGCTGGGGATCACCTCGGTGATCGATGCCGGCGGTGGCTTCCAGAACTATCCCGAGGATTACCAGGTCATCGAACAGCTGCACCGCGATGACCAGCTCAGCGTGCGCATCGCCTACAACCTGTTCACCCAGAACAAGGGCGGTGAAGTCGGTGACTTCCAGCGCTGGAGCGAGATCCTGCAACCACGCCAGGGCGACGACCTGCTGCGCCACAATGGCGCGGGCGAGATGCTGGTGTTCTCCGCGGCGGACTTCGAACTGTTCAACGAACCACGACCGGAGTTGCCGCCGGAACTGGAGCCGGAACTGCATGACGTGGTGCGGCTGCTGGTGGAAAAGCGTTGGCCGTTCCGCATCCATGCGACCTACGACGAAAGCATCTCGCGCATCCTGGACGTCTACGAGCAGGTCAACCGCGAGGTGCCGTTCGACGGCCTGCACTGGTTCATCGACCACGCCGAGACCATCACCCCGCGCAACATCGAGCGCATCCGCGCGATGGGTGGCGGGCTGGCGATCCAGCACCGCATGGCCTACCAGGGCGAGGCGTTCGTCGAACGCTACGGCGTGCAGGCGGCACGCCACACGCCGCCGGTGAAGCGGATGCTGGCCGAAGGCGTCCCGGTGGGTGCCGGCACCGACGCCACGCGCGTGGCCAGCTACAACCCGTGGGTCGCGCTGTCGTGGCTGGTCACCGGCCGTACCGTGGGCGGGCTGGCACTGTATGGCGATGAGAACCTGCTGGAACGCGAACAGGCGCTGCGTCTGTGGACCCAGGGCAGCGCGTGGTTCTCCGGCGATGAAGACCACAAGGGCACGCTGAAGGCCGGCCAGCTGGCCGATTTCATCGTGCTGTCGGCCGATTACTTCCGCGTGGACGACAACCAGATCGCCGACATCATCAGTGTGCTGACCGTGCTGGGCGGACGCATCGTGCACGCCGGCGAAGACTACGACGGGCTGGCACCGGTACTGCCGCCGGCAATGCCGGACTGGTCACCGGTCAACCGCTTCGGCGGCTACCACGTCGGCGGCACGGCCACGGGTCTGGCGATGGCGCATCACCATCACCACGGCGCGTCCTGTGCCACCCACGGCGCACACGGCCATGCGGCACAGCATGCGGCGCCTACCGGTGACCTGCAGGCTTTCTGGGGTGCCATGGGCTGCTCGTGCTTCGCGTTCTGACCCTCGCCATGCTGGCACTGCCTGCGCTGGCACAGGCGCGGGCGCAGGCCGGCTGCGAGGCGGGCCATTGCAGCGCACTGGGCAACGGCGATGTGCAGTGGGACGCCTCGCTGCGGCTGCGTGGGATGTACTTCGACCCCACCCGCTTCGGCATTGGCGGCAGCGAAGATGGCTATGGCCTGCTGCGCGGGCTGGGATCGGCGACGTATCGCCGCGATGACTGGCAGGCGCGCGTGCAGCTGGGCGTGCATGCCGAACAGGGACGCGCCGGTGGACCCGGCGGCACCGATCAAGGTGCGCTGGACGTGCAGCAGGTCTACTGGCGCTGGCAGGGGCGGCACGCTTGGCTGCAGCTGGGACGGCAGGAAGCCAGCTACGGCAGTTCGCGGTTGCTGTCGGTGCGCGATGGACCGAACATCCGGCTGGCGTTCGATGGCGTGCGGCTGGGCTGGCGTGGCGCAGCCGGCCGGCTGGATCTGCTGGCGCTGCGCGTGGTGGACAACCGCCCCGGCGCGTTCGACGACCGCGGCGAGCCGGGTGCCCACCTGTGGGGCGCGTACGCGACCAGCGCAGCAAGGGGCAGCAGCGGTCAATGGGATGGCTACCTGCTGGATTACCAGCGCGACGGCGCACGCTTCGCCGACGGCAACGGGCGCGAACGGCGGCAGACGCTGGGTACGCGCTGGTTCGGCCAGGCCGATGCACTCGATTGGAACGTGGAGGCAGTGGCACAGCGGGGTCATCTGGACACCGCCACGCAGCGGCTGCAGGTCCGTGCCTGGACGCTGGCCAGCGATACCGGCTGGCGCTGGCACCAGGCGCCGCTGCAACCACGGCTGGGGGTGAAGCTGGACATCGCCAGCGGTGACCGCGATGCGGGCGATGGGCGCCTGCAGACCTTCAATGCGCTGTACCCGAAGTCGTCCTATTTCAGCGAGGCCAGCCTGCTGGCGCCGGCCAACCTGCTCGACGTCCAGCCGACCCTGGACCTGCAGCTCAGCGAGCGCCTCAGCACCCAGCTGGGCGTGCAGCTGGCCTGGAAACAACAGCGCAGCGATGCGGTGTACACCACGCCGGCACCGCTGCTGCCGTTGCCCGGCAGTGGCGGTGGCGCGCGCCGCATCGGCACCCAGTACAAGGCCGAAACCCGCTGGCAGGCCAGCGATGACTGGCTATGGCAATGGCAGCTGGCCTGGGTGGATGCCGGTCCGGCACTGCGCCAGGCCGGTGGCCGCAACACTCTTTTTGCCTCCATCGTAGGAGCGTGGCAATGGTAAACACCGCATCCCCCGCTGCACCCGGCGCCTGGGCGCCGCTGCAGATCAGCATGTTCCGCGCGTTGTGGTTGGCCATCATGGGCAGCAACATCGGCACCTGGGTGAACGACGTGGCCGCGGCCTGGGTGATGGCCGAACGCACCGGCTCGCCGCTGATGGTCGCGCTGGTGCAATCGGCCACCACCGTGCCGATCGTGCTGCTGGCACTGGTGGCCGGCACGCTGGCCGACATCGTCGACCGTCGCCGCTACCTGCTGGCCACCCAGGGCTGGATGCTGGCGGTGGCCGGCACCATGGCCGTGCTGACCCACCTGGACATGCTCAGCCCGACCCTGCTGGTGGTGCTCACCTTCTGCATGGGCTGCGGCGCGGCGATGGCGATGCCGGCGCAGGCGGCGATCGTGTCCGAACTGGTACCGCCGCCGATGCTGGCCTCGGCAGTGGCGCTGAACTCGATCGGCATCAACATCGCGCGTTCGCTGGGCCCGGCCATCGGCGGGGTGATCGTTGCCCAGCTGGGGGCTACGTGGGCGTTCGGCTTCAATGCGATCAGCTTTGCCGCCATGCTGGTGGTGCTGCTGCGCTGGCAGCGCGATCCGAAGGTCGCCAGCCTGCCGCCGGAAGGCTTCGGCGCCGGGCTGAAATCCGGCCTGCGCTATGCCAGCCGGGCCGGCCACCTGCAGGCGGTGCTGATCAAGTCCGCAGGTTTCTTTTTCTTCGCCAGTGCGATGACCGCGCTGCTGCCGGTGGTGGTGCGCGGGCAGATGCAGGGCGGGGCAGGGCAGTACGGCATGTTGCTGGGCTGCGTGGGCATCGGCGCGGTCAGTGGTGCCCTGCTGCTGCCGAAACTGCGCGCGCGGCTGGACCGTGACCTGCTGGTGCTGCTGGCCACGCTGGCACTGGCGCTGAGCCTGGTCGGGCTGGCCGTGCTGCGCAGCTGGGTGCTGTTGCCGCTGGCCATGCTGGTCAATGGCTTTGCCTGGATCACCGTGCTGTCCTCGCTGCAGATCGCCGCGCAGACCGCGGTTCCGGCGTGGGTGAGGGCGCGTGCGCTGGCGCTTTACATCATGGTGTTTTCGCTCGGCATGGCGGCCGGTGGACTGTGCTGGGGCGCACTCGCCCAGCGCAGCACGCCCACCCTGGCGCTGCTGGTGGCGGCCGTCGGTTCGGTGGTGGCGGGCCTGCTGGTATGGCGCGTGCGCATCTCCGGGACCGAAGAACTGGACCTGCGTCCGGCCGGCCATTGGCCTGCACCGGAACTGTCGGTGGCGGTGGCGCATGACCGCGGACCGGTGCTGGTGACGGTGGAATACCGCATCGATGCCGCCGACCGTGCGGCTTTCCATGCGTGCATGCGGCTGCTTGGCCGCGTGCGCCGCCGCGATGGCGCAGTGCTGTGGGGCGTGGCCGAGGATGTCGCCAGCCCGGGCGTGCACCTGGAGTATTTCCTCACCGCGTCGTGGCTGGAGCACCTGCGCCAGCACGAGCGCATCACCTCCGATGACAAGGCCGTACAGGAGCAGCTGCGTGCGTTGCACCGGGGCGAGCGGCACCCGGTGGTACGTCATTTCGTCGGCGGCAGCGATCCACTCGAAGCCGCCGTGCCGCACACCCACAGTGACATCTGACCCACTGTTCCATCCACTTCGACAGGAGCCAACCACATGAGCCACTTCGTTACCGTCAAAGACGGCGCCCGCATCTTCTACAAGGATTGGGGCAGCGGCCAGCCGATCGTGTTCGCGCATGGCTGGCCGCTCAGCTCCGACGCCTGGGACCCGCAGATGCTGTTCATGGGCCAGAACGGCTTCCGCGTCATCGCCCACGACCGTCGCAGCCACGGACGTTCCAGCCAGACCTGGGACGGCAACAACATGGACACCTACGCCGACGACCTGGCCGCCGTGCTGGAGCAGGCCCAGGTCAAGGACGCGATCCTGGTCGGGCATTCCACCGGTGGTGGTGAAGTGGCGCATTACGTGGCCCGCCATGGCAGCAGCCGCGTGGCCAAGGTGGTGCTGGTCGGTGCGGTGCCGCCGCTGATGCTGCAGACCGCCGGCAACCCGGAAGGCACGCCGCTGGATGTCTTCGACGGCATCCGCAAGGGCACCGGCGGTGACCGCTCGCAGTTCTTCCAGGACCTGGCCACGCCGTTCTTCGGTGCCAACCGCGATGGCAACGCGGTCACCCAGGGCATGCGCGATTCGTTCTGGCTGCAGGGCATGCTGGGCGGTGTGAAGGGCCAGTACGACTGCGTGCGTGAGTTCTCTGAAGTGGACTACAGCGAAGACCTGAAGAAGATCGACGTGCCGACGCTGGTGATCCACGGCGACGACGATCAGATCGTGCCGATCAAGGCCGCTGCCGAGAAGTCGATCAAGCTGCTCGCCAACGGTACGCTGAAGGTCTACCCGGGTGCGCCGCATGGCCTGACCTCGACCCACGCCGATCAGTTCAACGCCGACCTGCTGGCCTTCGCCAGGGCCTGATCAGGCCCCACGCACGAGCGGTACATCGGAATGGCCGGAGCGTGCGAGCGCTTCGGCCAGTTCGTTTCCGGCCTTGCCGGATCGCGGTGAAGTACGCAATGACCGGGGTGCCGCAGCGAACCAGGCCACAGCCTGGAGCGTGCACTGTCATCGATGCGACTTGCGGCGCTGTTACAACGAGCAGCGTCCCGCGTGCAGCGCGGCACATTCCGGCAACAACGGGCTAAAGTCCGGCCAGCGCGGGCCGATACCGATGCGTCATTCCGCCTCGGATCCTGTCATGCCGGCTGCCCCCCCCATCCTGCGTTCCGCCTCCCTCCGCCTGCGCCACCTTGCGGCGCGCGCGTGGCCTTCCCTGCAGCATCTGGCCCGGCTCAGCGTGGCCGCCAAGATCAAGGCCAGCCTGCTGGTCTGTGGCCTGGGCCTGGTCACCATTGCCGCGATGTACGGCTGGACCAGCCACGGCAGCGAGCGTGCCGCACAGAGCTTCGCGGTCTACCAGCAGGGCACCGGACTGGCCGCCACGCTGGCCGCCGACATCGCCGAAGCCAGGCGGCTGCAGACCCAGTATGCACGCAGTTTCGATGCCGCCGACCGCGATGCGCTGCAGGTTGCCCAGCAGCGGCTGCGGGCCACCTTGCAGCAGTTGCGGGCACTGCCGATGGACGCAACGCGTCGGCAGGCATTGGCCGAACTGACCACCCAGGCCGATGCGTTTGCCGAAGGCATCGCCGCGCTCAACGCGCGAGTGGATGAAATGGGACGTGGTGACGAAGCGATGTCGGCGCAGCTGGCGCAGGCGGCCGACGCCGTGCAGGCGGCGGTGGACGCAACGCAACGCCCGCTGCTGGCCCTGCACGTGCAGCGCATGCGCCGGCAGGAAAGCCTGCTGCTGCTGAGCGGCGACTCCCGGCATGCCGACCGCGCCAGCGAGGAGAAACTCCCGTTCGATCTCGCGCTGGCGGGCCTGCCGGACGATGCGCAGCAGCAGCTGCGCGATCTGATGGATACCTACCAGGGCGCGCTGTTGACCTACACCGCCGCCCGCATGGGGCTGGACGTGGAAGCGCAGTCGCTGGTGGATACGGCGGCCAGCATCACCCCCGCGCTGCAGGCCTTCCAACAGGCGCAGGCAGCCAGCCTGGAGCAGGCGCGCAGCCGCCAGCAGGCGCAGGCCACACGTCTGGGTGTGCTGTTCGCCGCCTCGCTGCTGGTGGTGGCCGTGGTGCTGATCGGCACGCTGTTGATGGTGCTGCATGCCGTGCGCCGACCGATCCAGGACACCCTGCGTTTTGCGCAGGACATCGCCGAGGACCGCCTGGATACGGTGTTGCGCGTGCATAACCCGCACGATGAAATCGGCCAGTTGGCGCAGCGGCTGGGCCACATGCAGCAGCAGCTGCGCGCACGCATCGAACACGAACGGGCGGTGGCGCAGGAGAACGCCCGTGCGCGGCAGGCACTGGACAGCGCCTCCACCGGCCTGATGGTGGTCAATCCGCAGGGCGAAGTGACCCATGCCAATCCGGCGTTGCTGCAGACCCTGGGGGCGGGCGGGAACGACGTGCTGGGCCGGCCTGCCCGACAGCTGCATCCAGCGCTGGCGCGGATCGACGGCAGCGGCCGACGCGAGTACGACATCCAGCACGGCGGCACCACCTGGCAGCTGGTGACCACGCCGATCTTCGAGGCCGGCCAGTCACTCGGCGAGGTGGTGGAGTGGCGCAGCCGTGCGCTGGAAGTCCTGCTGGAAACCGAAGTCGGCGCGCTGGTGGATGCGGCGGCCCAGGGTGAGCTGGCCGGCCGCATTCCGCTGCAGGGAAAGCAGGGCTACGTGCATCGCCTGTCAGCCAGCATCAACCACCTGCTGGCGACCTTCGAACACAACCTCGGCGACCTGCAGGTCCTGCTGGCGGCACTGGCGCGGGGCGACCTGCGCGTACGCATGGAGGGTGAGCTGGACGGGGTGTTCGCGCGCATGCGCGATGATGCCAACGCGACCGTGGACCAGCTTGCGGGCATCGTGGCGGGCATCCAGGACGCGGCGCGCTCGATCGGCGATGCGGCCGGTGAAATCAGCGCAGGCAATGCGGATCTTTCCATCCGTACCGAGCTGCAGGCGGCCAACCTGGAAGAGACCGCCGCCTCGATGCACGAGCTGACCGATACCGTATCGCGCAATGCCGACGCCGCCGGACAGGCCGACACACTGGTACGTGCCAGCGCGGACGTGGCGACGCGCGGTGGTGAGGCGGTGGGGCAGGTGCAGCGTTCGATGCAGGACATCAGCGCGTCGTCGCGACGCATCGGCGAGATCACCGCGCTGATCGACGGCATCGCCTTCCAGACCAACATCCTGGCGTTGAATGCCGCCGTCGAGGCGGCACGTGCCGGCGAGCAGGGTCGCAGCTTCGCGGTGGTCGCCAGTGAAGTGCGCCTGCTGGCGCAGCGCAGCGCCGATGCGGCCAGGCAGATCAAGGGACTGATCGAGGACTCGGTGCAGCAGGTGGGGCAGGGCACGCGTGCGGTCAGCCAGGCCGGTGCCACCATGGAAGAACTGCAGGCCAGCGTGCAGCAGGTGGCCGCGATCATGGCGCAGATCCGCGATGCCTCGCTGGAGCAGCGCAACGGCATCGGCCAGGTCAACCAGACCATTGTGCAGATGGATGCCAGTACCCAGCAGAATGCGGCGATGGTGGAAGAGGCCACGGCTTCGGCGCGTGCACTGGAAGCGCAGGCGGAGGTGCTGGCCGAGGCGGTGGCGGTGTTCCAGCTGCGCGGTGTCGGCGATGTGCGGTCGGCGCCCCTTTCCCCATCGGGAAAAAGGACGCCGGTCGTGGGCTGAGGCCGCCGTTGCGGATCGCCTAGATGAACATGCCGCCAGAGGCTTCCACGCGTTGGGCATTGATCCAGCGCGTGTCCGCCGACATCAGCGCGACCACGGCCGGGCCGATGTCATCGGGTTTGCCGGCGCGGCCGAGCGCGGTGGACGAGGCGACCATCGCATTGATGCCGGCATCGTCACGCACGCGGCCGCCGCCGAAATCGGTTTCGATCGCACCGGGCGCCAGCGTGTTGGCACTGATGCCCCGCGCGCCCAGTTCCTTGGCCAGGTAGCGGGTGAACACTTCGATGCCGCCCTTCATCATCGCGTAGGCCGAACTGCCCGGCAGCGAAAAGCGCGCCAGCCCGCTGGACACGTTGAGGATGCGGCTGCCATCGGCGAGCAGCGGCAGCAGCGCCTGGGTCAGGAAGTAGGGGCCTTTCAGGTGCACGTTGACCAGGTGGTCGAACGAGGCCGGGGTGGTGTCGGCGATCAGCGCGTAGTGGCCTTCGCCGGCATTGTTGACCAGGCCGTCCAGGCGCTCACGGCCCCAGTCGGCGAGCTGGGTCTGCAGACTTTCGACGAACGCGGCGAACGAGGCGCTGTCGGCCACGTCCAGTGGCAACGCGGCAGCGCGTCGGCCCAGTGCTTCAATCTGCGCCACGACCTCGTCGGCGGCGGACGACTGGCTGCGGTAGGTCAATACGATGTCGGCGCCGTCGGCGGCCAGGGCGAGGGCGGCGTTGCGGCCGAGGCCACGGCTGCCACCGGTGATCAGCAGGGTGCGGGAAACGGACATGTCCAACTCCAACGGGCGGGTAGGTGACCAGCCTATTGGGCTTGCGAGGGCGAATAAACTGCGTGATCCTGATATGACTGTTCAACAATGGCCGACAATCAATGGACAGCGTGTCGCAACTGCGTACCTTCCTGCATGTGGCCGAGCGTGGCTCCTTCACCCGCGCGGCAGAGAGCCTGGGGCTGCCAAAGGCCAGCGTGTCGCTGGCGGTACAGCGTCTGGAAGCAGCACTGGGCACCCAGCTGCTGCACCGGACCACGCGCCGCGTGCAGCTGACGGCGGACGGTGAACAGCTTTTCCAGCGCGCCCGCGACCTGCTGGATGACATGGAGGACCTGCAGGGCATGTTCCGCCGCGATACCGCGCAGCTGCGCGGGCGGCTGCGGGTGGACATGTCCAGTGGGCTCGCACGGCACCTGATCCTGCCGCAGCTGCCGGCCTTCCTGGAACAGCACCCAGGGCTGGAGATCGAACTCAGCGGCACCGATCGCCGTGTCGACCTGGTGCGCGAAGGCTTCGACTGCGTGCTGCGGGTCGGTGCGCTGGACGACAACACGCTGGTGGCGCGACCGCTGGGCAGCATGGACATGGTCAACTGTGCCAGCCCCGGTTACCTCGCCGCGCGTGGCACGCCGCTCACACTCCAGGCGCTGGGCGGACATCGCCTGGTGCACTACGTGAGCACGCTGGGGCAACGGCCCGCAGGGTTTGAATACCGCGATGGCGACCACTACCGGAGCCTGCCGATGGCCGGTGCGGTGACCGTCAACAGCGGCGATGGCTACACCGCCGCCGCGCTGGCCGGGCTGGGCATCATCCAGGTGCCACGGCTGGGCGTGCGCCAGGCGCTGCGTGACGGAACGCTGGTTGAAATCCTGCCGCAGCTGCCGTCCGAACCGATGCCGGTCACCCTGCTGTACGCGCAGCGCCGACATCTGCCCGCACGGGCGCGGGTGTTCATGGACTGGGTGGCCGCGCTGCTGCAGCCGCATCTGTTGCCCTCGTAGTGTCGAGCTTGCTCGACACAGGGGCGGTATCGAGCAGGCTCGACACTACTCAATACACGTCGCGCCGGTAGCGGCCCTCGGCCCTCAGCGCATCCACCGCCTCCTCGCCCAGGGTTTCGCGCAGCACGTCGTCCACGCCCTGCGCCATGCCCTGCAGCGAACCGCACACGTACACACAGGCGCCGTCGGCGATCCAATGACGCAGCTCCGCGCTGGCCGCGCGCAGCAGATCCTGCACGTACATCCGGGTGCTGCCATCGCGCGACCACGCCTGGTCCACCCGGGCCAGGTGCCCCTGCTGCTGCCAGGCGATGATTTCCTGCGCGTACAGCGCATCGCAGGCCTGCTGGCGTTCGCCGAACAGCAGCCAATGGCCATGCTGGCCTGCGCCGTCGGCTTCGCGCAGCAGGCTGCGCAGGCCGGCAATGCCGGTGCCGTTGCCGATCAGGATCATCGGTGGCGCATCGTCGTGCCGGTGGAAGCCCGCATTGCGCCGCACGCGCGCGGGCACGCCGCCGCCAATGCCCGCATGCAGGGACAACCAACCCGAACCGATGCCGGGCCGGCCATCCTCACCCTGCACCAGGCGCACCACCAGCTGCACGTGGCCATCGGCCAGGCAGCTGGCGATGGAGTATTCGCGCGTTGGCAGCGCCGGCAGCTGGTCGAGCCACTGCGCGGGGTCATGCACCGGCTGCACCTGGTCGATCGGCGGCAACATGCGCCGCGCCGCCGCATCGCGCACGCGCTGTTCCAGCCCATCCACATGCACCGGCGCGTCGACATCCAGCCCGGCCGCGGCCAGCACCGCAGTGACATCGTCCGCAGCATGGCGCGGTGCCACCTGCAGGATGTCGCCGGCCTGCCAGCCCGCGCCGTCCGGCGGCCGCAACGTCACCTGCCAGATCGCGCCGCCCTGGCTGCCGGGATTGAGCAGGCTGCGTTCGTGCAGCGTCCACTCCTGCAGCACGCTGCGCGCCTCGGCGTCCTCGGCCACTTCCACGCCGGTCAGCGAGGAAAGCTGGGCCTGCCAGCGCTGCAGCGCACCGGCGTCATCGCCATCCACGTCGATGCACGGGAACAACGCCGCCGCGCCCTGTTCGCCCAGCCACTGTTCCACCCGCCGCGCGAAGCCGCAGAAACGCGCGTACTGGCGATCGCCCAGCGCCAGCATCGCGTAGCCCAGTTCCGGCAGCGCCTGCGCTTGCATCAGCACCTTGCGTTCGAAGGCGCGCGCGCTGTCCGGCGCTTCGCCATCGCCGAAGGTGCTGACCACGAACAACGCACGGCGCGCCTGCTGCAGCATGCCGCCATCCAGGCGCGCCATCGGCGTGACCTGCACGCGCATGCCGGCCGCCTGCAGCTGCCCGGCCGCGCGCCAGGCCAGTTGTTCGGCTTGGCCACTCTGGCTGGCGAAGGACACCAGCCACGCCGGCCCGTCCGCATCGCCCGCCGGCAGCGCTGCGGCGAGGTCCACGCGTGAGGCGCGCACTGCGTGCTTCTTCGCGCGGCGATCCAGGTACAGCATCCAGCCGGTGACGAAGAACAGCACCATCAGCAGGCTCGACAGCATCACGACCAGTCGCCCGGGCAGACCGAAGAAGCTGCCCGAATGCAGCGCGAACATGCTGCCCAGCACCTTTTCACCGCCATCCAGATCGGCATACGCGCGCCGGCCCAGCACGGCGCCACTGGCGGGATCGATCTGCAGGGTGTCGTAGGCGCGGTCATGGTGGGAACGCCCGACGGACATCACCCGTGCGGTGACCCGGCGGTCGCCGCGCGCCGGCAGGCGCAGGTCGATGTAGCCTTCGCGCACGCCGGGCAGCGCATACAGGCTGGCCTGCACGCGCTGCAGGTCCAGCGCCCCGCTTGCCTGCAGCGCGGGCGTGGCAACCGGTTGCCCGCCGAGCAGGCGGGTCAGCCCATCGCGGTACCAGTCGAAGGACCACCACAGGCCGGTCAGGGCGATCAGCAGGTAGACCGGCAGCACCCAGGTGCCGATCACCGAATGCAGGCTCCACAGGAAGCTGCGGCCGCTGTGTTTCCATTCCACCGCCAGCCAGTTGCGCCAGCTCCACCATTGCCGCGGCCAGCGCAGGTAGATGCCCGACAGCACGAACACCAGCAGGATGATCGTGCAGCTGCCGGTGACCAGCCGGCCACGGTCGCCCGCGACCAGGCGCCGGTGCAGGTCTTCGGTGAAGTCGAAAAACCCCTGGCCACGCAGTGCGCTGAAGCGCTCGCCGGTGAAGGGATCGAAGTACACCCAGTTGTCGCGGCCGCCATCGAAGCGGGCCACCGACGGGCGCTGGCCGGTGGCATCCACGCGCAGACGCTGCAGGGCGGTGTCGCTGCCTTCGGCCATCGTGGCCACCAGGATGTCCAGCGGCAGCGTCTGGCGGCCATCGCCCTGCTGGGCGGCAACTGCGGCGAAGTGCGGATTCAACGCGCGCAGCAGATCGTCCTCGAAGGAGAGGGTGGCGCCGGTGAGACCCATCAGGGCGAGCACGGTGCCGGCGGTGATGCCGAGGAACCAGTGCACCTGGAAGAGAACGGTCTTGAACATCGGGGGGAGAAGAAAGCCGGTAGCGCCGGGCCGAGGGTCCGGGTATCACGAGGGAGGGCCGACGGTATCGATCTCCATCGGCAAATGAGAATCACTCGCGTAGTGTTCCGGTCGGCGGCCGCCGGGTCAAGCGCGCTCAGCCGCCGCTCGCCCAGCCTTCGATCTCACCCTTGGCGAACGGTCCCAGCTTCTGCCGCACGATGCGGCCCTGCGCGTCCACCAGCACCGTGTAGGGCAGCAGGCCCTGCGTGTTGCCCACGCGCACGCTGGCGTCGGCCGGGCCAGGGGTTTCCAGCACGATGGGGTAGTCCACCGGCACACGGCGCAGGAAGTCCTGCACGCCTTCGGCGGTATCCAGCGCCAGTCCCAGCACCTGCACGCCCTGGTCGCCCTGGGCGGCGGCGAAGTGGGCCAGCTCGGGCATTTCTTCCACGCAGGGGGCGCACCAGCTTGCCCATACGTTGATCAGCAGCGGCCGGCCACGGAACCGTTGCAGGTCCACCGGCGCGCCGGAAAGATCCGGCAGCACGATGGGCGGGAGCGGATCGCCGATGCCCGCCGTGGCCGCTTTACTGGTGGGGTCAGGTTCCTTTTCCGCACCGGAAAAAGAACCTGACCCCACCTCCGAAGACGTATCCAGCTGCTGCCCGGCCCACAGGCCCAATCCACCGGCCAGCACCGCTGTCCACAGCAGTGCCGGCCTCAGCTTCATCGCGCGGTACGCAGCAGCGCTTCTTCGGCCAGCGCCTGGGTCAGCACGCTGGGCAGCACGATCGGCGGCGCGCCGGGGCCGTACACCACGTACAGCGGCACGCCCACGGCTTTGTGTTCATCCAGGAAGGCGGTGATCTGCGGGTCCACGTTGGTGTAGTCGCCGCGCATGTACACCGCGTTGGTCCGCCGCAGCAGCTCCTGGAAATCAGGCCGCGACAGCACCGCGCGTTCGTTGGCCTTGCAGGTCACGCACCAGTCGGCGGTCATGTTGACGAACACCACGCGGTTGTCCGCGCGCAGACGGTCCAACATTTCCGGCGAATAGGCCACCACGTTTTCGCCGGCAGCCTGCGCGGCGGTCGCCGGCGGGGCCAGCCGGGCAACGCCCCACACCGGCACCAGCGCAGCCAGGATCACCACGCCGGCCAGCAGCGCACCGATCCGCTGGCTGCGCCAGCGGCTGCGCTCGAACCACCACAGCCCCAGCGCCAGCAGGACCAGCCCGCCCAGCACCAGCGCCATCGCATCCACGCCGCGCTGCTTGCCCAGCACCCACAGCAGCCACAGCGCGGTGGCGTACATCGGGAACGCCAGCACATGTTTCAGCGTTTCCATCCACGCGCCAGGACGCGGCAGGCGACGCGCCAGCGTGGGCACGAAACCGACCAGCAGGAACGGCAGCGCCAGGCCCAGTCCCAGCGCCAGGAACACCAGCATGGACTGCAGCGCGGGGGCCGCGAATGCATAGGCCAACGCCGGGCCCATGAACGGCGCCACGCACGGGCTGGCCACCACGCAGGCCAATACCCCGGTGAAGAAATCACCGACCGGACCGCTGCGCGAGGCCAGCGACTGGCCGATGCCGCCCACGTTGCCGCCCAGGGTGAACACCCCGGACAGGCTCAGGCCGACGGCGAACATCAGGTACACCAGCGCGGCGATGAACCACGGATGCTGCAGCTGGAAGCCCCAGCCTGCGGCCTGGCCAGCTGCGCGCAGGGCCAGCACCAGCCCGCCGATCACCGCGAACGCCACCAGCACGCCGGCGGTGTACCAGAGCGCATGCGCGCGTGCACGCTGGCGGCTCTCACCGCTCTGCGCCAGGCCCAGCACCTTCAGCGACAGGATCGGCAGCACGCACGGCATCAGGTTCAGCACCAGGCCGCCGGCCAGTGCCAGCAGCAGCACCACCAGCAGGCCCTTGGCGCTGGTCGGTTCCGGTGGGCGCGTGCGCTGTGCGTTGTCCGCGCTGGCATCCGGGCTGGGGGCCGTGGCACCCGTGGTGGCCGCATCCAGACCCGCAGCGTCAGCGGGAATGCTGTCGGGGATGATCGGCACCACGCGCCGGTTGTCGGTCTTTTCGCCGCCCGTGCCGTCGGTGCGCTGTGCCTCGCGCGGCAATGCGGCTGGCAGTTCATTGCCGGCCGCGGTGGTCGCCGCCGTCGCGTCGACCTTGCCCGCGGGAATATCCAGCCGCACCCGGCGGGTCATCGGCGGGTAGCAGATGCCATCGGTCTGGCAGCCCTGGAAAGTCACCACCAGGGTGGCATCCAGTGCCTCGGCGCGGCTGCGGTGCAGTGGCAGGGTGGCGTCGGTCTGGTCGAAGAACACCGCCACGTCGCCGAAATGTTCATCGCGATGCGACTTCGCCTGCGGCCAGCGCAGCGCATCCACGCGGATGCCGTTGGCCCCTTCCAGCTTCAGCGAAGTGCGGTCGCGGTACAGGTAATACCCCTTGGCCGGAGTGAAGCGCAGCAGCAGGGTGTTGCCATCGTCGACGATGGCTTCGAAGCCGAAGGCCTTCTCCGAAGGCAGCGGCAGGCCCTGCACGGCCGCGGCGGTGCCGGGCAGGCGCAGGCCGCCGCTGTTGCCACCCAGCGGGCTGCCCAACGGCGAAGTGCCGGTTGCTGCGGCAATGCCTGTAGAAGCGATGCCGGCGCCTGCACCGCCGCCGGGCAGCGCGACCTGGATCACGCGCTTCTGCGGCGGATAGCACACGCCCGCATCGGCGCAGCCCTGGAAGCGCACTTCCACGCTGACGGTGCCGGCGTCGGGTGCCGGCTGGCCGGGCAACGTCGCGGCCAGGCGTTGGCGATAGGTCTCTACTTCGCCGAAGAAATCATCATGGTGGCGCTCGCCCGCCGGCATTTTCAACGCGCCGGCATTGAACGAAGGATCTGCCTTGACGCTGGTGCGATGGCGATACAGGTAGTAGCCCGGGGCGATCTTCCATTGCAGCTGGATCTGGTCGCGCTGGGTCGCCGTGGTGCTCAGCGCGAACGCTTCGTCCACCGGCAGCAGGTCCTTTTCGCTCAGTGCCCACGCGGGCAGGGCAAGCGCCAGCAACGCGCACACCGCAACGCTACGACGCAGCGACGCCATCCAACCTGACTTCATGAAAGCTGCCTTCATCAACTGTGTTCCTCCCGGGTCTGTGCCCGGATCCAATCCAGATAGGCCGGCAAGCCGGCGCGTGCTTCGACCGCGATGCACTCGGGGAGTTCATACGGATGCAGTTCGACCAGCCGCGCCATCGCGGCATCGAGCCGGCTGGCGGTGGTCTTGACCAGCAGCTGCAGTTCGCTGTCTGTGGTCACTTCGCCCTGCCAGCGATAGGTGGAGCGCGCACCCTCCTGACGGGTGACGCAGGCCGCCAGCCGCTCGTCGACCAGCGCATGCGCGATGCGCTCGGCGCTGGCCAGGTCAGGGCAGGTGGTGAACAGCAGCAGGACGGGATCGGCGGTCGACATCGCCGCCGAGTATAGGGCCCCGGTCCGGGCAGAAGGCCGGACCGGGGCATGAGGCAAATCGGAAAATGATCAGTTGGCCAGCTGGCAGCTGCTGGGCTTGGCCGAGGTGAACAGGGCCGGGGTGGCCCATTCGGGGTGGTCGATGAACGGATTGCGGTTGCCCTGGAAGCTGTAGATCACCTCGTTGCGGGCCCGCTCCGCGTCGGTCGGCGGGTCGGCGAGGTGCCAGTCGATCAAGGTGGACAGCAGGCCCATGTAGGCCGGCGAACTGCTGGTCTTGATGATCCTGCTGCGGTCATCGGTCAGCTCCAGATCCGGTTCGGACTGGCCGGTTGCGGCATCCTTGCCGCCTTCATACCGGATGGCCATGTACATCACCGCGCGCGCCATGTCGCCCTTGCGCTTGCCCCACACTTCGAACGTGCCCTGGTTGCCATCGGGGGTGCGCACCCAGTTGGAGTTGCCCGGATAGGCACCGCTGCCGCCGCCTTGGCCATTGTTGGACTCGGTGGCGCGCTCGCCGCAGTTGCTGTCGCACTTGGCGAAGGGCTTGTTGCCCCGGTCGGCATTCCACTGCGCATCGGTCAGGTACAGCATGTGGGTGTCGGTGTAGGGCGCATACGGCAGGCCCTTGTCGCCGGTGGTGCTGGCAAAGCCCAGCGAATTGGGCCAGGTGTGCTCGCGGTTGTAGGTCAACCCGCTGCCGGTGCCTGCGCGGCCGCTGCCCTTGACGTAGCTGCGGTTGCGGTAGGCATCGAGCACGTTGCCGGCGTTGTTGGGATCTTCGTCGGCGATCTCCAGGATGGTCCAGGTGCTGGTGCCCGAGCCGCTGTACGGATACGCGGTGTGGCCCTTGATGGTTTCATGCAGCGAACAGCGCAACTGGCTCGGACTGGAGGTATTTACCCGCGCGTAGTACGCGCCGGGATTGCCCGGGTTGCCCGGGTCCGGGTTGCCGGTGCTGCTGGCCACGGTGAAGCCGATGCGCGAATCAGCGGCGGGCCGGGCGCCCTGGCTGTCGCTGATGCGGCTGGCCCGGATGTCGAAGCGGCAGGCCTCGCCGGCCACCAGCGCGGTGTTGGTGGAAATCTTCAGCGTGCGGCCAGTGGACGGATGGCTCAGCGGCACGCTGCCGGACTGGCCGCAGCTCAGCGCCAAGGCGCCGCTGGCCAGCGTGACATTCTCGCTGAACACCACTTCCAGATCACCGGCGGCGGGGAAGCTGCTGCTGCCCTGGGCCGGCGTGGTGGTGGACACCGACGGCGGCGTATTCGGGCCCGGGGTGCCGGGGCTGCCGCTGAAGGTCTGGCCGGCATTGCAGGCGCCGAAGGTCTGGGCGGCGGACTCGGCCCAGGTGAAATGGGTGTACTGGCTGCCGCTGCCGGTGAGCTGCAGGGAGGTGCCGGCTGCGGTGCTGTTGCTTTCGGCGACCGGGATGTTCTGGCTGGTCAGGCCGGCGGCCGGGCCGCTGGCGGCGGTGATGGTGCCCTCGTAGCTGAGGAACTGGACCACCGCACCGCTGGCATCGACCAGCGCGATGCCATCGTTGGACCCGTTCTGCAGGCCATTGGTCGGGTAGCTGACCACCGCGATACGGGCGCTGCCACAGGCGGCCGTGGTGCCGGCCGGGACCGGGTTGTTGGCATACACGCTGGCTGCCGACGGGGTGCTGCCGTTGTACAGGTACAGGCGGTAACCGGACAGGTCCTCGCCCGCCGTGGCGACCACTTCAATCGCCTCGCCGACGTCCCCGGCCGGGGTGCTGTCGTCGTAGTGCAGTTCGTTGATGAAGACATCGGCCCGGGCGGGCGAGATCGCCAGCGCCAGCAGGCAGCCAGCGGCAAGTGGTGACAGCATTCGCATCGACTACTCCTTGTGAGCGGATCCCCTGAAGGGGGAATCTAAGCCGATTGCGTGACACTTCTGTCGTATTCGGCATGGTTGAGCCCAATGCCGTGACGGTGGTCACCAAAAAAATTCTTTCCGAGGCCCTTGAAAGGGCAGGTCCGGGCTCCATCTCTGCTGTGTCCCGGTCTGCCGGGCTTTTTTCTCGCGCGGTTCTGGCAGTCACCTGGGGTGAGTGCTAAAGTCGCCGGAATACTTCCGTACAATCAACAACTTGAGAGGTCTCACATGAGCAACTTGAAGCCGCTTCACGACCGCGTCGTAGTCAAGCCGATCGAAGCCGACGAAATCTCCGCCGGCGGCATCCTGATCCCGGACTCGGCCAAGGAAAAGTCGACCAAGGGTGAAGTGGTTGCCGTGGGTCCGGGCAAGGCGCTGGACAATGGCAGCGTGCGCGCCCCGTCCCTGAAGGTCGGCGACAAGGTCATCTACGGCCAGTACGCCGGCAGCAGCTACAAGGAAGCTGGCGTGGAATACAAGGTCCTGCGCGAAGACGACGTGCTCGCCATCATCGGCTGAGCTGCTGTCGCGCGATCCGTTACCCCGTAGACCCCTTTCATATCAATGCTGCCGGGCTTGTCCCGGCGCTACATAACAGGTGAATTCAATGGCTGCCAAAGATATTCGTTTCGGTGAAGACGCCCGCGCCCGCATGGTGCGTGGTGTCAACGTGCTCGCCAATGCCGTGAAGGCAACCCTGGGCCCGAAGGGCCGCAACGTCGTGCTCGAAAAGAGCTTCGGCGCCCCGACCATCACCAAGGACGGCGTGTCCGTTGCCAAGGAAATCGAACTGGCTGACAAGTTCGAGAACATGGGCGCGCAGATGGTGTAGGAAGTTGCTTCGCGCACCAATGACGACGCAGGCGACGGCACCACCACCGCCACCGTGCTGGCCCAGGCCCTGATCCGCGAAGGCGCCAAGGCCGTTGCTGCCGGCATGAACCCGATGGACCTCAAGCGCGGTATCGACAAGGCCGTGATCGCCGCCGTCGCCGAGCTGAAGAAGATCTCCCAGCCGACCGCTGACGACAAGGCGATTGCCCAGGTCGGCACGATCTCGGCCAACTCGGACGAGTCGATCGGCAACATCATCGCCGAAGCGATGAAGAAGGTTGGCAAGGAAGGCGTGATCACCGTTGAAGAAGGCTCGGGCTTGGACAACGAGCTGGACGTCGTCGAAGGCATGCAGTTCGACCGCGGCTACCTGTCCCCGTACTTCGTCAACAACCAGCAGGGCCAGACCGCTGACCTGGATGACCCGTTCATCCTGCTGCACGACAAGAAGATCTCCAACGTGCGCGACCTGCTGCCGGTGCTGGAAGGCGTCGCCAAGTCGGGCAAGCCGCTGCTGATCGTGGCTGAAGAAGTCGAAGGCGAAGCGCTGGCGACCCTGGTCGTCAACACCATCCGCGGCATCGTCAAGGTCGTGGCCGTGAAGGCTCCGGGCTTCGGCGACCGTCGCAAGGCGATGCTGGAAGACATGGCCGTGCTGACCGGCGGCACCGTGATTTCCGAAGAAGTGGGCCTGTCGCTGGAGAAGGCCACCATCACTGACCTGGGCCGCGCCAAGAAGGTGCAGGTTTCCAAGGAAAACACCATCATCATCGACGGTGCCGGCGACGCTGCAGGCATCCAGGCGCGCGTCACCCAGATCAAGACCCAGATCGAAGACACCTCGTCCGATTACGACCGTGAGAAGCTGCAGGAACGCGTTGCCAAGCTGGCCGGCGGCGTTGCAGTGATCAAGGTCGGCGCATCGACCGAAATCGAAATGAAGGAAAAGAAGGCCCGCGTTGAAGACGCCCTGCACGCAACCCGCGCAGCCGTCGAAGAAGGCGTGGTCCCGGGCGGCGGCGTGGCCCTGGTGCGTGCGCTGGTCGCCGTCGGCGATCTGAAGGGTGCCAACGAGGACCAGACCCACGGCATCCAGATCGCCCTGCGCGCCATGGAAGCCCCGCTGCGCGAGATCGTGGCCAACGCCGGTGAAGAGCCGTCGGTCATCCTGAACAAGGTGAAGGAAGGTACCGGCAACTACGGCTACAACGCCGGCAACGGCGAGTTCGGCGACATGGTCGAGTTCGGCATCCTGGATCCGACCAAGGTGACCCGTTCGGCCCTGCAGAACGCCGCTTCCATCGCTGGCCTGATGATCACCACCGAAGCCATGGTGGCCGAAGCCCCGCGCAAGGAAGAAGCTGCCGGCGGCGCCGGTGGTGGCATGGGCGGCATGGGTGGCATGGGCGGCATGGACTTCTAAGTCCTACGCTTCCCGTAGCACCTGCATCATCAAAAACCCCGCCGGAAACGGCGGGGTTTTTTTGTGGCCGTGGTGGGTGACCACCCGAGCCAGAGTGGATGACGACCGCTGCTCTTGGTGGGTGACGACCGTTGGTCGTGGTGGGTGACGACCGTTGGTCGTGGTGGGTGACGACCGTTGGTCGTCACGCTGTTGACTCTCCGTTTCGGCATCGCGATGTTCGACGCATGCCGTGCAGATGTTGCAGAGCCGGCTCAATCGCTTCCGCAGTTGCCGATGTAACAGTTGGCAGCCCTGAAACCCTGTGTTATCAATACTCCCCAATGAACGCACGTCACGCCAACTCGTACTTTTGGTATTACTTTCCGAAGCCACCGGCGGAGGAAGGACTGCGTTCACCCTGAAGAAACCCTTCAGCCGCATTCCCGAAAGCCGCCAGCGACCCTGGCGGCTTTTTTGTTGCCGCCACGCTGGGGACCCCCACACGTTCGAGAGACCCCCGCCATGCCCCCCCATACCGACGACCTCCGCATCCGCAAGATCGAACCCCTGACCCCGCCGGCGCAGCTGCTGGCGATGCTGCCCTGCGACGATGAAGCATCCGATACGGTCAGTGCCTCGCGCGCGTCGCTGCACGCCATCCTGCACGGAACCGATGACCGCCTGGCGGTGGTGGTCGGACCATGTTCGATCCACGACCCGGCCGCGGCGATCGAGTACGCCCAGAAGCTCAAGCCCCTGCGCGATGCGCTGGCCGGCGAACTGGAAATCGTCATGCGCGTGTACTTTGAAAAGCCGCGTACCACGGTGGGCTGGAAGGGCCTGATCAACGATCCGGACCTGGATGGCAGCTTCAACATCAACAAGGGCCTGCGCATCGCGCGTGGCCTGCTGCGCGACATCAACAAGCTCGGCCTGCCGGCCGGCGTCGAGTTCCTCGATGTGATCTCGCCGCAGTACATCGCCGACCTGGTGGCCTGGGGCGCGATCGGGGCGCGTACCACCGAAAGCCAGGTGCATCGCGAACTGGCCTCGGGACTGTCGTGCCCGGTGGGCTTCAAGAACGGCACCGACGGCAACATCAAGATCGCCGCAGACGCGGTGGGCGCGGCGACCAATCCGCATCACTTCCTGTCGGTGACCAAGCAGGGCGATACCGCCATCGTGGCCACCGCCGGCAACCCGGACTGCCATGTGATCCTTCGCGGCGGCAAGCAGCCGAACTACGATGCGGCCAGCATCGCCGATGCCTGCCACGTACTGGCCAAGGCCAGGCTGCAAACGCGCCTCATGGTCGATGCCAGCCATGCCAACAGCCTGAAGAACCCGGATAACCAGCCGAAGGTGATCGAGGACATCGCCGTGCAGATGGCCGGCGGCGAACAGCGCATCGTCGGAGTGATGATCGAAAGCAACCTGGTCGGCGGACGCCAGGAACTGGTGGAAGGCCAGCCGCTGGTGCATGGCCAGAGCATCACCGATGGCTGCATCGACTGGGCGACCACTGAAGTGGTGCTGGAACGACTGGCCGCTGCCGTGCGCGCACGCCGTGAAGCAATCGCGGCGCTCGCCGAGGAAGTGGAAACCGAAGCCGCCTGAACGGTGCAACGCGTGTGGGTGATGGCTGCTGCCTGCGGGGGCGCGCCGTCACCAGCGGTGGCTGGCGGAGTTGGCAGCCACTGCAGCCGCACCGGCGATGCGCCTGGCGCTGGGTAATGACCCGGCGCCAGGTCCATCGCCGGGGGGCGGGTTTCTTCCTGGGATTCAACGGTTGCCAGCAGGTGACGCCGAGCCTGGCTCGGCGCTACCAAGGCAAGTGTGCTGCACACCAACACGCGTATCCTGCAGGGCATGCCATCCCATGACATCGCCAGTCCATTACGCACCCTGCATGCGCACGAACGCCTGTTGATCCAGGCCGTCGCCGCTGTGTTGCCTGCCGACCCGGCAGCGCAGCTGCGCGCGGATGCGGGCGTTGCGATGGCGGTGGATGAAAGCACGTTGCTGGTGGGCTTCGTGCTGGCCGGCCACGCGCGTCCAACGCCGCCCGGTGATCATCCCTATCCGGTGGACATCGAGGTGCCCGACGCCGATGGCGAGGCGCTGAGCATCATCCTGTTCGCCGATGAAGACGGCCGGTTGCTGCAGCTGGAGATCATCCGCTGGGACGACGAGGCGGTGCGGGCGCCCAGGTGGGATGAGGCGACGTACGCGGTGTAGGGCGTCCGGGCCAGGCGGGATCCCGGCGCAGCCTGGCCAGCGCCAGGTACATCGCCGGCCTGGTGTACCGGGTGAGCAGCTGGCTCATCGGGCAGCCCGCCGACGATGGCGATGCCGAGTGGGCGCCCAGCAGGAAGCCTACCCATTCTCAGTGCACTTCGTCGTGGTACACGAACTTCGGCATTTCCCAGCGGTAATGGATCGCCAGCAGGCGCAGTGCGAAGCCGCCAGCCAGGCAGCACAGGATGGCGGTGGTGTCGGCCACGTTCCAGTGCAGCAGCAGCAGGTAGGCCGCGCCGGTCAGCAGCGAGATGATCGCGTACAGCTCCTTCTGGAAGATCAGCGGTACTTCGTTGCACAGGATGTCGCGCAGCACGCCACCGAAGGCGCCGGTCAGCATGCCGGCGATCAGCACGATCGGCGTGGCATGGCCGCCATCGCGGGCGATCGCGCAGCCGATCAGGGTGAAGGCGATCAGGCCCAGCCCGTCCAGCACCAGGAAGGTGCGGCGGAAATGATGCATCCAGCGCGCCACCCAGGTGGCGATCAGCGCGGCACACACGGTGAAGCCGAGGTACTCGGGATGCTTCACCCAGGCCAGCGGATAGTGGCCGAGGATGATGTCGCGCAGCGATCCGCCGCCGAGGGCGGTGACGCAGGCGATCATCACCACGCCGAACAGGTCCATGCGGCGGCGGCCGGCAGACAGCGCGCCGGTCATGGCTTCGGCGGAAATGGCGATCAGGTAGATGATGGACAACAACATGGGCAGGCTCCGGATGCGGTGGGGCCGGCCACGCAGCACGCAGCGCCGATGCAGGTGCATCGCCGTACGAAGGTGACCGGTGCCGCTCCCGCTGTCCTTTTGCCTGAGAGTTCAGCGGGCGTGCCCGCGTGCCCCTTCGGCGGATCCCTGCGGATCTCTCTCCAGCTCGGCGATTCGGATACATGGTTGGTGGAATGCCATTCCACCGGCCTGAGCGATCATGGGAGCCTGCGCCTTCGGCGGGTGCCAGCGTGGCACCACTCTCCTGCATCCGGCACGTAGTGTAGCCGCTGGCGGCGGTTGGGCGATAATCAGGGCATGGCCCGCCCTGACACGCCCTGGTTCCTGTACCTGCTCGAATGCCGGGACGGCAGCTATTACGCAGGCATCAGCACCGATGTGCAGGCACGCTTTGCCGCCCACCAGGTCGGCAAGGGCGCGCGCTATACCCGTGCGCGCCCACCGCTGCAGATCCTTGCGGTGCGCCAGTACCCGGACCGCGCCGAAGCCTCGCGCGCGGAGTGGCAGCTTAAAAAGCAGCCACGTGCGCGCAAGCTGGCGTGGCTGAGCGAAGCGCTGTAACACCGCAGTGCGTCCGCCGAGCACGGCTCGGCGCTACCCAGGCCGCCGCGGTAGCACCGAGCCATGCTCGGCGAGCGCAGCGGGTGTGTGCCGGTCACCCGCGCGTTGGGTCCTTCGGCGGTTTCACGTCGCCGAAGATGATCCGCGCGCTGCGCTGGTAGCTCCAGTACGCCACCGCCCAGTTCAGCAGCACCACCATCCGGTTGCGGAAGCCGATCAGGAAGAACACGTGGGCGGCCAGCCAGAACCACCAGGCGAGCACGCCGGACAGCTGCAGTCTGCCCAGGTGCACGATCGCGGCCATGCGCCCGATGGTGGCCAGGTTGCCGTAGTCGGCGTACTTGAACGGACCCGGCACCGGCTTGCCATGCAGGCGCGCACGGATGGTGTCGGCCACGTGCTTGCCCATCTGCTTGGCGGCCGGCGCCACGCCGGGCACCGGCCGGCCATCGGCCTGGGTCAGGGCGGCGAGATCGCCGGCCACGAACAGCTCCGGGTGGCCGGGCAGGGTCAGGTCGGGCTGTACCAGCACGCGACCGGCGCGGTCGAGCGCGACATCCAGCGTGGCGCCGAGCGGCGATGCGGCCACGCCCGCGGCCCAGACCACGGTGCGCGCGGGGACGAACTGTTCGCCCAGCTGGAAGCCCAGGCTGTCGATGGAGGTCACCGGCGTGCCGGTCAGTACTTCCACGCCCAGCTTTTCCAGCTGCCGGCGCGCCTTCAGCGAAAGCACGTCGGGGAAGGTGGACAGCACCCGCGGTCCGGCTTCCACCAGCCGCACCCTGGCCGACGCCGGGTCGATGTGGCGGAACTCGTTGCGCAGCGTATGCCGGGCGATCTCTGCCAGGGTTCCTGCCAGTTCCACGCCGGTAGGACCCCCGCCGACCACCGCGAAACTCAGCCACGCGGCTTTCTTTTCCGGGTCCGGCTCGGCCTCGGCGCGCTCGAACGCCAGCAGCAGCTTGCGGCGCAAGGCAATGGCGTCATCCAGCGTCTTCAGGCCGGGCGCATCCTTGGCCCATTCGTCGTGGCCGAAATAGGCGTGGGTGGCGCCGCTGGCCAACAGCAGGGTGTCGTACTCCAGCGATGTGCCATCGACCAACTGCACGCTGCGGGCTTGCTTGTCGATGCGGGTGACTTCGCCCAGCCGTACTTCCACGTTGCGCTGGTGGCCGAGGATATGCCGCAGCGGCGCGGCGATGTCCGGGGCGGACAGGCCCGCAGTGGCGACCTGGTACAGCAGCGGCTGGAACAGATGATGGTTGCGGCGATCGACCAGGGTGATACGGATGCGCTCACTGGCAAGGGCGCGGGTCGCCCAGAGGCCGGCGAAACCACCGCCGACGATGACCAGGTGGGGAGTGCGCTCGCGCGTCATTCGCGTGGCTCCAGTAGGGGGGCGTTGGGATGATCGCATGTCACACGGCCCGCTGCCGGTGTGGAACATACTGTCCGCACACCATCGTCAGCCTGGAGCAGGTATGTCCGAGCCGGAAAAGCGCATTGCCCTGTTGATCGACGCCGACAACGCACCCGCGTCGAAGATCGAAGAGGTGCTGGCCGAAGTGGCCCGGCACGGCGTGGCCAACGTCCGTCGCGCCTACGGCAACTGGAAAAGTCCCAGCCTGAAGGGCTGGGAAGCGGTGCTGCACGAGTATGCGATCCGTCCGATCCAGCAGTTCGCCTACAGCCGCGGCAAGAATGCATCGGACATGGCGATGGTGATCGATGCGATGGACCTGCTGTACGCGCGCAACCTGGATGGGTTCGCCATCGTGTCCAGCGATGCCGACTTCACTCCGCTGGTGATGCGCCTGCTCACCGACGGGGTCAAGGTGTATGGCTTCGGCGAGAAGAAGACTCCGGATCCGTTCGTCAACGCGTGCTCGAAATTCACCTATCTGGAAGCATTGGGGCAGGCCCATGCCAGTGCGCCGGATGCCCATCCCGAAGGCGCGGGCACGGGCGAGACCGGCGAGGCGGGCAGCGAAGCACGGCCGCGCAAGACCGGTGCGGAAATGCGCAGCGATACCAAGCTGGTCAACCTGCTGCGTCGTGCGGTGGCCTCGGCCGAAGGTGAGGACGGCTGGTCGCACCTGGGGCCGGTGGGCAGCCAGATCGGCAACCAGGCCTCGTTCGATCCGCGCAACTATGGCTACGGCAAGCTCAGCGACCTGCTGGCGGCCATCGGCCTGTTCGAGATGAAGAAGGACGGCAAATCGTCGTACGTGCGGGCGCTGGCGAAGAAGCCGGTGGCCAAGCAGGCAACCAAAAGGGCCGCCAGGACCGGCAACACCACGGCAGGCTGACCGGCGTATCGTAGCGGTCCCGCGCCACGCCGGCGCACGTTTGCCTGCAAGGAAAACCACATGCTGAAGATCTGGGGCCGCCGCAATTCCAGCAACGTGCGCAAGGTGCTTTGGTGTGCTGAAGAAATCGGACTGGCGTATGAGTCGATCGAAGTCGGCGGTAGTTTCGGCGGCACCCAGGCCGCCGACTACCGGGCGATGAATCCCAACGGGCTGGTACCGGCGATCGAAGACAACGGCCTGCCGCTGTGGGAATCCAATGCGATCGTGCGCTATCTGTCCGCGCGTTATGCGCTGGGCACGCTGTACCCGGAAGATGCGGCCGAGCGCGCGCGCGGTGAAAAGTGGATGGACTGGACCACCTCGCGGATGGCGCCGCTGTACAGCGAGCTGATCTGGGGGGTGATGCGTACCGCACCGGCGGATCGCGATGAGGTCCGCATCAATGCCGCGTTGGTCAAGGCCGGCGATCTGCTGGCGATGGCCGATACCGAGCTGTCGAAGCAGCCGTGGTTGTCCGGCGACCGCTTCGCGATGGGGGATATTCCGTTGGGTGCGCTGGCGTATGCCTGGTTCGAGATGCCGATCCAGCGCCCGGACCTGCCCTACCTGGCGGACTGGTATGCGCGCCTGCGCGAACGCCCGGCGTACCAGCGCGGCGTGATGACCGGGATGAGCTGAGGTTCGCAGGCGGGATCGACGGCCAGCGGCCGTCGCTACCAAAGGCGCCGTGACGGCCAATGGCGGGGTAGCGCCGAGCCATGCTCGGCGAGCGCAGCGGCGTGACGACCAACGGTCGTCACCCACCAGAGCCTGTCGTCATCCCCAAAGGCGGCCCGTCATCAACGATGGCCGGTCAGTACAGATCCACCGGATCCACATCCAGCGACCAGCGCACCTTGCGGGCCTCCGGCAAGCCCTGCAGCAAGGGCGCCACATGATCCAGCACGGCATGCAGCGCGGGGCGCTGCGCGCTGGACAGCAGCAGCTGCGTACGCTGGTACCCCGCCCGCCGTGGCATCGGCGCGGGCATCGGCCCGAACGCTTCCAGGCGCGGCTGTTCGCCCACCAGCGCACGCACGGCGAGCAGGAACGCATTGGCATGTTCGACCTGCTGCGCTTCGGCGCGCAGCAGCGCCAGATGCGCGAACGGCGGGAAGCCGGCGGCCTGGCGCTGGTTGAGTTCGGCTGCGGCGAACGGGTGGTAACCGCCGTTGACCAGGGTTTCCAGCAGCGGGTGGCCAGGATGGTGGGTCTGCAGCCAGACCTCGCCGGGATCGCGCGCGCGCCCGGCGCGGCCGGCCACCTGGATCAACTGCTGGGCCAGCTTCTCGGTGGCGCGGAAATCCGAAGAGAACAATCCTTCGTCGATGCCCACCACCACCACCAGGGTCAGCTTGGGCAGGTCGTGGCCCTTGGCCAGGATCTGCGTGCCGACCAGGATGCCGGGCTGGTCGCCGAGCCGGGCCAGCTGTTGTTCCAGCGCATCGCGGCGCGAAGTGGTGCTGCGGTCGATGCGCAGCACCGGCACGTCCGGGAACGCCTGTACCAGGTGTTCCTCCAGCCGCTCCGTGCCGATCCCCTGCGGCTGCAGCGCCAGGCTGGCGCAGGCCGGGCAGGCCAGCGGGGCGGCCTGCCGCGCACCGCAGTGGTGGCACTGCAGGCGCCGGCCCGCGCCATGCACGGTCATCGGCGCATCGCAGCGCTGGCAGGGCGCAGTCCAACCGCAGTCGTGGCACAGCAGTACCGGTGCATAGCCACGGCGGTTCTTGAAGACCAGCACCTGCTGTCCGTTGCGCAGGTGCTCGGCGATGCCTTCCAGTACCTGCGGCGACAGGCCGTCCCGAAGCGGTCGCTTGCGTACATCCAGGATGCGCACGCGCGGTGGCATCGCGTCACCGGCACGTACCTTCAGGCGCAGGTGGGCGAAGCGGCCGGCATGCGCATTGTGCAGGGTCTCCATGGCCGGGGTGGCGCTGCCCAGCACTACCGGAATGCCCAGCGCCTTGGCCCGCACCAGGGCGAAATCGCGCGCGTGGTAGCGGATGCCGTCCTGCTGCTTGTAGCTGTTGTCGTGTTCCTCATCGACGATCAACAGGCCGGCTTCCGGCAGCGGCATGAAGATCGCCGAGCGGGTGCCGACGACCACCCGCGCTTCGCCGCGCGATGCCGCCGCCCAGACCCGCGCGCGTTCGTTGTCGTTGAGGCCGGAGTGGAAGGCGTGCACGGCGATCCCCAAGCGGCCGCGGAAGCGCGCCAGGGTCTGCGGGGTGAGGCCGATTTCCGGCACCAGCACCAGGGCCTGCCGACCCTGGGCCAGGCACTGGATGATGGCCTGCAGATAGACCTCGGTCTTGCCACTGCCGGTGACCCCGTCCAGCAGGAACGGGGCGAAACCCTGCGCGGCGGTGATCGCCTGCACTGCGGTGGCCTGCCCCGGGTTCAGGGTGGGGCCGCCCAGTGGACTGGCCTGCAGCGGTGCCACTGCCAGCGCCACGCGCTCGGCCAAGCCACGCTTGGCCAGGCTGCGCGCAGGCGCGCGCCAGTCGTCCATCCGCGCGGCGATCACGTCTTCGTCGACCACCGCTTCGGCCAGCAGTTCGGCCAACTGGCGCGGCCGGCTGCCGGCGCGCAGGCTGCCCCGCTGTTCGTGCCCGGCGGCAGTGAGCTGCCAGCCCCAGTGGTGGGTTTCCGGCAGCGGCTCACCGTGCCGCAGCGGGCCGGGCAGGGCGGTGGACACCACTTCGCCCAGTGGCGCGTGGGTGTAGCGTGCCAGCCATTGCAGGCTTTGCCACAGTTCGCCCTGCAGCAGTGGTGCGCAATCCAGCCAGGCAAGCGCTTGGCGCAGGCTGGACGCCGGATCCGCGCTGCCCTGTTCCACCACCAGCCCGACCAGCTCGCGCGGGCCGAACGGCACCCGGACCCGGCAGCCAACGACCGCTTCCGGTGCAGCACCCTCTGGCGGCAGATAGTCGAACAACTGCGGCAACGGGACCGGCAGGGCGATGCGCAGGGTGGGCAGGGGAGCTTCCATGGTGCGCAGTGTACCGACCCATCCGGGACCACCGCAGTGCGCATTCAGGGGCGTCGATCCTCAGTGAAGACAGTCTAAACAAGAGGTAAATATCGGACTGCATTGGAGATTCAGGGTTATCCACATCTTTTGTGGATAAGTCTGTGTGTTAGCGAGGGTGGAACACGGCAAGTGCCGATGCCGACAGCCTTCAAGTTCTCGTGGTCAAAAAATAGCCACATGATATTGATCATTGAAATCAATTACTTAGGTGTGAAATACCGCTGAAACATGAAGTGGGAGGGGTTTGGGCATGAGTGTCGCCAGGTTTTCTTGACGCTGTGCACAACGTGCAGCACGAACGCTTGTCGGTAGCAAGCCCTCGGCGTCTCTGGTTGGGAGCGGCTATCATTCCGCGTGAATTCCTGGAGTCCCCGATGACGGCAGCGTCCGCCTCTTCATCCCCTACTGCGGCCGGTGCGTTGTCGGCATTTCTACGTGGCGTCGAGCGCCGTGCCCTGGTGGTCGCCGAGCTGCAGACCGGTGACGGAGCGCGGGCAGAGCAGGAGTTGGTTGCGGTCATGCGCGCGTTCGCCGCAGTGGCCAGTGATCTGCCGATGGCCCAGTGGCCACCCCGCTTCTGGGCGCTGCTGGCGGCCCGGCAGGCACTGCGCGACACCCCCACCGGCCGCTGGGAGGGGCCGCTGGCCCATCTGGGCAACCTGGAGCCGCTGATCCGCCTGGCGCTGCTGCTGCGTATCGGTGCCGGGCTAGATGAAGACACCGCCGCGCGCCTGCTGGATACCGATGTAGACGGTTACCAGGAGGCACTGGCCGCTGCCTGCCCGCGTGATCGGCAAGGCAATCCCGACGCGCAGGCCTGGCGGGGGCTGGCCGAGCAGGTCCAGCAGCAGATCCGGGAACTGCCCGCGCAGCGACTGAAGGAACTGCAGCAACCGGTGGTGGCGGGCAGGAAGGACGATGCACCCAAGACCTGGCGCGCCCCCGCAGCCGAACAGCGCACGCCCTCGGCACCGCCACGCCGTCGGTCCTCGCAGCAACGCCGTTGGCGTGGGCCGGTGATCCTGCTCGGCACCGTGCTGGTACTGCTGCTGGCCGGGCTCGGATGGCGCGCTTGGCAGGGGCGGGTACCCGATGCACCTGCCGTCGTCCCGGAAGGCGCGGTGGGCGAGGCCGGTCCGGTCACCGTGGAAGCCTTGGAAGGCGATGCGCCGAAGGTCGCCGCCGCCGCCGCCGATCCGATGGCGACAGAAGATGCGGCCATGCTGGCAGACCGCGATTTCCCGCTGCTCGCCGACGCAGACCTGCATGCCTGGTCGGCCGCGGGTGGTCCGCTGCCCGTCGATGAGTCCCAGGCCAGACCGACCCGGCCGGAGCCGGTGGCGGCCGCGCTGGAAACGGCGGCGGCTGATGAGTAAGCGTCTATGCGCGCTGGTGTTGCTGGGCGCTGCCGGGCTGGCACACGGCGCCCCTGACCGAACCGCGCTGCCGCTCTCCGGGCCCGCAAGCCCGGGCGCCATCGGCAGTCCCGCCGCCCCGGTGGCCATGCCGTGGCAGCAGCTCAGCGCGGAACAGAAGCGCGAGCGCCGCAGCCAGTACGCGGCGTGGCGGGCCATGAGCGAGTCCGAGCGGGCGCGCGTGCGCGAGGCCGCCGGGCGTTTCGCGGCCCTGCCGCCCGCCAGGCAGCAGGAGCTGCGTGACCAGTTCACTGCGCAGGACCAGGCATTCCGTGATGGCTGGCGCCTGGGCCCGCTGCTGGGCGAGCATTTCAGCCGGCTGCAGGGGATGTTCGGTTATGTGCCGGAAAACCAACGCGACGCCACCCTGGCGACGCTGCGGCAGCTCACTGCGGCGCAGGTGTCGCAATTGACGCTGGTGGCGCAGCGCACGCCGCCGCAGCAGCGCGATGCGGTGCGGACCGAATTCCTGTCCGTGGCGCCGGCCCAGCGGGATGCCTGGCTGGCCCGGCAGGTCGGGCGCTAGCGCCAGGCTGCCCGGGTCCGGCGGGAGAAGCGTGACGACCAACGGTCGTCACCCACCCGGGCAGCGGTCGTCACCCACCCGGCCCGGCCGCGATGTCCCAGGAACGGGTAAGATGGCGCCCCGCAACCCGGTGTCTGTGCCCTTCGCGCGCAGCCGTAGTCGCCGACCCCCTGCAGCACCATGTCTATCGCATCCCCTGCCCCGCGCTTCAGCCAAGAAGTGCGCGCCACCGGCATCCTTGCCCTGCCGCTCGTCCTGGGCCATGTCTCCACCGGCCTGATCTCCTTCGTCGACAACGTGATTGCCGGCCACCACGGCACCCACACGCTTGCGGCGGTGACCATCGGCACCGCGCTGCTGTGGCTGCCGATGCTGATCCCGATCGGGACGCTGATTTCGCTCACCGCGTCGGTATCGCAGCTGCACGGCGCCGGCCGCGAGCGCGAGATCGGGCCGTTGTTCCGCCAGGCCCTGTGGCTGGCGCTGGGCCTGGGCCTGATCATGTTCACCTTCCTCAGCGTGGTGCCGCCGCTGTTGCCTGCCTTCGGCATCGCGCCGGATATCGTGCCGGGCGCCACCGCGTTCCTGCATGCGGTGCGCTGGGGCGGCCCGGCGCTGACCCTGTACTTCTGCATGCGTTATCTCAGCGAGGGCATGCACTGGACCCTGCCGACCATGCTGATCGGCTTCGGCGGGCTGCTGGTGCTGGCGCCGATGGGCTACGTACTGGCCAATGGCAGACTGGGTTTCCCGGAGCTGGGCGCCGAAGGCCTCGGCATCGCCTCGGCGATCATGATGTGGCTGCAGGCGCTGTGCTTCGGCGCTTATCTGTGGAAGACCCGGCGCTTCGAACACCTGCAGTTGTTCAGCCATTTCGAAGGCCCGCGCTGGCGTGCCATCTGGGACCTGCTGCGTACCGGCCTGCCGATCGGCATCACCGTGCTGATGGAGGGTGGGCTGTTCATCGTCACCGCGTTGCTGATCGGCCGGCTGGGTGCCAACGAGGCCGCCGCGCACCAGATCGCGATCAACGTGGCCCAGCTGTGCTTCATGATCCCGATGGGCGTGGCCGAGGCCACCACCGTGCGCGTGGGCCATTCGGTCGGGCGCGGCGATGGCCATGGCGTGCGCCGCGCGGCGTGGGCCGGCTACGCAATCATCATGGGCACGCAGACAGTGTCGGCGCTGGCGCTGTTGTTCGGCCACGACGCCATCGTCGGGGTGTACACCAATGACCTGGCGGTCGCCGGGCTGGCCTCCACGCTGCTGTTGTACGCGGCTGCCTTCCAGTTCCCCGACGGCATCCAGGTGCTGTCGGCCGGCGCGCTGCGCGGGCTGAAAGACACCCGCGTGCCGATGTTCATCGCCATGTTCGCGTACTGGGGGCTGGGCATGCCGCTCGGTGCCGGGCTTGGCCTGGGGCTGGGCATGGGGCCGCAGGGCATGTGGATCGGCCTGATCGTCGGACTGACCGCCGCCGCCATCCTGATGGGCTGGCGCCTGCATCGCAGCGGCGCGCGCGTGGGCCAGTCAGCGCTGTCCTGAATGCCAGCAGCGTCGGCCGCGCTTCACGGTGGCACCCTTACTTGTGTCCGATGCTGCAGGCAACCACACCCGTTATGCTGATCCCGCAATTTCCACGGCAAGACGCCAACCGGAGCAATCCATGAACCAAACCGTGCCACCGCTGCCCCCCGCGCGACGCAATCCCATCGCGGCATTCTTCATCGGGCTGTGGGACGTGATGAACTTCACGCGGCGGCTGATCCTCAACGTGCTGTTCTTCGGCCTGTTGTTCTTCATCCTGGTCGCGCTGGTCGTGGCGGCCGGCATGGGTGCGGGCGCAAGCAAGTCGCTGCAGGACCGCACCACCCTGGTGATCGCCCCGGAAGGACGCCTGGTGGAGCAGTTCAGCGCTGATCCGGTCAGCCGCGCTTTCGCCAAGGCGATGGGAGATACCAGTGCCGAAGAGATCCAGCTGCGCGATCTGATCCGGGCCATCGACGCCGCGCGCGAGGACAAGAAGATCGAGCGGGTGGTGCTGGAACTGGACAAGCTGCAGCCGTCCGGCTTCGCCTCGCTGCGCGAAGTCGCCGCTTCCCTGCAGCAGCTGCGTGCGTCCGGCAAGCAGCTGGTGGCCTACAGCGAAAGCATGGGCCAATCGCAGTACCTGCTGGCCGCACAGGCCGACGAGGTCTACCTGGACCCGATGGGCGCGGTGTTGCTGGAAGGCCTCGGCCGCTATCGCCAGTACTTCCGCACCGGCCTGCAGGACAAACTGGGCGTGGACGTGCACCTGTTCAAGGTGGGCGAGTACAAGTCCGCCGCCGAACCGTACGTGCTGGACGCCGCATCGCCGCAGGCCAAGGAAGCGGACCTGTACTGGATGAACGATGTCTGGCAGCGCTACCTCGGTGACATCGCCAAGGCACGTCGCCTGGATCCGGCACAGCTGGCCGCCGGCATCGATACGTTGCCCGAAGGCGTGGCCGCCGCCGGCGGTGACCTGGCAAAGTTCGCCCTGCAGCAGAAGCTGGTCACCGCGCTGAAGACCCGCGAAGAGTTCGAAGACCTGATGGTTGAACGCGGCGTGGCCGACGGCGATGCCGAAGGTGGTTTCCGCAGCATCAACCTGGGCGCCTACCTGGGCCAGGTCGACGCAGGTCGCAGCCCGGTGGATTCGCGTCCGCAGGTGGCCGTGGTGGTGGCATCGGGCGAGATCAGCGGCGGCGACCTGCCGGCCGGTCGCATCGGCGGCGAGTCGACCTCCGCGCTGCTGCGCGAAGCCCGCGACGACGATGACGTGAAGGCCGTGGTGCTGCGCGTGGATTCGCCGGGTGGCGAAGTGTTCGCCTCCGAGCAGATCCGCCGCGAAGTGGTGGCGTTGCAGGCCGCCGGCAAGCCGGTGGTGGTGTCGATGGGTGACCTGGCCGCCTCCGGTGGCTACTGGATCAGCATGAATGCCGACCGCATCTATGCCGATGCCTCGACCATCACCGGTTCGATCGGCATCTTCGGCATGGTGCCGAACGTGGCGCGCGCGCTGGACAAGATCGGCGTGCATACCGACGGCGTGGGCACCACCCGTTTCGCCGGCGCGTTCGACATGACCAAGCCGCTGGACCCGGCCGTGGGCCAGGTGATCCAGTCGGTGATCGACAAGGGTTACGCGGACTTCACCGGTCGCGTGGCCGATGCGCGCAAGAAGCCGGTCGAGGCCGTGGACGAAGTGGCCCGTGGCCGCGTCTGGTCCGGTGCCCAGGCCAAGGAGCGCGGCCTGGTCGATGCCTTCGGCGGCCTGAAGGACGCCGTGGCCGACGCTGCGGGCCGGGCCAAGCTCGGTGCCGATGACAAGTACCGCGTGCGTTACATCGAAAAGCCCGCTACCCCGTTCGCACAGTTCGTGGGCGGTTTCGCCGGCAGCCACGCCGGTGCCTGGATGCTGGCCGAATCCGGCGTGGGCCGGATGGTGCTGGCGCGGACGATGCCGGAAGTGGATACCCAGCTGCGCTTCGTGCAGAACGCCGCGCGCGAGCAGGGCAAGGGCACCCCGGTCAAGGCGCTGGCGTACTGCTTCTGCGGTTTCTGACTGTCTTCAGACGGTAGCAGCCGACCTCGGTCGGCTCTACCTGGCACTGATCATTCCTTCTCGGCGCGCTCTTCCTGGGCGCGCCGTTTTTGTTCGGCATCCTCCAGCGTCTGCTGCACGCCGCGCGCTTTTTCCAGTGGCGCCTGCACGTTGCGCGCCAGCGCCTTGGGCTCCGGTGGTTTGTCCTGCGGCGGGACCGCGGGGCGCTGGCAGGCGGCCAGCGAGGCCAGTGTGACGATCAGGGCGAAGGTTTTCAGCTGGTGCATCGAAGATCTCCCGGCGACGGCGCTATGCTTGCCGCATCGTTACACGGGCAGCGCCCGGATGGGAGTTCAAGATCGTGACTGCGCAGCGCTGGCGGCTGGATGGACAGACCGCCCTCATCACCGGAGCCAGTGCCGGCATCGGCCTGGCCATCGCACGTGAACTGCTCGGCTTCGGCGCTGACGTGATGATCGTGGGCCGCGATATCGACATGCTGGAAAGTGCCCGCGACGACCTTGCCGATGAGTTCCCCGCACAGGCGATCCACGCCCTGGCCGCCGACGTGTCCGATGACGAAGACCGGCGTGAGATCCTGGACTGGGTCGAGGACCATGCCGACGGGCTGCATATCCTGGTCAACAATGCCGGTGGCAACATCACCCGGCCGGCCATCGATTACACCGAAGACGAATGGCGCAACATCTTCGAGACCAACCTGTTCTCGGCCTTCGAGCTGTCGCGCTACGCGCATCCGCTGCTGGCACGGCATGCCGCTTCGGCCATCGTCAACGTCGGCAGCGTGTCCGGCCTGACCCACGTGCGCAGCGGGGCGGTCTATGGCATGACCAAGGCCGCCATGCACCAGATGACCCGCAACCTGGCCGTCGAATGGGCCGAAGACGGGATCCGGGTGAATGCCGTGGCGCCGTGGTACATCCGTACCCGACGCACGTCCGGGCCGTTGGCCGACCCGGATTACTACGAGCAGGTGATCGACCGCACGCCGATGCGCCGTATCGGTGAACCGGAAGAGGTCGCCTCCGCAGTGGGGTTCCTGTGCCTGCCTGCCGCCAGCTATGTCACCGGTGAGTGCATCGCGGTGGACGGCGGCTTCCTGCGCTACGGGTTCTGACCCGGGTCACAGCGGCGGCAACGCATTTTCCACCACATCGGTGGCCCGGTCGTGGTTGTTCCAGATCGGGTGGGCCAGCGCAGGCAGTCGTGCCAGTGCGGCCCGCGTGCTGCTGTCCAGCGCGATGCCCCACTGTTCGAAGAAGGGGGTCATGTTGCGCTCGGCGACCTGGCCGACGGTGAGGGCGAACAGCTGCCGCTTTTCCTGGTCGGCACGCGGATTGACTCCGTCGCGTCGCAGCTGGCGATAGCGGGCCGACAGGCGTGGGTAGAACGCTTCGCCAAACGAACGACGCAGTTGGTCGAACATCAGCAGCTTGAACCAGATGTCTGTCTGCTTGTCGAAGTCGCGCTTCGCCGGTGCACGCCCGAAGTAGGCCGTGCGCTTGGCTCGATAGCCGGCGGTGTCCAGCCGGTTGCGGCCGGTCAATCGCTCTTCGATTGCCATGGAAGACAGGTTGACGGTTACCTCCGTCAATCCGGCCCAGCGGTATTGCGGGGTCTGGTAAGTGTGCCCGATCTCGTGCCAGAGGCCCCACTGGTCATCTGCTTCACGCTGCAGCAGGACCGCGCCGCCGGTGCTTTGGAAGGTCAGGCGATAGTTGGTGGCGCTGGCGGCGCCGGGTCCAGTGTCCGGATTGGTGATATGGATACGGTTGCTGGACTTGCGGTCCAGGCCGCTGGCCATTGCGGACAGCCCATACACTTCGTTGGTGAGCCTGGCTGCCTGGTCCCAGCCCGCGATGCGGCCTGCGGTGACCGACGCCAGGTTGTCGCGCACCCAGCGGTACTGGATGTCGGCGAAAACCTGTTCGCCGATGAAGGTCGCGAACGGAGCCCGCGGCCAGCGCGTCATCTGCGCGTCGAAGCTGGCTTTCGTCGTTACCCCGCCTACGAAAGTCGGTATCGGCTCACCGCCTTCGAGGGTGACCTGAAGCGGCTGGCTGCCCTCGTTCTTCACGTAGACCAGTCCATCAAGCGGTGCGGTTACCCACGTGGGGACGCCGGGCCGCACGGTCTGGTGATTGAACGAAGACTGCGCCACGCCGCCATTGAGATCCTTGTAGACACCGAACAATCCGATCGCGATGACGGCGGCGTGGGGCCCTGCGACGGTCACGCTCAGGCGCTGTCCACGGCGGACGAAACGTCCCGTCGGCTGCAGGTTGCTGTGTGCGAACCATCGGTTCTCGCGATCGGCTTCGGCGCGCGGAACACCCCATGGCACCGCGACGACCACTGAATGATCATCCGTCACGTCCAGCAAGGGCGGTTCTGCGTGTGCGGCGGATGTGAACAGGATCAACGCCGGGGCGAAAAGAAGCGGGCGGATGGCCCGGGCGATGGGTGACGTTGCAAGCTGATCCACGGTGCGGTTCCTCGTGCAGTCTGGCTTCGCCGCAGAGGCGCGGCGTGGCCACACTGAATGCGCATGCCGGAACGTGGAAGCGCTGTGCTGTCGTGCTGTGATCGACGGCACTGTCCGCTGCGGCCGCTGTCCTGCGCACGACAAGGCACGACGCGGCTGCAGGGTAGGTGCAGCGACAGGGCGGGGGCAGCGCGTCAGCTACGCCGCGCCAGGCCACCGGTGCCGACCGCTCAGGGCACCGCGCAGCTGCTGGCTTCCAGCACTGCCTGCACGCGCAGGCGCTCGTCGCGTGCCTTTGGCTGGGCGTCGGCGGCTGCAAAGCTTTCGCGGCCGCGTGCATCGCGCAGTCGTTGCTGCCAGGCACCGCAGCGCTGCGCCAGCTCCACTTCGCTGCAGGCATCACGCACGACTTCGCAGCTGGCCGCGTTGTAGGGGGCGACGCCGCCGCCCAGGCCGGCGATCGGCAACACCGTGCAGTGTGACGGGGCAGCCTCGTATTCGTGGAAGTACTGGCCGCCGCCGCTGGAAGTGCAGCGGAAAATCACCGGCGGCGGAGGCCGGTCCGGCACGGCGCTGGCATCGGCGATGGCGCGTGCGCGCAGCACGTCGCTGTCCAGGATCGCCTCGCCGCTGCCGGCTGCAGCGCCGGTTGCCGACGCGTCGAGCTGGTCGCTGTCCAGCACCGCCGCCGCGGCGGGTACGGGCGAATCACCCAGCGCGGTGGAGGCCGTGGACGCGCTCGACGCGCCACGCCGCTGGATGATCTGTGCCGTGCCGGACGGACACGGCGCATCCTGCACGGTCACCTTCGCATTGGCATCGGTGCAGCGGAACACGATGTCCTCGTTGGCGGACACCGGCAGGGCGGTCAGCAGCGCCAGCGCGGCCAGGCAGATCCAGGTCTTCATCCGCTGATTGTAGCGGCGCGGGCGCGCGATCAGCGTCCGCCGCAGTCCTGGTCCAGGCGCGCGTCGATGCCGCGCTGCTCGCGGGTGATCGCCTGGCGCTCGCCCTGCAGGGCGCTGTTGTAGCGTCGGTCCAGCTCCCAGCGCTGGTCACGCAGGCGCGCACAGACCTCTTGCGGGGGCAATGCGTTGCACGTATCGCGCACCAGGATGTTGCCCGCCGGGAAACTGATGCCGTGGCCGATGCCATGCGGCGGCCGCTGTCCGGGCCCTGCGTTGCCGCGGCCTTCGGCGCGGATCGGCGGCAGTCCGGGCTGGCCCGGGCCGTGCCACGGACGGTGCCCGCCGCCGACCCACGCGCTGGTCCACAGCGGCACCCAGCGCGGATTGCCCTCGTTGCTGTCGCTCAGGTACCGCCGGCCCTCTTCGGTCACGCATTCGTACATCGGCTGCGGCGGCCGCACGTAGACATGGCGGATTTCGCGCTGCACCTGCGCGCTGCTGGCGGCAGGCGTGGCGACGTCGTCGGTGCTGGCACGGCGCGGCGGGGGATCCTGCGGCCGCTGCATCTGTCGCACTTCCTGTCGCCCGCTGCTGCAGGGGCTGTCCTGCAATGTAACCGCACCATCGCTGCCGACGCAGCGGTAGATCCGCACGCTGTCAGCGGCAGGGGGCGCCGGGGCCGCCAGGGCCAGCGCCGGCAGCAGGACGATCAGCAGGGCAGGGAATGCGCGCATGGCCCATCGTGCGGTATCCGGCGCGGCGGCGCCAGCGGCTCAGAAGCGCAGTACGTTGCCGCTAAGCCCATCGCGGATCGGCGTGGGCTGGGCCAGGCCGCCGGTATCGCCATCCAGCAGGCCGTCGAGCAGCGACAGCAGGCGCGGGTCCAACTCGGCACGGGTGCGTGCAGGCGGCTCGCCGGCCAGGTTGGCGCTGGTGGACACCAGCGGCCCGCCCCATGCCCGGCACAGCGCTGCCACCAGCGGATGCGCGCTGATGCGCACGGCAAGCCCGCTGTGCTCCCCGGTGACCCACTTCGGGGCGCGGGGGCCGGCAGGCAGGATCCAGGTGTTGGCGCCAGGCCAGCTGGCCAGCACTTCGCGCTGTCGTTCGTCCGGCAAGGCGTCCAGCACCGCCCAGCCCTGCAGCTGCTGCAGTTCGGCGGCGACCAGGATCATGCCTTTCTCCACCGGCCGTTGCTTGAGCTTGAGCAGGGCATGCACCGCCATCTGATGGCCGGGGTCGCAGCCCAGGCCCCACACCGCTTCGGTGGGATAGGCGATGACCCCGCCGGCGCGCAGGCTGGCCACCGCACTGATCAGGTTGAGTTCTTTCATGGACGCAGTATCCGCCTGCCACGCGAAAACCGGTAGCGCCGAGCCATGCTCGGCGAGCGCGCAGCGCGGGGGTTGATTCCGCCGAGCATGGCTCGGCGCTACCAGGACCTGCCGGATCAGCCGGCGGTCTTCTTCGCCACGGCCTTCTTGGCGACCTTTTTCACCGCTTTCCTGGCGGTCTTCTTGGTCGCTTTCTTGGTGGCCTTCTTCACCGCGATCTTCTTGGCGGCGACCTTCTTCGGCGCGGCCTCCTTCTTCACGGTCTTCTTGGCGGCCTTCTTGCCGAAGCCCTTGCGCACCGGCTTGCCGGTTTCTTCCATGAACTGCTGCGCTTCGGCCAGGGTCAGCGAGGCCGGCTCGCGATCCTTGGGGATCTTGCCGTTCATCTTGCCGTCGCTCAGGTACGGGCCGAAGCGACCGTTCAGTACCTGGATCTCGCTGCCGTCGAATTCCTTGATGATCCGGTTGCGCGCGATCTCTTCCTTTTCCTCGATCAGGAAGACCGCACGGTCCAGGTCGATCGTGTACGGATCATCTTCCTTCTTCAGCGAGGCATAGGTGCTGCCACGCTTGGCGAACGGACCAAAGCGACCGATGCCCACGCTGACGTCCTCGCCCTTGTCCTGGCCCAGCGCGCGCGGCATCAGGAACAGCTCCAGCGCATCTTCCAGGCTGATGGTGTGCATGCTCTGGCCTGGGCGCAGCGAGGCGAACTTCGGCTTGTCTTCGGCATCTTCGGCGGTGCTGCCGATCGCCGCATACGGCCCGAAGCGGCCCAGCCGCACGCTGACCGGCTTGCCGGTCTTGGGATCGGTGCCGAGCTCGCGCGCGCCACTGGCTTCGGCGCGGTCGACCGATTCGTTCTTCTCCACCACCAGCTTGTTGAACGGCTCCCAGAAGCGGGCCATCAACGGAATCCAGTCCTCTTCGCCACGCGACACCGCATCCAGCTCATCTTCGAGCTTGGCGGTGAAGTCGTAATCCACGTACTGGGTGAAATGGCTGGACAGGAACTTGGAGACCGCGCGACCCACGTCGGACGGGCGGAAGCTGCGGCCTTCCATTTCCACGTACTTGCGGAACTGCAGGGTCTGGATGATCGAGGCGTAGGTCGACGGACGGCCGATGCCATATTCTTCCAGCGCCTTCACCAGCGCCGCTTCGGTGAAGCGCGGCGGCGGCTGGGTGAAGTGCTGGTCGGCAACGATGCGGTCCAGCGGCACGCGGTCGCCGGGCTTCATCAGCGGCAGCTTGCGGCCTTCGTCTTCGTCATCGGCGCTCTTGGTGTCCTTGCCTTCTTCGTACACGGCCAGGAAACCGGCGACCACCACGGTGGTGCCGCTGGCGCGGAACACATGCTCGCTGCCGGCAGACAGGTCCACGCTGACGGTATTGAGCGTGGCCGGGATCATCTGGCAGGCCACCGACCGCTTCCAGATCAGCTCGTACAGCTTGCGCTCGTCGTCGGTCAGGAAGCGCGATACCTGCGCCGGGGTCCGCAGCGCGGAGGTGGGACGCACCGCTTCATGGGCTTCCTGCGCGTTCTTGGACTTGGTCTGGTAGGTGTTGGGCTGGTCCGGCAGCGAGGCGATGCCGTAATCACGGGCGATCACGTCGCGGATTTCAGCCAGCGCGTCCTGCGACAGGTTGACCGAGTCGGTACGCATGTACGAAATCAGGCCGACCGTGCCTTCCTCGCCGATCGCCACGCCTTCGTACAGCTTCTGCGCGACCTGCATGGTCTTGCGCGTGGTGAAGCCCAGCTTGCGCGAAGCTTCCTGCTGCAGGGTGGAGGTGGTGAACGGCGGTGCCGGGCGGCGCTTGCGTTCCTTGCTGGCCACGTCGGTGACATGCAGGCTGCCCTGGGCGGCCTGCTGGATGCGCAGGCGTGCGGCTTCTGCGGTGTCGCCGTCGGTGACGGTGAACTGTTCGAACTTCTGCCCGTCCAGCTTGATCAGCTTGGCGTTGAACGGCTGCGAAGGATGCGCGCAGGCCGCGGCGATGGACCAGTACTCGCGGGCGATGAAGGCTTCGATTTCTTCCTCGCGCTCCACGATCATGCGCAGCGCCGGGCTCTGCACGCGGCCGGCGGACAGGCCGCGCTGCACCTTGCGCCACAGCACCGGGGACAGGTTGAAGCCGACCAGGTAGTCCAGCGCGCGGCGAGCCTGCTGCGCATCGACCAGGTCGGCGGCAATGGCGCGCGGCTGGTTCATGGCCTCCTTGATGGCCCGCGGGGTGATTTCGGTGAACACCACCCGCTGCATCGGCTTGTCGCCGACCAGGCCACGTTCCTTCAGGATCTCGGCGATATGCCAGCTGATCGCTTCACCCTCGCGATCCGGATCGGTCGCCAGGAAGATGTCGTCGGCGCCCTTTGCGGCTTTGGCAATGGCATCGACGTGCTTTTCGTTCTTGTCGATGACGTCGTAACGCATCGCGAAATTGTTGTCCGGGTCGACCGCGCCTTCCTTGGGTATCAGGTCGCGCACATGCCCATACGAGGCCAGGACGGTGTAGTCCTTGCCGAGGTATTTGTTGATCGTCTTGGCCTTGGCGGGCGATTCGACGATGAGCAGGTGCTTGGGCATGGGGTCGCTTTTGTGTGCGCACGGCCGGGAAGGGCCGCTAGGGTGGAGCAAATGGCCGCATTAGTGAAGCGGCCGGGTCGATTTCCATAAACTGAACGCCCGGGGATGAGCCGGGCGTTCAGCTTTTACCTTATTAGAGGAATCACGTCGTGAGCGCTCTGTCAAGCGTCCCGGCCGCATCCGCCTGTATTCAGCCGGCCATCCTGGCGATCGCGCCGACCGCCACCACCATCGCGATGATCAGGCCGATGAACAGGATGCCGGTCAGTACCAGCACCACCACGCCGACCGCGCCCAGTTGCGGACGCTGCAGGTGCGGCTGGTCGGTGAAGGCCCACTTGTCGACCACGACGGTGTCGCAGATCATGTCGTGCAGGGCCTGCTTGCGCTCGGTGAAGGCGGCCATGATGTAGCCGACCAGCAGGGTCAGGCTGCTCAGGAGCGTCGCGAAGTAGCGGCCGATCGAGCGCGCGCCGGAGATCCGGTCGCCATCGCTGCGCACCACTTTGATGCCCAGCGCCATCTTGCCCGGGGTCGCCCCGCCGATGGAGGCGTGGAACCAGCCGTAATAGGCCAGGCTGATGCCGAAGCCGATCAGCGCGCCGAGCAGCTGGCTGAGCACGCCTGCGGTGGTCGAACCCCCACCGGTCAGGCTGGCCGCGCCACCGATGCCCAGTCCAACGATAGCGCCGATGATCATCGAGCTCGCGGTCAGGATGACGTAGTCGATCATGTAGGCGGCGAACCGCTTCCAGAAGCCGGCATACAGCACCTCGGCACCGTGTACCGGCACGGCATTGCCGTAGCCCACCGATGCGGCCGATGCGCCGTACGGCGACGGGCTCAGCGGGCCACTGCCCGGCAGCGGCGCGGTGCCGTTGTCGATCGCCGCGTAGTCGCCGCGCAGGTCGAAACCGGTGCTCGGCTCGGCGGCAACCGAAGCCAGGGTCTGCAGCTGCAGCTCATCGACCACCGTGCGCAGTGCGGCCCATTGTCCCATTCCCTCGCGCCATACCAGCGTATCCAGCGTGATCTGGCTGCGCTGGAACAGCTGGCGGATTTCCTGCTCGGCTACCGGGCCCTGGCGTTGCTGGCCTTCGGCGTAATACCACTCACTCATCATCGTCCCCTGTGGGTCTTCCTTGGAAATCGGTCCGTGCCCGCCTGCCGGCTCAGTCGCGGCAGTTCACGGGCAGGTATTTATCGGCGCCGTCACTACTGCATTCCCAGCGCGACGCCTGGGGATCGTACTCCTGCCAGAGCAGGTCGCCGTCGACCTTTGACTCGCCTACCGCCAACGTCGCTTCGATGCCGCAGTGATCGTTCTCGAACTGACCGAACTGCACGCTCGACAGGCCCTGCCCAGTGTAATGGTCGTGGGCCGGGAAATCGGGGTCGGCGCTGGTCGGGCAACGGCCTTCACGATTGACGAATTCCGTCACCTGCACCTGCAGTGGCTGCAGCGCCGCCACCGACTGCGCCACCTTGGCGCGGATCGTGTAGTCCTTGTAGGCCGGCAGTGCGATGGCCGCCAGGATGGCGCACACCGGCACCAGCACCAGCAACGCCGCACCGCCGATGACGGCGGTCATCGCACAGCCGGACAGTGGCTTCTTCTGGGCCTGCATCGGCAGCACGCGCGCACCGGCATAGGGCGCAGCGGGCGAAGGAGGGGCAGGAGGACTGCCCGGTGGCAACGGTGGCAACGGGGGGACGTTGGCCGCAGCAGTGGCAGCTGGGACCGCGGTCAGCCCCAGCTCGTCCACCACGGTGCGCAGCGGCTGCCATGCCGGCAGGCCCTCGCGCCATACCAGTGTATCCAGTCCGATCCGGTTGCCCCGGAACAGCTCCCCCATGTCTTCAGCCGAAACCGGGCCAACCTGGCGGCTGCCCTCGGCATGGAACCACTCGCTCACGTGAACGCCCCCTGTATGCGCAAGGCATGCAGTGTACGGTCAGTGAAGGGGTTCTGGCTCGTCCATGAACATCTGCGTTTCCATCCAGGCATAGGCGGCTTCCGAGCCGGGCTGGTTGAACAGCACCATCAGGACCACCCACTTGAGGTCGTCCAGATCCAGTTCGTCCTGGTCCAGCGCCATGGCACGGTCCAGCACCAGCTCGCGCTGGTCGGCATCCAGGATGCCGTGCTGCTCCAGGTACAGGATGAAACCGCGGCATTCCACGTCCAGCTTGTCCAGCTCCGGACCGTGGTAGACGCGTACCGGGCCGTCGACCCGGGCCTGCGACACGGTAGGGCGCTGGGCGGCCAGTGCGTCCAGCCAATCGAACGCTTTGGCGGTCTCGGCCGGGCTGAAGCCCGCCTGGATCAGGCCGTTCTGGAGGGAGTCGCGGTCGCGGATGAGATCAGCGTCTTCGCTGAAATAGTGTTCAAACAGGTACAGCAGCACATCGAGAATGCTCTCTTTCATTGCCCCTCGGCCTGCGTCATCTGGACGCTGTGGAGGTTGGGAAACCAGGGTTTCGACAGTAGCGGCCGTGTTCGCACACCACGATACCCGCCAGTTCCATGGCCAGCAGCATGGAGGACAGCCGGGCGGCCGTCAATCCACAGTGCATGATCAATGAATCCATAGGGATTGGGTCGTGGTCGAGCGCTTTCCACAAGGTCTGGTAGTCCGGTTCGGACGCCAGGTGTGCGGGAAGATGGGCTCGCCGTCCCTGTTCAGTGGGGGCCTGGCGGCGGCTTTGCAAGTCGGGCAGGGCGGTGGCGAGCTGCGCGGCAATCAGGGCCATCACCTCGCCGGGGGTTTCAACCAATGCGGCACCGTCGCGGATCAGGCGGTGGCAACCGGCGGCCCGTGGATTGCGGACCGAGCCGGGCAGGGCGCAGACCTCGCGTCCGGCTTCGGCGGCCAATCGAGCGGTGATCAGTGCGCCGGAGCGGTTGGCGGCTTCGATCACCACCGTTGCCAGCGCCAGCCCAGCCACCAGCCGGTTGCGGGCGGGAAAATGCGCTGCCCGGGCCGGCGTGCCGGGAGGATATTCGCTGACGACCACGCCGTGGTCGGCGATCTCGCGCTGCAATGCGACGTGGTGCGATGGAAACACCGCGTCCGGCCCGCTGCCGATCACCGCAAGGGTGATGCCGCCTGCGGCCAGCGCGGCACGATGGGCCGACGCGTCGACGCCGGCGGCCAGTCCGCTGATGACGGCCAGGCCGGCATTGCAGAATGCGGTGCTGAACTCGGCAGCCAGTGCGCGCCCGCTCGGTGTGGGCGAACGGCTGCCCACCACGGCGATGGACGGATGCCACAGCGGGGCGGGGTCTCCGTGCACGAACAGCGCCAGGGGAGGCTCCGGGATCGTGCGCAGCAGGGCCGGGAAACGTGGATCGCCAAGCGGCAGCAGGTGGTGGCCGTCTTGCTTCAGCCAGCGCAGGGCGGCCTGCAGTGCAGCCGGATCCGGCGCGGCGAGGCGGCGCAGCTGGCCGGGCGAGCAGCCGGCCTGCCGCCAGGCGACCGGCCCGGCGTCCAGCGCGGCGGCCACGCTGGGGCGAGCGCAGGCCAGCGCGCGCCGCGCCGGCAGTCCGCCGCCGGCAAGGACCAGGGTCAACAGGGCTCGGGTTTCCTCATCCATGGCCCAGCCTGCCGCGCATACGGCAACGGCGCCCTAGGGCGCCGTTGCGGTGTGCTGTCAGTGGGAGACGGCCGCCGGCCGTCAGTCCACTTACTCCGTCGCGTCGGGGTGGCGGGCGTTGTAGCCCACCAGCACCGGCTTGATGCCTTCCATCACCAGCGCATAGCTGACGTTGTCGAACGTACGGAACACCATGGCATGGGCGGCATATTCATCCGGCATGGTCAGGCGGTTGTTGCCATCGACGCGCGAATCGTCCATCTGCGACGAATTCGGGGCCTTCATCACGTGCTTGACGTGGCTGCCCTGCCGCCACAGCGAGAACACCGTGCCGTTGTCCACGCCCTGCGCGCTGCCTGCGGAAAGGGCAATGACATCACGTGCGCCGCCGGACAGCAGCATGTCCGCTACCGCCAGTACCCGGACATCCAGCCCGTCGGTGCCCGGCGCCGGGACATGCGGGAAGAACTGCAGGTCGTACGGCGTGGCTTCCACCGGGACCAGGCGGTCACCGGCGCGCACCTCGCGGCCATCGCCGGTGCCCTGCAGCGCCAGCGTGGCGACATCCACGTTGCCCGAGGGCACGCGCGTGATGGTGCCGACGTTGACCTTGGCCAGTTCATAGCCCAGCTGCTGGTGCGGACGCTTGTTCGGGACGGTGAAGTCCTTCCACAGGTTGCCGCTGCCCGGCGTGGTGCGGCCGCTGGCGTCCAGGTCCTCGGTGGGCTTGGGCAGTGCATAGCGCACCGTCGGCCGGACCACGGCGTAGCGCTGGCCCACGGCGGCGCCGTCCAGCCCGTGCACGTAAGCCAGCTGGCCCGAGGTGGCGCGCAGGCGGTTGTCTTCCAGCCCGGCCACATAGGGCAGGTGATCGATGCGATCGACCACGCTCAGTTCTTTCAGGAAAGGCTCGACTTCGGACAGCGGAATGCCGGTGATCGGCGCTTCCTGGCGCGGTCCGGGCTCCTGGCGCGCCACGACGCGGTCCAGGTAGGCCAGGCTCAGCACATCGCCCGGGTAGATCAGGTGCGGGTTCGCCACCTGGGGATTTGCCTGCCAGATTTCCGGCCAAAGCCAAGGCTTTTTCAGGAATCGCGCAGAGATATCCCACAGTGTGTCGCCCTTCTGGACGACATAGGTGGTCGGGTGCCCGTTCATTTCGACGGCGGTAGCATAGGCGGCAACGGTCAACATCGCCGCGGCGACGACCGTGCGGATTCGTAGCAACATAGGAGTGGTCAGCCCGGTTCCCCAACAGGTTGGCGCACTATAGTCCAGAAACCGGGGCGCAGGGCAAGCGTTGGCGATAGAATTACAACGCAGGCCGGCGTTGACCGGCCCCCACCCAGATGATTACTGCCATGGCACTGCTCCCAATTCTCGAGTTTCCCGATCCGCGCCTGCGCACCAAGGCCGCGTCGGTCGACGCCGCCGAGGTCACCACGCCGGCCTTCCAGACCCTGCTGACGGACATGTTCGAGACCATGTACGACGCACCCGGCATCGGCCTGGCGGCCAGCCAGGTGGACGTGCACAAGCGCTTCATGGTCATCGACGTAAGCGAAGAAAAGAACCAGCCGATGGTCTTCATCAACCCGGAGATCGTCCAGCAGGACGGTGGCCAGGTGTACCAGGAAGGTTGCCTTTCGGTGCCGGGCATCTTTGCCGACGTCACCCGCGCCGACCAGATCACCGTGCGCTACCTGGACCGCCAGGGCCAGCCGCAGGAGCTGGCCACCGACGGCCTGCTGGCGGTCTGCGTGCAGCATGAAATGGACCACCTGGACGGCAAGCTGTTCATCGATTACCTGTCGCCGCTGAAGCGCGAGATGGTGCGCAAGAAGCTGGCCAAGGCGCGCAAGCACGTCGCCTGATCCATCACCGGGCACGGCCGCTGCCGTGCCGACCGTCCGCGCCTGCGCGGACCCTGCGGCACCGGAGCGCGGTGCCGTTTTCTGACCTGCAGGTCGCTGGCCTGCGCAATGGGGTGACCATGAGGATTGTCTTTGCCGGTACGCCGGAGTTCGCGGTGTCGTCGCTGCGCGCGGCGGCGCGCCATCACGAAGTGGTGGCCGTCTATACCCAGCCGGACCGTCCGGCCGGGCGCGGACGCGGCCTTGCGCCGTCGCCGGTGAAGCTGGAAGCGGTGGCCCGAGGCATCCCGGTCCTGCAGCCGGAGAACCTGAAGGATGAGGCTGCCCAGCAGCAGCTGCGCGCGCTGCAGCCGGACCTGATGGTGGTGGTGGCCTACGGCCTGATCCTGCCGCGCGCGGTGCTGGCCATCCCCACCCACGGCTGCTGGAACGTGCACGCCTCGCTGTTGCCGCGCTGGCGCGGTGCCGCTCCGATCCAGCGTGCCATCCAGGCCGGGGATGCGCAGACCGGCGTATGCCTGATGCAGATGGAAGCCGGCCTGGATACCGGCCCGGTGCTGCTGCAGCAGGCGCTGCCGATCCTGCCGACGGACACCGGCGGACAGCTGCACGACAAGCTGGCCGAACTGGGTGCGCAGGTGCTGGCCGATGGCCTGGGCCTGCTGCGCGCCGGCCTGAAGCCGGTCGTGCAGCCGCAGCCGGTCGAAGGGGTGACCTATGCGCACAAGTTGGACAAGGCCGAAGCAAGGCTGGACTGGAGCATGGATGCCGCGTCGCTGGCGCGCACCGTGCTGGCGTTCAATCCGTGGCCGATCGCCGAAGCACAACTGGCCGGCGAACGGGTGCGCATCCATGGCGCGGTGGCGCTGGAGGACAACGGCGGCCATGCGCCGGGCACGGTGATCGGCGCCGCCCGCGAAGGCATCGACATCGCCTGCGGGCAGGGCGCGTTGCGCCTGCGCGTGCTGCAGCGCGAGGGGGGCAAGGCGATCACTGCCGCCGACTACCTCAACGCGCGCCGCGACCTGCGCGTGGGAGCCTGAGCCGGTGAGCAAGCAGGATGACCTCAAGATTTCCCACGCCGCGCCGGGAGCCGCCACCCGCATGCTGGCCGCGCGCGTGCTGGCGCAGGTGTTCACCCGTGGGCGTTCGCTGAAGGCCGAGCTGGCCTGGGCGCTGCCCAAGCTGGCCGACACCCGCGACCGTGCGCTGCTGGAAGCGCTGTGCTTTGCGGTGCTGCGCCGGCGTAGTACGTACGACGCGGCGCTGGCCAGCTGGATGCAGAAGCCGTTGTCGGCGCGCGATGCCGACCTGCGCACGTTGCTGATGGTCGGCTTTGCGCAGCTGGACGTGCTGGAACTGCCGGCCCATGCCGCGCTGTCGGCCACGGTCGACGCCGCCCGCGCGCTGGGGCGTGAGCGCCAGGCGGGCCTGGTCAACGCGATCCTGCGCCGGGCGCAGCGCGAAGGATTCCCGGTACAGCCGCCGCGTGATGCGTTCCCGGCCTGGCTGGCCGAAAGCATCGAGCGCGACTGGCCGGTCCAGGCCGAGGCGATCTTCGCTGCCAGCCTGCAGCCGGCGCCGTTGTGGCTGCGCGTCAACCGCCAGCAGGGTGATCGTGCAGCGTCGCTGGCCGCGCTGGAGGCCGCCGGCATCAGCGCCGAGGCCGGTCCGGTGAGCGCCGATGCGATCCGGCTGGCGTCCTCGGCGGCGGTCAACCAGCTGCCCGGCTTCAACGAGGGCGCGCTGTCGGTGCAGGACCTGTCCGCGCAGTGCGCCGCCGATGCGCTGGCGCCGCCGCCGGGTGCGCGCGTGCTCGATGCCTGCGCCGCCCCGGGCGGCAAGTCCGCGCACCTGCTGGAACGTGATCCGTCGCTGCGCCTGCTGGCGCTGGACATCGATGCGCGGCGGCTGGCGCGGGTCAAGGACACCTTCTCCCGCACTGGCGTGGGTGCCGATGCGCAGGTCAAGGCAGCTGATGCGAGTGATCCCGGTGCGTGGTGGGACGGGGTGCCGTTCGACGCGATCCTGCTCGATGCTCCGTGTTCGGCGACCGGCATCATCCGTCGCCAGCCCGACGTGATGTTCCATCGTCGCGCCGAGGACGTCGACGCGCTGGTGGGCGTGCAGGCACGGTTGCTTGAAGCGTGCTGGTCGATGCTGCGTCCGGGTGGCGTGCTGCTGTACGCCACCTGCTCGATACTGCGCGCGGAGAACATAGACCAGGTGCAGGCGTTCCTGAAGTGGCATCCGGATGCCTCTGCCGACACGCTGGATGACGGATTCGGCATTGATTGTGCGGGAGTGGCACGCCAGCGACTGCCCGGTGATGATGGCGGCGACGGCTTTTTCTATGCGCGTCTGCTAAAAAGCGCCTGATACCTTTTCCGAGCCTGCGGTGCCCATGCTGACCACACGCGCTTCCCGTGAGACCTCGCTGCTGGTGCTGATGGCCCTGCTGGTGCTGGGCGCAGGCCTGGGCCTGCGCGATCCCTGGCCGTCGGACGAGCCGCGTTTCGCGCTGGTCGCCAAGCAGATGGTGACCAGCGGCGACTGGCTGTTCCCACATCGCGGGCTGGAGCTGTATTCGGACAAGCCGCCGATGCTGATGTGGCTGCAGGCCACGCTGTATTCGGTCATCGGCAACTGGCGCATCGCCTTCCTGCTGCCCTCGATGCTGGCTGCGCTGGGCACACTATGGTGCGTGCATGACCTGGGACGCCGGCTGTGGACGCGGCGGGTGGGGCTGTACGCGGCCTGGCTGCTGCTGTTCGCACTGCATTTCACCTTCCAGTCGAAAAAGGCGCAGATCGATCCGCTGATCGTGTTCTTCATCACCCTGGCCAACTATGGCTTGATCCGGCATCTGCTGCTGGGGCCGGCGTGGGGCTGGTGGTGGTTCGGCTGGTTCGCCGCCGGGCTGGGGGTGATCACCAAGGGCGTGGGCGTGGTCGCGCTGCTGATGATCATCCCGGCCGCGCTGGCATCGGTATGGGGGTGGCGTGGGGTGGGGCTGAGTGTCCGCCACTGGCGGTTCTGGGTGGCGCCGCTGCTGTTCCTGCTGGCGATCGCGCTGTGGCTGGTGCCGATGGTGGTCGTCGCGCTGTCCACGGGGTCGGTCGAGTACCGCGCCTACATGGACGACATCCTGTTCCGCCAGACCGCTGGCCGCTATGCGCAGTCCTGGGACCACCACCAGCCGTGGTGGTACTTCCTGGCGACCATGCCGTCGATGTGGATCCCGGCGTTCCTGGCCGTTCCCTGGGCGATCCCGGCGTGGTGGCGAAGGCTGCGTCGGCGTGACCCGCGCTATCTGGTCCTGCTGGGCTGGTGGGCGTTGATCGTGCTGTTCTTCTCCATCCCCGATGGCAAGCGCGATGTCTATATCCTGCCTTCGCTGCCGATGTTCTGCCTGGCGCTGGCGCCGCTGCTGCCCGGCCTGCTGCGCAAGCGCGCGTTCCAGTGGCTGCTGGCGGCCTTCACTGCAGGGCTGGCACTGTTCACGCTCGGCGCGGGCGGCGCGCTGTTGACCGGCCAAGGGGGCCTGGAGGCGAGGTTGATGGGCTCGCGCGGCATCGACCAGGCAGCGATCGCCTCACTGGCCTGGGCCGCCGTGGCGATGGGCTGCTGGGGCGTGGTCAGCCTGCTGGCCTGGGGGCATCGCCGTGCGCATCTGGGCGTGGTATCCACGCTGACCGGGGTCTGGTTGCTGTACAGCCTGGTCGGCTATCCGTTGTTGAACAGCGCCAGTTCGGCCAGTGGGCTGATGCACGCCGTTGGCCAGCGCATCGGGCCCGAGGCCGAACTGGGGCTGGTGGCGTGGAAAGAGCAGAACCTGCTGATGGCCGACCGCCCGGCGGCGACCTTCGGCTTCCAGAAGGACTGGGATGCACAGCTCCGCGATGGCGTTGCCTGGCAGGCACAGGCGCCGGCCACGCGCTGGCTGCTGGTGCAGCAGGACGCCCTGTTGCCCTGCGTGGACCGCAGCCGCGCCGAGTTGGCCGGAATCTCCAACCGCCGTCGTTGGTGGCTGGTGCCGGCCGCCGCTGTCCACGGGGCCTGCGAGCTGCCTGCCGATGCGCGCGAGCGCGAGCGCGCGCTGCAGGCGCGGCAGTTCGAAGAATGACCACGTGCAGCCAGCTGCCTGCAGCGTTCCAGCGGACAGCGCGCGTTCTGTGTCGGCTGGCCAGAATCGCTGTCCCTTGCCGACCTGACCTGATGACCCTCCAGTGAGTCTGCCTCCCTACGGCTACGCCAACGACCTGCACCGATCCGGGGCGCCGCAAGGCATGCGTGCGCGCATTGCCCGCGGCATGGGTCAGCTTGGGCTGCTGCTGATGCCGGCGCTGGTGGTTTCCACGCCGGTCAACCTGCTGCCGTTCGGGCTGCTGCTGCTGGCCAGCACCCTGCTGGTGCCCGGGCTGCTGTGGGATGCCCGCCGCGACGCGGGGCCGACGGTGAAGGTGCTGGCGCTGCTGATGCTTGCGGTCCTCGTGGGCGGGGTGGTGTCGATGCTGCTGTTCGAGCATGGCTTCCGCGACGTGGACAACCGCTCGCGATTCTTCGTCATGCCGTGGATCGCGCTGTGGGTGTGTGCGCTGGATCTTCGGCTGCGCTGGCTGTGGCGTGGCGCCCTGGTGGGACTGGTGCTGGTCTTCGTGCTGTCATTGCGACAGGTGCTGGGAGGCGCGCCGCGTGCGGAGCTTTTCACCAATGCCATCGTGCTGGCGGACATCGTGGTGATGCTGCTGGTGCTCGCATTGTTCTGCCGGCCCCACGGTGTACGCGGTTGGGCCTGGGGCCTGCCGGCGCTGGCCCTGGGGTGCGCGGCGCTGGTGCTGACCGGCAGCCGCGGTGCGTTGCTGGCGCTGCTGGCAGTGTTCCTGGTGATGGCGCTGAGCCTGCGCTGGCGCACCCTGCGCCTGCGGCTGCTGATCCTGGCGGCGATGCTTGGCGTGGCCGGCGTGGCGCTTGTCGCCGTACCGGAGCTGCGCCAGCAGGTGCGGCTGACCGAGCTGCACAACGACGTGCGGCGGCTCGAACACGGCGATACCGATTCATCGGCAGGTGCGCGCGTGGAGCGCCTCCAGGTTGCCTGGGACACCTTCGTCGACCATCCGTTGACCGGAGTGGGCGTGGGTCATTTCGACACCGCCATGCAGCGCTTGCCGGAGTGCCGCGACAACCCGATGGAACCGCGTTGCCACCTGGGGCATGCGCACAACGACCTCGCCGAATGGGGCGCCACCCAGGGCGCGCCGGGCGCCCTGCTGCTGCTGGCCGTGTACGGCGTGCCGTTGTGGCTGTTCCTGTGGCTGCACCGGCGCAGTGGCCGTTCCACCTTCCGCGGGCCGGCGGCCGCCGGGGTGATGATCGTGGTCAGCTACATTCTGTGCGGGCTGACCCAGTCGATGTTCGCCCACCAGATCACCGCCAGCTTCTACGCTTCCATCGTCGGCGCACTGGCCGGGCTGTCGCGCCTGGAAGCCCTGCGCCACCAGCGTCGGCTGTCCACCGCTGCGGCGCCCGACGCGGCCTGAGCGGGGTTACTTTCCACCGACCGGCTGCCCGTTCTGCAGCAGCCACAGCATGATCGTCTTCTGCCGCACGTAGTTGGCGCTGACGAAGGATTCAATCAGCCCCGGCCATCCATCCAGCATGCCCCCGCGCAGCACGTAGCCGCGGAAGAACCGCCATGCCGGGGCCAGCACCAGCTTGGCCAGGGTGGCCCTGCGGCCACGCGCGAACTCGTGTTCGGCCATCATCCGCGCGTACTTCTGCTTCTTGTCCAGCAGCTGCATGAAGTTGCGGAACGGGTGGTGCAGCAGGTCGCCTGGCAGCAGGCCGGCCGGTCCGTCCAGTGACACTGCTTCGTGGATTTCGCGGTCGCCGCGCCAGCCGCCACGACGACGGTCGAACAGCCGCAGCACCCGGTCGGGGTAGGCGGTGCCATGCTTGAGGAAGCGTCCGTAGTATTCCGAGCAGCGCGCGAAGCGATAGCCGGCGACACTGCCAAAGCCGTCCGCGCGCGCCGCTTCGATGCTCTGGCGCAGCGGTGCGGACACGCGCTCGTCGGCGTCCAGGCACAGCACCCAGTCATGCGCGGCCTGCTGCACGCAGAAGTCCTTCTGGCTGCGGAAGCCATCGAAGGGGCGCTGCAGCACGCGGGCACCGGCGGCACGGGCGACCTCCACGGTGGCGTCGGTGGAAAAAGAATCCACCACTACGATGTCCTCGCAGAAGGACAGCGAGGCCAGGCAGTCGGCCAGCCGGTCGGCCTCGTTGAAGGTGATGATGCAGGCCGACAAGGGCGCGCGCGGTTCGGGTCGGGTAGAGGTCATGCAACCGGGCCTTGGGCGTGTTCGTGGCAGAGCCTAGCAGCGACACCGCTGATTGGCGATGCGATACTAGCCGCCGGCCATCGAAGAGGAGCAGACCGACGTGCCACGCCACTACCTGTTGTACGGATCGGAACGTTACGCGCTGGCCATCCTGCGGCCCGTGCAGGCGGCGATCCGGGCGCGCGGCGACGAGACGGCCTGGTTCTTCGACGGCCCCGGCGCGGAAGACCTCGCCGCGGATGAAACCCTGCTGACGGTGGAACAGGTGCGCGCCTGGGACCCCTATGCGGTGATCACCTCGTCCAATGCGGTGCCGCACTTCTTTCCCGGCGTGAAGGTGGAAACCTTCCATGGCTTCGATGCGGGCAAGCCGCGGCACATCTACGTGCGCGGTTTCTTCGATCTGTACTGCACCACCGGCCCGCGTGACACGGCCGCGTTCTCGGCGTTGGCCGAGGCGCAGGGCCATTTCGCGGTGGTGGAGACCGGATTCCCGAAGATCGACCCGTTCATGAGCCAGCTGCCGGCACAGCCCGAACCCGTGCGTGAACCGCCGGTGGTGCTGTACCACTCGACGTTCTCACCGTCCTGGAGCGCGGCCGGCGTGTTGCATGACGAGATCGCGCGGCTGTCGCGCACCGGCGAATGGCGCTGGATCGTCACCTTCCATCCGAAGATGGATCCGGAGATCGTGGCGCGCTACCGCGCGCTGGAAAACGAGTACCTGCGGTTTGCAGACAACGACAACATCCTGGAGCTGTTCCCGCAGGTCGACCTGATGTGTTCGGACACGTCTTCGGCATTGAACGAGTTCCTGCTGACCTACAAGCCGGTGGTTACCTTCAAGAACCGTCGCCCCGGCCCACAGCTCATCGACATCGATGACCCGGCCGAATTCGAAGGCGCGATCCGGCGTGCACTCGCCCGGCCGCCGGAGCTGATGGCAGCCATCCGCGAGTTCGCCGATACGTTGCATCCCTATCGCGACGGGCGTTCCAGCGAGCGGATCCTGCAGGCGATCGATGACTTCGTCGCCAAAGGGGGGCGCAACCGCAAGCCCAAGCCGCTGAACTTCTGGCGCAAGATCAAACTGCGCCGGCGCATCGGCTACTGGGGCCCGGCGCGCACCCGCTGACCCCGCGTGCAGCGCTGGATCACCAGCGCAGCTTGCGCCGGGCGAGCGCCGCACCGAGTGTTTCCAGCACCTCCGCGGCCTGCGCCTGCGGCAGATAACGCAGGCACAGCGCGACGTCTCCGCGTGCACCGGCGGTATCCAGCCAGACGCTGCTGGTGCCCAGCAGACGGTCCAGCGGCGAGCGTGAAAGGCGCAGCGCCTGCAGTTTGTCCAGTTCTGCCCAGCGCCACCAGCGGCGCCACCAGCCACCCCGCAGCGCCACATGCTGGCCGTCCAGGTGCCAGCCGATGCGCGCCATCTGCAGGCGTGCCGTCCACAGCGCCACCGGTATCCAGGCCAGCACCAGCAGGCCCAGGTAGCCCCAGCGCCAGGTCAATCCTGCCGCCAGCACCGGGGTCAGCCACAGGCTGGTAAGGCACAGGCGCCAGCTTCCGCGCAGCGGCACCGGCTGCCACTGCGCAGGCGGCCATTGCACCTGTGGCAGCAGGTGGCTCACCAGCGCATCGCAGGCCTGTGGGGTGGCCAATGGAGCCAGCTCGCGCAGTCCGCGCTGCTGGTGGTCTTCGGTGCCCTGGCTGGCGGCGCTGTCGATGCGCAGCTGGCGCCGGCCGGCCCACCGCTGCAGCAGCGTTTCACTGAGTGTCCAGGCCTGGATGCGGCGCAGTGCCACGCTGCTGCGCACCTTGCTCAGCAATCCGCTGCTGACGGTCAGCCGCCGCTGCTGTTCGCTCAGCTCGAAGCCGTAATAGCGCAACAGGGCCAGCAGCACCGACAGTGCGCGCAGGATCAGCCAGCCGGCGATCAGCAGCCCCGCTGCGACCAGCAGCAGGCCACTGATCCCGGGCTGCAGGCCGCTGGCATAGCCGAAGGCCTGGCGACCTCCCTGCTCGACGAAGGCATCCATGCTGCGCCGGGGCACCACCTGCACCAATGCCGCCAGCGCTGCGGCCACCATCACCCAGCCGCGGTTGGACAGCAGGCCCAGTTTCACGACTTCGCCGTGGGTCATGCGCAGCAGGAGGTGGCGCTCGTCGGCCTCCGGCAGCGGCGGCGGCGTGCCGTCGTCGGCACGGCCAGCGTCCAGCTGCGGCGCCGGGCCGCGGTGGCGTACGCGCTGCTCCAGCGCCAACGCCTCATCCAGCCGCAGCACGCGCATCTCGGCTTCAGGGCGGTTGCCACCGGCCGATTCCAGGCGCAGTTCGGCCACCCCGAACAGCCGGTGCAGCAGGTTCTGGTGCACCACCACGTTGTGGATGCGCGCGAACGGGATCTCTCGCCGGTTGCGGGAAAACACGCCGCTGCGGATGCTGATGCCTTCCTCGCCGATGCGGTAACGGTAGCTCAGGTACTGCAGCACCGAAGCCAGCACCAGCACCACGATGACGATCAGCGGGCCCAACTGGGCCCATAGCGGGTCGCGGTCGCCGCGCTGGCCGAACACCAGCAGCGCGACCAGCGGCAGCAGGTACTGGCGCAGCTGCAGGATCAGCACGAACAGCCAGGACCACGGATGCAACCGGCGCTCCTGGTCGGCGCTCGGCAGGGGCGGAGGCGCGGTGCTCACAGGGCGTCGGCGTCCTGGTCCAGCTGGCGCGCGAGTGTGTCGCGCAGGTGCTCGGCATCGGCCTCGTCCAGGCCGTCCAGCACCACCGCACTGAAGCGGCTGCCGGCGGTGTGGACCACCAGCGTGGCCAGCCGCGCGCGGCGCTGCAGCGGGCCGCGACGGACGTCCAGGTGCTGCACGCGCGAGGTCGGCACGCGGGTATCGCGCTGCCACCACAGGTCCCGGCGCAGGCCCAGCCCGGTGTCATCCAGCCTCCACCATGTGCGGCGCATCCTGCGCCAGCCGATCCGTGCCCCCAGCAGCGCCCCGGCCAGCAGCCACGCGACGGCCGCTGCGATACCGCCCGGCAGGTCCAGCAGCCACCAGGCCGCAGCAGCGGGCAGGCCGGGGAATACCGCGCCGGCCGGCAGGCCGCCGAGCGCGGCCAGGCGTGCCGCGCGCAGCGGCAGCAGCTGCCAGCCGTCGGGCATGTCAGTGGAGGTTGAAGGTGAGGTCACGCAGGCTCCGGGTGCAGGCAATGGCGACAACGTTAGCAGGGCCGGGCCTGCGCCATGCTACTGGGCGGCCTGGATCAGTGCGTCCACGTCCAGCAGGTGGCCGGCGCGCTCGGCCTTGGTGCGCAGGTAGTGCTCGTTCTCGGTGGTGATGTCACCGGTCACCGGAATGCACTCGACCACGTCCATGCCCGCATTGCGCAGGCGCTGCGCCTTGGTCGGGTTGTTGCTGAGCAGTGCGATCCGCGCGATGCCCAAGCCCCGCAGCATCGCCACCGCGCTGCCGTAGCGGCGCTCGTCGGCGCCGAAGCCCAGCTGCGCATCGGCGTCGATGGTGTCCAGTCCGTCGTGCTGGTAACCGTAGGCGCGCATCTTGGCGGCGATGCCGGTGCCACGGCCTTCCTGGTCCAGGTACAGCAGCACACCGCCGCCGAGTTCCTTCAGCTTGTGCAGGCCGCGCCGCAGCTGGTCGCCGCAATCGCACTTCAACGAGCCGAACAGATCGCCGGTCAGGCAGGACGAATGCACGCGCACCGGCACCACGGCGGCAAGGTCGGGCTGGCCGACGATGATCGCGACCTGGTCGCGCTGCGCCACGCCGCCGCGGAACACCGCGAAGGTGGTCATGCCGATGTCGCGCAGCGGCACCGGTGAGCGTGCCACCAGTTCGTAATCATGGGCCGCATGGGCGGCGCCTTCGGCGAGGTCGCACAGGGCGACCTGGGCGGCCGCTTCAAAGCGCGAATCCGCCGGATCCAGCGGCAGGCCGACCATTGCCGGCAGCAGCAGCCCCAGCCGTGCCAGCTCCACCGCACCGGCATCCAGCGCATCGCCAGCGCTTGCCTCTGCCGGCATCGGGCCGGGCTCGCGCAGGTAGCCCAGCGAGGGCAGGGCATCGAAGTCGATCCCCTGCAGTGGCAGGCGCACGCCTTGCGGCGCTTCCATGCCCAGCACACGGGCACGGGTCTCGGTCAGGAACAGGTAATGGCGGCCGGCGGCCAGCCCGGCGAAGGCATCGAAGCTGCGCCGGGTGGCGCTGTCCAGCGCGATCACCGCCATCCGCTGCTGCGCATCGCCGGTGATCACCACCGGGCGTCCGGATCGCAGTTCGGCGACCGCGCGTTCGCAACGGATCGCCGCCGGGTCACCAAACAGGGAGGGGGCAGCAGCAGGCATGGCAGGACCGGGGCAGGGAGTAAGCAAGCGATAAATGGGGGCCACGACGACGGAATCAACCGTCAGTGTGGATGCCTGGCGGTGGCGTACGGGTTGGGCTCCTGGTCGTCTGGGCGCAGGGTATAGCGCTTGTAGGTCCACTGGTACTGGGCCGGGTCACGCCGTGCGATGCGCTCGATGCCGGCGTTCAGTGCGGCGGCGGCCACGTGCAGGTCCGGGTCGGCAACTGCCGCATCGGCGGCTTCCAGGTGCAGGGCGAACTGCATGTCCGGGCCGGTGCGTTCGCACCAGCCATACAGCACGGTAGCGCCCGTGCGCTCGGCCAGCCGGTTGACCAGGGTCATGGTCAGGGCGGGCATGCCGAAGAACGGCACGAACACCCCGTCGCCGGCCTTGGGCTGCTGGTCGGGCAGGATGCCGGTAGCGCCGCCGTCCTTGAGCACCTTGAACAACTGGCGCACGGCCGGCCCCTCGGCACGCACCTGCTGCACATTGTGGCCGCCGCGCACGATCTGCAGGAAGGCATCGCCGGCCGGATCTTCCGGCGCCTTGTAGACGATGGCGATCTGCCCGCGCGAGGCCAGCCACTGGTTCAACAGCTCCCAGTTGCCGAAGTGCGGAGCGGCCACGATCACGCCCTTGCCGGAAGCCAGCGCGGCGTCGTACAGCGCCTCGCCGTGGCGTTCCTTCAGGTTATCGCGCAGGTTGCTCGCCGCTGGGCGGGTCCACAGCCAGAGTGTCTCCACCGCCTGCAGGGCAGTGGAGCGCAACACGTCGCGGTGCATCCGCGCGCGCTGTGCGCCGTCCAGTTCCGGGTAGGCCAGTTCCAGGTTGCGTCGGGTCACCCGGCTTTCCCGCGCGTTGCCGCGGATCCATGCCCAGGCCAAGGAGTTGGCGAAGCCGCGCAGGACCGGCCACGGCAGACGGGTGAACAGGGTGGCGGCCCGGTAGGCCAGCCGGGCTTTGCGTTCCGGATTCATCCGGCCAAGTTTAGCGTGGCCGCTGATAAGGTGGCGGGCTGCCCCTGCTTGGAGGTTCCCATGCTCGTCCTGATCCAGCGCGTCAGCCAGGCCGCCGTCCACGTCGATGATCACCCCGTGGGGCAGATCGGCCCCGGCCTGTTGGCCCTGGTGGGCATGGAGCCTGGCGATTCGGAGGCCCAGCTGCAGCGGATGGCCGATCGGTTGCTCGGCTACCGTGTGTTTGCAGACGAGGCGGGAAAAATGAACCGGTCTCTTCGCGACACCGGCGGCGGGTTGCTGTTGGTCAGCCAGTTCACGCTGGTCGCAGACACCGCCTCCGGCATGCGTCCCAGCTTCACCACGGCGGCGCCGCCGGCCGAGGCTGAACGCGGGTTCAACCGTTTTGCGGAGATATGTCGTGAAAAGCATGCCTTCGGGGTGGAAACGGGACGCTTTGGCGCCCATATGGTCGTCAGCCTGGTCAACGACGGTCCCGTGACCTTCCTGCTCAGGCCCTGACCCCCCCGGGACCACCGCCCGGGCAGGCCGGGCGAGGGGCTGGTATAATGCTACGTTCCCTTTTCCTACTCCAGCCGGTGGCGCGAGCATCCATGGCCAACGAACGTCCTGCCCAATCCGAAATCAAGCAACTGATCAGCAAGGGCCTGGAACAGGGCTACCTGACCTATGCCGAAGTCAACGATCACCTGCCCGACGACATGGTCGATCCGGAGCAGATCGAAGACATCATCGGCATGATCAACGGCATGGGCATTGATGTCCATGAAGTGGCCCCTGATGCGGAAACCCTGCTGCTCAATGACGGCAACACCGGCAATCGCGAGGTGGATGACACCGCCGCTGAAGAAGCCGCTGCCGCACTGACCGCACTCGACACCGAAGGTGGCCGCACCACCGACCCGGTGCGCATGTACATGCGCGAAATGGGTACGGTCGAGCTGCTGACCCGCGAAGGCGAAATCGCCATCGCCAAGCGCATCGAAGAAGGCCTGGGCCAGGTCCAGGCTGCACTCGGCCTGTTCCCGGTGTCGGTCGAATCGCTGCTGTCCGATTACGAAGCGCACAAGGAAGGCAAGAAGCGCCTGGCCGAAGTGATCGTCGGCTTCAACGACCTGTCCGAAGAAGTGCCGGCCCCGGCCGTTGTCGAGGACACCAGCGACGACGCTGATGCCGACGAGGACGACGACGAGGAAGAAGACGGCGACGATGCCGAGGAAGAAGCCGGCCCGACCGGCCCGGATCCGGAAGAAGTCGCCGCGCGCATGCAGGCGCTGGCCGATGCCTTCAATGCCTTCAAGAAGGCGGCCGCCAAGGGCGATGGCAAGAACCTGCTGAAGCTCCGCGAGGAGATGTCGGCGGTGTTCGTCACGCTGAAGCTGCCGCTGCCGCTGACCGACGTGCTGACCAAGCAGCTGCGCGACACCATGGCTGGCATCAAGTCGCATGAGCGTCGCGTGCTGAACCTGGCCACGGTCACTGCGCGCATGCCGCGCAAGGACTTCATCCGTTCGTGGGAAGGCAACCAGACCAACCTTGAGTGGGTGGAAGACGCACTGAAGCGCAAGCAGAAGTGGTCCTCGGCCCTGCGTGACGTCAAGGACCAGATCATCTCCGAACAGCAGGCCACGATCGATATCGAGAAGGGCACCCTGCTGAGCCTGGATGACCTGAAGGAAATCAGCCGTGCGATGGCTTACGGCGAAGCCCGTGCGCGCAAGGCCAAGAAGGAAATGGTCGAGGCCAACCTGCGCCTGGTCATTTCCATCGCCAAGAAGTACACCAACCGCGGCCTGCAGTTCCTCGACCTGATCCAGGAAGGCAACATCGGCCTGATGAAGGCCGTGGACAAGTTCGAGTACCGTCGCGGCTACAAGTTCTCCACCTATGCGACCTGGTGGATCCGCCAGGCCATCACCCGTTCGATCGCCGACCAGGCGCGCACCATCCGTATTCCGGTGCACATGATCGAAACGATCAACAAGTTGAACCGCATTTCCCGCCAGATGCTCCAGCAGTACGGCCGCGAGGCCACGCCGGAGGAGCTGGCCAAGGAAATGGACATGCCGGAAGACAAGATCCGCAAGGTGATGAAGATCGCCAAGGAGCCGATCTCGATGGAAACCCCGATCGGCGACGACGAGGATTCCCATCTGGGCGACTTCATCGAGGACACCAACGAGGAGTCCCCGATCGAGAACACCACCAACACCCCCTGGGCTGAACCCGTGCGCGACGTGCTGGCCGG
>NZ_JBJDOQ010000012.1:78661-148012 GCF_044901215.1 Stenotrophomonas sp. NPDC078853 | reverse complement strand
ACCCCGGGGCCCCCCCCCCCCGTGGGGCTACTGTCATCGGTAGCGCCGACCCATGGTCGGCGAGCGCAGCGGGCCGTTGGCGGGAGAGTCCGCCGACCATGGGTCGGCGCTACGTACTCAGGCCACGAACGGTTTGAACTGCAGCCCCAGGCCGGTCATGCCGTCCACTTCGCCGATCAGGTCGGCGCGCAGCAGCGGCCGTGGGTCGATGAAACTCTGCGGCACGATCAGCGACAGCCGGTCGTCCTCCGCGGTGATTTCCAGCACCGGCAGCGGCGTGGATTCGTGAGCGCGGTTGACCAGCACCGCCAGACGCAGCAACGCGGCCAACCGGCGCGCCGGTACCACCAGGCGCTCGGGAAGTGCCTCGAACGCGCTCTTGGGCACGTTGCGGCGGTGCGTGCGTACCAGTGCGGCCAGCATCTGCTGTTCCTGCCGCGAGAACCCGGCGATGTCCGAGTTTTCCAGCAGGTAGCTGCCGTGGGTGTGGTAACCGCTGTGCGCGATCATCAGGCCCATTTCATGCAGGCGCGCGGCCCAGGACAGCATGCGGGCATCATCGGCTTCGAGCTTCCAGCTCTCCCGGACCTGGTCGAACAGAGACAGAGCCGTGCTCTGCACGCGATCGGCCTGCGCCACGTCGATGTCATAGCGCACGGTCAAGGTATCCACCGACACATCGCGTGGATCGTTCTCACCGGCGCGGCCGACGATGTCGTACAGGATGCCTTCGCGCATGGCCGCCTTGCTGACCAGCAGCTTCTGCAGGCCGAGCGCCTGGAAGGCCGCTTCCAGCACCAGCACCCCACCGGCGATGATCGGCCGGCGGTCGCTGCCCAGCCCGGGCAGCACGATGTCATCGATCTTCTTGGCCTTCAGCAGTTCATCGCGCAGCTGCGGCAGCGCCTCGGCGGTGATCGCGCCCTTGCTCAGCTTCATCGCCGCGCAGATCTCGCTGATCGCCTTGTGGGTGCCCGATGAGCCCAGCGCCTCGTCCCAGCCGAGCGCCCGGTACTTGCTGGCAAATGGCTGGAACTCGCGGCCGATTTCAGCCAGCGCATCCTTCCAGCGCTTGCGGCTGAGCTTGCCACCGGGGAAGAAGCGCCGGGTGCTGGCGATGCAGCCGGCCTGCAGGCTTTCGCGTTCCAGGGTCTGCATGCCCGAGCCGATGATGAATTCGGTGGAGCCGCCGCCGATGTCGATCACCAGCCGGCGCTGGTCGGCCTTGGGCGGCTGCGCATGCGCCACGCCCAGGTAGATCAAGCGCGCTTCTTCGCGTCCGCTGACCACTTCGATGGCATGTCCCAGCGCGGTTTCGGCCGGCATCAGGAACGCCTGCGGCGAGCGCAGCTGGCGCACGGTGTTGGTGGCCAGGGCGCGCACGCGGTGCGAGGGCACGTCGCGGATGCGCTGGCCGAAGCGGGCCAGGCATTCCAGCGCGCGCTGTCGCGCCTCGCTGGACAGGCCGCCTTTGCCATCCAGGCCGTCGGCCATGCGCACGGTCTCGCGCAGGCGGTCGACCACCCGCAGCTGCCCCAGCGTATAGCGGGCGATGACCATGTGGAAACTGTTGGAGCCGATGTCGATGGCGGCCAGCAGGTCGCCATCTTGCAGGGTCGGGGAAGTCGATGTGTGCGGCATGCGCGAATGGTAGCCGAAGGCGGGTGCCGCTCGTCACCGCGCCTTCTTCACGCTGCCGGATCGGCAGCGCTCACAGGCCCTGCATCAGGCCCATCTGTGCCGAATGCGGGGCCTCGTCGTGCGCCGGTGCCAGCTTCACGTAGCGGCCGTCGGCCTGCAGTTCCCACGCGTTGAGGTTGTCGTCCAGGTAGTTCTGCAGCACCTCGCGGTACACCCGTCGTGCCAGTGCCGGGTCGAGGATCGGGAAGGCGGTCTCCACGCGCCGCAGCAGGTTGCGCTCCAGCCAGTCCGCGCTGGCGCAGTACAGTTCCGGTGCGCCGGCATTGCCGAACCAGTAGACCCGGCTGTGTTCCAGGAAGCGGCCGACGATGGAGCGCACGCGGATGTTGTCCGACACCCCCGGCACGCCGGGACGAAGCGTGCAGGCGCCACGCACGATCAGGTCGATCTGCACGCCGGCCTGCGAGGCGGCATACAACGCGCGTACCACCTGCGGTTCGTTGAGGGCGTTCATCTTGGCGATGATGCGCGCCGGCCGTCCGGATTCGGCGATCGCCTTCTCGCGCTCGATACGCTTGAGCACCCCGGTGTGCAGGGTGAACGGCGATTGCAGCAGGTGCTTCAGCTTGGCCTTCGACGCCAGCCCGGACAGCTGCTGGAACAGCAGGTGCACGTCGTTGCCGATATCCGCATCGGCGGTGATCAGGCTGATGTCGGTGTACGCGCGCGCGGTGCCGCTGTGGTAATTGCCGGTGCCCAGGTGCACGTAGCGGCGCAGCTTGCGGCCTTCGCGGCGCACGATCAGCAGCATCTTGGCGTGGGTCTTGAAGCCCACCACGCCGTACACCACCTGCACGCCGGCTTCCTGCAGGCGATCGGCCAGGCCCAGGTTGGCCTCTTCATCGAAGCGCGCGCGCAGCTCCACCACCACGGTCACGTCCTTGCCGTTGCGGGCCGCCTGGATCAGCGCCTCCACGATCAGCGAGTCCTTGCCGGTGCGGTACAGGGTCTGCTTGATCGCCAGCACGTTCGGGTCGGTCGCCGCCTGCTTGATGACGTCCAGCACTGCGGTGAAGGCATCGAACGGATGATGCAGCAGCACGTCCTGGCGCGCGACGATATCGAAGATGCCGTCTGAATCGCGCAGCGTACGCGGGGTCATCGGCGGGTACTTCAGGTCCGGCCGCGGCACCACGTCGTACAGCTGGATGACGCGGTTGAGGTTGACCGGTCCATCGATGTAATACACCGCGTTTTCGGTCAGGCCGAAGTTCTGCAGCAGCGTGCGCACGATGTCGCGCGGGGTGTCCTGGGCGATCTCCAGCCGCACCGCCGGCCGGTAGCCACGGTCCACCAGCTCGTCGCGCAGGGCCAGCGCGAGGTTCTCGACCTCTTCCTCGTCCACCACCAGTTCGGAATTGCGGGTGACGCGGAACTGGTAGGCGCCTTCCACTTCCATGCCCGGGAACAGCTCATCGACGAAGGCCGACAGCATCGAGGACAGGAACACGAAGTTGCGGCCCTCGCCCAGCGATTCGGGCAGTTCGATGATGCGCGGCAGCGAGCGCGGTGCGCGCACGATCGCCAGGTGGCCACTGCGGCCGAACGCATCCACGCCCTTCAGCACCACCACGATGTTCAGTGATTTGTTGAGGATCTTCGGGAACGGATGCACCGGGTCCAGGCCAAGCGGCGACAGCACCGGCATGATCTCGTTGCGGAAGTAAGCGCGCAGCCAGCGCTTCTGGCGGTGGTTCCACGAATGGCGGCCGAGCACGCCGATGCCGGCGTCCTGCAGTGCCGGGCGCAGCACCTCGTTCCAGCAGCGGTACTGCTGGTCCACCAGTTCTGCGGCACGGTCATGGATGGCGGTGAGGATCGCCTGCGGGCTCATGCCATCCGGCGCCGGCGGCAGCCCGAACTCCTGCGCGTGGCGCACCGCCGCGGCGCGGATTTCGAAGAACTCGTCCAGGTTGGTGCAGGAAATGCACATGAAGCGCAGGCGCTCCAGCAGCGGCACCTGCGGGTCCAGCGCCTGCGCCAGTACGCGGAAGTTGAAATCCAGCTGGGAGAGTTCGCGGTTGATGTAAAGCGCCGGATCCCGCAGTGAATCGGAGTCCGGCTGCGGCACGACGGGGAGGGATCCTGGGCTGCTCATGGCGTCAATCTTCGGCATGGAGGGAGGCGGCCACATCGCGCGCGCGGACATGCGACGCATCGAAATGGCAGGAGAACGTGGAGCCCTTGCCGACCTCGCTCTGGATCTCCAGGCGGGCGTGGTGCAGGCCAAGGATGTGCTTGACGATGGACAGGCCCAGGCCGGTACCACCGCTCTCGCGCGAACGGCTGCTGGACACGCGGTAGAAGCGTTCGGTCAGTCGCGGCAGGTGGTTGGCCGGGATGCCATAACCGGTATCGCGCACGGCCAGTACCACGCCGTCGCCTTCGCGGCTGAAGGTTACCCGCACCTGGCCGTCGGCCGGGGTATAGCGCACTGCGTTGGTGACCAGGTTGGAGAATGCGCTGTGCAGTTCCTTGATCGACCCCAGCAGGTCCACCCCGGCGTGGTCTTCCACGGTGATCTGGTGGCGGCCCTGGCTGTGGGCTTCGGCTTCGCGGCGCAGCGTGGCCAGCATCGGCAGCATGGCCACTACTTCGGCATCGCCGGCTTCCTGCGATTCCAGCCGCGACAGGGTCAACAGGTCTTCCACCAGCTGGGCCATGCGCTGGCTCTGCTTGCGCATTTCCTCCAGCATCGGGCCGGTGCCCGGGAAGTCCTCGGGGTCCATCATGTCCAGGTAACCGTGCACCACGGTCAGCGGCGTGCGCAGTTCGTGCGATACGTTGGCCACGAAGTCGCGGCGCACCTGTTCCAGCCGCAGCAGCTTGCTGACATCACGCGCGATCAGCAGCCAGTGATCAGCCGAATAGGGGATCAGGCGCAGGTTGAGGCGGATCGCCGGATCGACCGGCGAGGGCACGTCCAGGATCGGTTCGGCGTTGCGTCCACCGGCCAGCCAGTGGGCCAGCGGCATCGGCTGCAGGCGCTGCACCAGCGCCTGGCCCAGGTCACCGGGATGGTGCAGGCCGAGCAGGGTGGTGGCGGCTTCGTTGAACCACTGCACGCGCTGGCTGTTGCGATCCAGCACCACCACCGCATCGGGCAGCGCGGCCGCCGCGGCACGGTAGCTGCGCAGCATGTCCAGCAGGCGGCGCTTGCGCACGCGCATCTCGTGCTGGTTGCGCGATACCACGCGGTCGAGTTCATTCCAGACCCCGGCACCGTCGGCGATCTCCCAGCGCTGGCGCGCGGTCAGCCGGCCGAGCACCCGGCGCAGCCGCCAGTAGTGCCAGGCCAACGCGCCGATGGCGGCGATCGCCAGTCCCATCCACGCATCACCGAGCGCCCAACCCGCCAGCCCGGACAACACCAGCACCATGGTCAGGGTGGCCAGGGTCTTGAACCAGGCCGAACGGATGTGACGCGGCATTGCGGTACCAGTGATCAGGTGGAAGTGGAGAAGCGGTAGCCTGCACCACGCACGGTCTGCACCATGTTTTCGGCGGCGAACGGTTCCAGCGTCTTGCGCAGTCGGCGGATGTGCACGTCGATGGTGCGCTCTTCCACGTACACACTGCCGCCCCAGACGTGATCCAGCAACTGCGCCCGCGTGTACACGCGCTCGGGGTGGGTCATGAAGAAGTGCAGCAGGCGGTATTCGGTCGGGCCGATCGGCACCGGCTGGTCGTTGGCGAACACGCGGTGGGCGGCGCCGTCGATGCGCACCGAACCGACCGCGACGCTGCCATCTTCGTCGTCGTCGCGGGCCCGGCGCATCACCGCGCGGATCCGCGCCAGCAGCTCGCGGGCGGAGAACGGCTTGACCACGTAGTCGTCCACGCCGGCTTCCAGCCCGCCGACGCGGTCGTTTTCCTCGCCGCGCGCGGTCAGCATGATGATCGGCACTTCGCGGGTCAGCGCCTCTTTGCGCCAACGGCGGGCCAGGTCCAGGCCACTGGTGCCCGGCAGCATCCAGTCCAGCAGGATCAGGTCGGGCACGCGATCGGCGATGGCCGTCTGTGCTTCGCGTGCGTCGCCGGCGTGGATCGGCTCGTAATCGCCCTTGCGCAGGGCAAAGGCCACCATTTCGCGGATCGCGGGTTCGTCGTCGACGATCAGGATGCGTTTCTGCACGAGGCCACCAAGTTGCTCATCAGATCGGGAGTGACGCCAGTAGACTACGATTTGATGACATGTTTGTGACGCCACCGGCGCTGCTGTAACGACCAGCGGTCGGCAGGCCACCCCTGGCAACCTTCAGCGGCGCTCCAGTTCCGGGTCATTGACTCCTTGGCGGCGCATTTCCAGCACGGTGGGGGTGATGGTCTCGATGCGCGCATCGACCCGCGCGCGGGTGACGTAATCCAGGTCGGGCTGGCGTTTCAATGCCTGCAACTGCATCAGCGACTGTTCCGGACGGCCGTTGAGGTAGGCCGCCTCGGCGTAGGCTTCGCTGGCACGGTGTGCATCGCCGGCCAGTTCACTGGCGCGGGCGAAACGCTGCTGGAAGACCGGATCGTTGCCGCTTTGTGACAGCAGCGGCCGCAGCATGGCCTGCGCGCGCTGGCCGGCGGCCTGGCCGCCCTGTTCGTTGAGGATCTGCGCGAAGGTCAGCGCCACCGGGCGGCTGCCCGGGTGCTGGCGCAGCAGCGCCTCGAAGCGTTCGTTGGCCCTGGCGGCCTGGCCGGAACGCGATTCGGCCTCGCCGAGGGCCAGCGCCACCCACAGGTTGCCGGGGTCGGCGTCGTTGAGCTCGGCCAGGGCGCGTGCAGCACCCGCCGCACCGCCAGTGCCGGTGGTCAGCTGGGCCAGCGCCTGGCCGTAGCGCTGGGCCGGGGTGAGTCCGCCTTTTTGCCGGGCCAGGCCCTGGTACTCGCGGGTCAGCTCGGACGGAGTCACCGCGCTGAGCACCCGCAGGCGCTCGCGGGCCCAGTCGAAATCACCGCTGGAACCGCGGCTGAGCTGGCCCACCGAAACCTGCATGCCCGGTGGCAGCAGCAGGTTGTTGCGGCGGGTGATCGGATCGGACAGGCCCGGATCGCTCGGGTTCACCCGTTCGGTACGCACGCCACCGGGCACCTCGGTGGTCAGCACCACCGTGTCCTTTTTCATCTGCTCGGCGCGCAGCTTGGCCTCGCTGATGCGGGTGGTGTTCACCGGATGGGTGCGCAGGAAGTCCGGCACCGTGTAGCCGCCGTCGTTGCCACGCATCGAGGCGCTCATGCGCTCGAAGAAGCCGGCCATGGCGTCCACGTCGTAGCCGCTGCGCGCCAGCGTGCGGATGCCCAGGCGGTCGGCTTCGGATTCATTGGAGCGGGTGTAATCGATCTGGCGCTGCTGCATCAGCCCCATGCCCGAGGCGATGCTGGCCATGGTCGCGTTGCCGGCCGAGTTGCCCCCGGCCTGCTGGGAAGCGATGACCGCCGCCAGCATGCCCAGCAGGATCGGGATCTGGTCGCGCTGGGCGCGTTCCACGCCGCGCAGCACATGCTGCTGGGTGACGTGGGCGATTTCGTGGGACAGCACCGCAGCCACTTCGTCTTCGCGTTCGGCAGTGAGCACCAGGCCGGCATTGACGCCGATGTAGCCGCCCAGCGTGGCGAAGGCATTGATCTGCCGGTCCTTCATCATGAAGAAGGTGTACTGCTGGCGCGGCTGCGCACTGTTGGAGCCCAGCCGGGTGCCCATGGTCTGCAGCCACTCGGTGGTGAGCGGATCGTCCAGCAGGTAGCCGTAGTTGCGCAGTTCGCGCAGCATCATGCCGCCGTACTCGGCCTGGCGGGCAGGGGTCAGCAGTTCACCGGCCGACGATCCGATGTCGGGCAGCGAATCCTGGGCCTGGGCCAGCGGCACGGCCAATGCGAGGGTCAGGGCAGCGGAGAGCAGCAGCGGTCGCAAGCGGTCGGTCCTCGGGCAGCGCCCCCCAGCGTGGCAGGCCAGGGGGAAACCTATCGTTAATCCACAGTGTTGCGGCCATGGCGTGGATTTTCCATCAGGCCGCTACCATATACAGACAGTCGATCCGTCGTGGAGTTTCCCGTGAGCCAACTTGAACAGCCTGCCGGTGGCGCCCCCGCCATCACCATTTATTCCACCGCTGTCTGCCCGTACTGCGTGGCAGCCAAGAACTTCCTCAAGAGCAAGGGCCAGCAGTGGACCGAAGTGCGCATCGACCTGGATGCCGCCGAGCGCGAGAAGATGATGGCCAAGACCCGCCGCACCAGCGTGCCGCAGATCTTCGTCGGTGACGTTCATGTTGGCGGCTACGACGACATGATGGCCCTGCACCGTGAAGGCAAGCTGGAGCCGCTGCTGGCCGGGCAGGGCGCAGCATGAGCACAGCGGACGAAGGCGGCGACCGCCTGGCCGAGTTCAATGCCTACCGCAAGAAGATGAACGAGCGCATCCTGGCTGAACCGAACCAGGTGGTGCGCCGTTTCTTCGCGCTGGATACGCAGACCTACCAGGCCGGCGCGCTGGATGTGAAGACCAAGGAACTGCTGGGCCTGGTGGCTTCGCTGGTGCTGCGCTGCGACGACTGCATCAGCTATCACGTGGCCCAGTGCAAGGCCGCGGGGGTGGAGCGTGATGAGTTCTTCGAAACGTTCTCGGTGGGCCTGGTGGTGGGCGGATCGATCGTGATCCCGCACCTGCGCCGCGCAGTGGACTTCCTGGACCAGCTGGAAGCAGGCGCCGCAGCCCCGGCCGAACACGAGCACTGACGCGCGCCAGATGCGCCGCTGGCCGTCATTTCGTGGTGGGTGACGACCGTTGGTCGTCACGCCCTGCCGCTGCGCTCGCCGAGCATGGCTCGGCGCTACCAAGGCGGCCGGCCCTGCGCCTGGTAGCGCCGAGCCATGCTCGGCGGCTTTCCGCGGGTGGGACCATGGTCTATTTGGGGTCAGGTAGTCGGTTCGGGCATAATTGCGGCTGAAACTTACCTGCGCCGGTGCACCGGGCACCCCCGGACGGCGTTTTTCCCCCTGTTCGGAAATTTGATCAATGACGCAGAAAATCACGGTCATCCGCGGCGATGGCATCGGCCCGGAGATCATGGACGCTACGCTGTACGTCCTGGACAAGCTCAACGCCGGCCTGGAATACGAAGACGCCGACGCCGGCCTGGTCGCGCTGGAAAAGCATGGCGACCTGATGCCGGCTTCCACGCTGGAATCCATCGCGCGCAACAAGATCGCCCTGAAGAGCCCGCTGAGCACCCCGATCGGCGGTGGCTTCACCTCGATCAACGTCAGCCTGCGCCGCCACTTCGACCTGTACGCCAATGTCCGTCCGGCGCACACCTTCCCCAACACCAAGTCGCGCTTTGACAACGTCAACCTGGTGACCGTGCGCGAGAACACCGAAGGTGCCTACCTGGCGGAAGGCCAGGAAGTGTCGGCCGACGGCGAGACCGCGTTCTCCGGTACCCGCATCACCCGCAAGGGCTCCGAGCGCATCGTGCGCTACGCCTTCGAACTGGCCCGCAGCACCGGCCGCAAGAAGGTCACCGCCGTGCACAAGGCCAACATCATCAAGTCGACTTCGGGCCTGTTCCTGGCCGTGGCGCGCGAAGTGGCGGCCAAGTACCCGGACATCGAGTTCCAGGAAATGATCGTCGACAACTGCTGCATGCAGTTGGTGATGCGTCCGGAACAGTTCGATGTGATCGTCACCACCAACCTGTTCGGCGACATCATCTCCGACCTGTGTGCCGGTCTGGTCGGCGGCCTGGGCCTGGCCCCGGGTGCCAACATCGGTGAGAACGCGGCGATCTTCGAAGCCGTGCACGGCACCGCGCCGGACATCGCCGGCCAGGGCAAGGCCAATCCGTGCGCGCTGCTGCTGGCCGCCGCACAGATGCTGGACCATATCGGCCAGCCGGAAAATGCCGAGCGCCTGCGCAAGGCCATCGTCGCCACGATGGATGCGAAGGATTCGCTGACCGGCGACCTGGGCGGCACCGGCAACACGATGAGCTTTGCCCAGGCCATTGCCAGCCGCCTGTAACCGGCGACGGCAAGGCCATGCACTACCAGCGGGGCGCCTTCGGGCGCCTCGTTGCGTTTGAGGGGGCGGCGCACGATCTGTGCGTTTCATGCACAGATGGAGTGCGCGACAGGGGGTTCTTGGTGCGCACCGTGCACGGCACCATGGCCGCACTCTCCGTAGCCCAGGTTCCTCCCCATGAATATTGCAGCTTTCGGTCTTGCCAGCCTGATCGGCATGGCCGCCGTCGCCCCGGTCGCCGCCGCCGAGCCGGCCCATCCCACCATCCGCCAGATGGCCGGTGCCACACCGATCGACGCCCTGCAGGCAGGCAAGACCGCGGTGATCGTCATTGATTTCCAGAACGAGTACTTCCCCGGTGGTCGCATGGTGATCCCCGATGGTGCCAGCGCCTTGCAGAATACCCGCCGGCTGATCAAGGCCGCCGATGCCAAGGGCATCCGCGTGATCCACGTCCAGCACGTGCTGCCGGCCGGCGCCCCGCTGTTCGCCGAAGGTGGCAAGACCGTGCAGTTCCACCCGGACATGCAGCCGCGGGCGGGGGACAGCGTGGTGCAGAAGGACAACGTGAGCGTCTTCGCCGGCGCCTCGGCTGCGGTGATGGACAGGACCTTGAAGGACGCCGGCATCGACACGCTGATCGTGACCGGGCTGATGACCCATGCCTGCGTGTCCGGCGCTGCCCGCGACGCCGCCGCCGCCCCGCGCGGTTATCGTGTGATCGTGTCCTCCGACGCCACCGCCACCCGTGACCTGGAGCTGGCCACCGGTGCGACCATCGACCACAAGACCCTGCACGCGGCCAGCCTGGCCACGCTGGAAGACACCTATGGCGATGTCATGACCACCGAGGCGATCATCGGCCTGGTCGACAACGCCGGCGCTGCCGCACGCTGATAAGCTGGCCGCGCCCGCAGCACGCGGGTGCCGGCCGGAGCGTGCCTGGATGGACCATTTCGCTTCCCTGCGAGCGTTGCGTGCCATCGTCGAAGCAGGCAGTTTCACCGCCGCCGCCGAGCGCATGGGCACCACGCACTCGGCGATGTCGCGGCAACTGCGGCAGCTGGAAGATCATCTGGACGTGCGGCTGCTGGATCGCAACAGCCGCCGGTTCGCGTTGACCGAGGCCGGCCGCCAGTACTACGCCGAAGCGGCGGAACTGCTGGACCGGCTGGAACTGGCCGACAACCGCGCCCGCGCTGCACAGGCGCAGCCGAGTGGTCGCATCCGCATCAGTGTGCCCCAGGTGGTCGCCAGCCAGGAACTTCCCCACTGGCTGCCCCCCTTCCTGTCGCGCCATCCGCAGATCTCGCTGGACCTGTGCGCGGACGACCAGCTGGTGGACGTGGTAGGCGGCGGCTTCGACCTGGTGCTGCGCATTGCCCATGAACTGCCGGACAGCCAGATGGTGGCGCGTGAACTGGCCTGTTGCGACCGCATCCTGGTGGCCGCACCGTCCTACCTGGCCCTGCATGGCCTGCCGCGCCACGGTAGTGAGCTGGCGCAGCACGCGCTGCTGGCCTTCAGTCCAACCAGCGCGCGGGTGCCATGGCACCTGCAGGGTCCGCGTGGCGCATCGCTTGAAGTCGAGGCCGGCCAGCGGCTGGCGGTTGATGCGACGCCGGCGCTTCATGCCGCCGCGCTGGCCGGCATGGGCATCACCCTGTTCACCGCACTCACCGTGCAGGACGATCTGCGCGCGGGACGCCTGATCCGCGTGCTGCCGGACTGGAACGCGGGCCAGCGACGCTACTACGCGCTGTACCCGCACGCCCGCGCACTGGCGCCCAAGGTGCGCGCGCTGGTCGATCACCTGCAGGCGCACTACGCCGCGCTGCAGTCGTCGTTGACCGCGCGGTAAGACTGCGCCACGCCCGGGGCACCGGATCCGCGCGCGATGTCATGCGGTAGCGCCGAGCCATGCTCGGCGTAGCAATGATCAGGCACGCAACAGCGAAAACCGCCGGGCATGGCTCAGCGCTGCTGGATCTTCGACAGCAGGCGCAGGAATTCCACGTACAACCACACCAGGGTCACCATCAGCCCGAACGCGCCGTACCACTCCATGAACTTCGGTGCGCCCTGTTCCACGCCGCTTTCGATGAAATCGAAATCCAGCACCAGGTTCAGTGCCGCCACGAGCACCACGAACACGCTGAAGGCGATGCCCAGGCCGCTGGCTTCATGGATCACCGGCACGTTGATGCCGAACATGCCCAGCACGATCGACGCCAGGTACAGCAGCGCGATGCCGCCAGTGGCCGCGACCACGCCCAGCTTGAAGTTCTCGGTGGCCTTGATCAGCCCGCTGCGGTACGCCACCAGCAGCGCCACCAGGGTGCCGAAGGTCGCCAGCACGGCCTGGAACACGATGCCCGGGAAGCGCTGTTCGAACATCGCCGAGATCGCGCCCAGGAACAGGCCTTCCACCAGTGCGTACATCGGCGCGGTGACCGGCGACCAGGTCTTCTTGAACACGGTGATGAGCGCCAGCACGAAGCCGCCCAGCGCACCGCCGATCAGGTAGCCCATGCCGGCCGAGGAAAGCGTGCCGGCCGTCTCGCCGCCGGTCACCAGTGCCTGGCTCCACGAGAACGACGCGGTCAGCACGGTCAGCAGCAACAGCAGGCCGGTCTTGTTGACGGTGCCGTTGAGGGTCATCAGCTGGTCGCCGCGGGCCGAAACGGTGCCGCTGCCAAGATCAAGGAAGGTGGATTCGGAAAGAGCCGGGTTGCCGCTGCGCATGTGCGATCTCCGTGCGAAAGGGGGGTAGGGGAGGCCATCCGGCCGTCAACGGCCAGCATAACGCACCCCGTAGCGGGCAAGCTTGCTCGCTCCCACACACGCCCGCGCAGGTTTGACAGAACCGGGGCCGGGTGTTCACAATTCCCGTCTGCTCGAGGGCCCCGCCCTGGCAGGAAGCATCGCCGGGGTATAGCGCAGTCTGGTAGCGCGCCTGCTTTGGGAGCAGGATGTCGGGGGTTCGAATCCCTCTACCCCGACCAACCATCGCCCTGTTGGAGCGGGTTGGTCCACCGGTTCGGGCGCCCGTAGCTCAACTGGATAGAGCACCGGCCTTCTAAGCCGGCGGTTACAGGTTCGATTCCTGTCGGGCGCGCCATTTAAATCAGCGACTTAGCGCTCATAAATCGAGTCCCACGGGATTACTCCGGAAATTGCTCCGGAATTGAGCGGCATGCTTTCAAGCTTGCGGACGCTTAGGCGATACGCTGTGTCCTGCGCCTCGGCTTGGTAGAGTTGAACCTTAGGAAGCCCCCGATCAAAGCGCTTAGCCAGCATCTGCTGGATTGCTGGGAGATGCTTTTTCGGAAATCTACTTCCTAGAATCAGGCCAGTCAGCGCCCGCGGTTCGAACGAGAGAAGTCTAGAATTGATAGCCAGCATCGCTATCCGTCGTTCTTTTTCGTAGGACCACGAGGTGCCCTTGCGCATCATCATCGCGACGGTATCGGCCTGCGGCGCTGTTGGAATGTGGAAGTCGGGGAAGTCGTCGCAGTAGTCCACAGCGCCTGCAGCCAGGAACGTTGGCACGTCATAGGATGTGCGGAATTGCAGGCATATCCCCCGATGTGAGTCAGCGTAGTGCGACCACATCAGCTGGCTCTTCGGCTCCGGCGTGAAGCAGTGAACGCCATGGCTGTGGGTCTCGAAGAGAACTCCAAATATTTGCTCTGGTGCCGTCTTCACTTTCGCAACCAATTCTTCAATTAACGCATCTCGTGCAGAGGGAGAGCGGGTGTCGTTGGGATGGGTCACGCTATGGACGACGCTAAAAAAATGCTTCAGAACCTCGTCGTCGTCCAACACCAGCCTGTTCTTAAACTCGAACGGATCATTGAAGTCTGCGGGATCGTTCAGGTAGAGGTTGGAATCTACAAGCATCGTACTGAGATTTCGTAAGCTCTCCTCGGACGCTGAATCGAACCTCAGATAGTTGTAGAGGTGACGCGGGTACTGGCTCATAAGCGCTGCTCGGACTGCCCAGTTGGGCATTTTTTTCGCAATGGCCGCGTAATCCGCGAGAAATGGTGGAAGCTCCGGTGCAGTTAGCTTGAGCTTCGGAAGGAGGACAGGGTCATCCATGGTGTTTAGTGAGTTCTGGTTGAATCTAGGATAGCTGGTGCCCACACCATATGTTCAATGACTTGATTCTCCTGATTCCCCAACTACCGGGAGAGAGTGATCGTAGACATGCATCATCGCGTCGGTCTTGTGCCCACTGGCTTCCTTTTTGTCGCCCTTGGTATCGGTGACACCACGGTGTTTCAGACTGTGTAGGCCGAATCGTTCGCCCTGGCTCAGGATCCCGTCCTTCACCGCATTCCGCATCATGCGCCCCCAAGCAGTCTGCCAACCATCCTCGGTCAACCGCTCCCCGTCCTCGCTGACGAAGAGAAAGCGGCTCTCGGCGTGGATCGGTATCACCCTCCCGTTCTTTTCCCATATCACTGCCCGGCGGGTCCGCAGCATCGAGATTGCTTCCTCGGTTTCGGCGCCCTTGCGCACCAGGTTGTCGCGACTGCCCTTGCGGCGGTTCGTACGCAGCACTTCACCATCTACGTGTGCGTCGGTCAGCGTCAGCACCTCGATGCCGCGCAGCCGTGCTTGGTACGCCAGCTCCATCGCCGCCCACAGGTAAGCCGGCACCGCCCCCTTCGCGCGAGCTCCGCGCGTACTGCACTCCTTCGCATAGGCTTGGACGCGCCGGAACACGTCGACAGCCGGCATCCGGTGGTCACCCTTTTCCTTGACCTGCTTGATGCCGGCGGCAGGGTTCGTGGTGACATGGTCGTGTTCCCGTGCCCAGCCGAACACCCGGCGCAGGTAGCGCAGCCAGTGGTTCGCCTTAGTGGGGTAGCCAGGAACGAAGGGATCACCAGCTTTCTGCCCAGGCCGGCCTTGCGCAATGACGTCTATCAGGCGCCGGATGAATCCAGGCGTGAGGCGATCCACGATGGCATCGCCAAGGCTGGTGCCATTTTTCAGCGGGTAAGCCTTAATGGCCTTCGCATAGTCCGTGTACCCCTCCTTGGTCGATGGCTTCAGCTGTGCAAAGGCCAGGCTTTCGGCGTGCCGGTCGATGACAAAGGCGACAGTGCCTCGCTGAGCTTCACCCTGGCGCGCCTCCATGATGGCGTGCAGGTCTGACATGCGCGCGCTGGGGCCGGCTACGGTCTTCTTGCGATATCCGTAGCCTTCTTCATGGGGGTTGCGCACGTACCACCTGCCGCGGCCGGTGGGATCCCAGTAGATCCCGACCGGCAGCTGGGTATGGTCAATATGCGAGGGCAGGTTGGGTGCTGCCTTGCGTGGTCTAGCCATGGTGCTGCAGTGCGTCCTTTCAGATCAGGGAAGCGGGGTAGCTCTCGTTCTCGAAAGCTGGGGACGTGAGACCCAAGGCCTCGTTGAGCGCGGCAGTGGTGGTCCAGACGCCGCCCTGCCCGTCGTACTGCACGCGAATCCTGCGCTGCCTGGCCCAGCGCTCCACGGTGGCGAGCCGCGGACGTTTGCCGGGGCGACAAAGCTCCTGCAGGTCGCGGAACTGGAGAACCTCTCCGATCACGGGCGGCCTCCTTGTGCGCTGGCTCGGGCACGGGTGCGCTTCGTGGCTGGCTCAGCGAGGGTGAGCTTGAACTGCAGAACGTTATCGGGCTCGACGTGCGCCACCACATTGCGTGCGCTGCGCGTCCGCCGGTTCAGATGCCGCCAGTTGGCCAGGGCCGCTTCCGGATCCGCGTGCTTGGTCGTTTGCTTACACCGGCACTCAACGAAGTGGCCGCCACCGGCGCTGGCGCAGCGGCCGTCATGGATGTGCCGCGCGCGGTGACCAGCGGCGCAGGGAAGTAGACCCTCGGGGTGATCGATCTGGCACTGGGTCATTGGACACCTCGACTGGAATGGAAGGAGCGGAAGCAAATACGATGGGACGGATGAATCTGTTCGCGAACTCGACGCATGCCGAGCTGTACGGCGCCGCCAAGGGCCTGTCCGGCGAGCTGCGCATGAGCGCGGAGGTGCAGGATCTGCTTATCGACAGGCGCTACGTCACGCACCACCAGCGCAGGCTGGTGCGCACGCCGGCACCGGGCTTGGACCGGCAGCTTGCGGACCTGCTGGATGCGTTGGCCAAGCAGGTTCACCACGGCGCTCACATAGAGGGCGACGCCGAGCAGCTGCTGAAGGATCCCGCCGCAACGCTCCTGGGCGTGTTCGGCCCGAAGCTGGCCGAGCTGCAGCGGAACGCTCGCCACCACGTGGTGCTGGAAGCGGCGAACGTGACCCTGCGTAAGCGCGCAGCGGAATGGCTGGAGGCAGGCGAGCCCGGACAGACCCGGCATGCGCGCGCGCTGGCCAGCAACCGCGGCCTGGCCGAAGTGCTGGCCGAGCTGGACGCGCTCCGCAAGAGGTGAGACCGCTTGACAATGGGTGGTTGACTCGTCGAGGTTCGAATCCGATCCCAACGGAGCACCACCATGAAGAACATCGACAAGCTGATAAGGGAAGGCGAGTACAAGGGCGTCGACTTTGACGTCGAAATTTGGGTGTTCGAGACGGCCGAAATCGTGGTTTACGGATTCCAGGTCGACGGGTATCCTGCCGTCCCTGTGTCGGACGGTCATGATGCGGTCACGTCGCTGGACGAAGCCTTCGAGATCGGCGCCAAGCTCGCGCGGGAGTTCATTGATCGCACGTGATCTCATGCCGCAGCCCGCAGTGCAGTGATGACGTCCCGCGCGACCGGCGGGCAGACGGCGTTCCCGAGCATCATCATTGCGTCCTTCTGCCTGGTGGGCAGCTGGTAGGTAGCCGGGAAGCCCATGGCTCGCCTGCACTCCTGCACGCTGAGCATCCGAATGCGGTCACCATCAATGACTGCCCACCGGTCACGGGTGGTGATGGTTCCGACCGGTCGCGACAGGCTGCGACCTCCCTTCTCGTTGCCGTAGTAGGCGGTGAGGAAGCGGTCGCCGTGCTGTGCTCGTCCAGCAGCCACACGGGCCAAGGTCGCCGGCGACCGGCCGGGACGGTCCACCATCGACCAACGCCCGCCATCGAAGTCGATGATGCTGGCCGCCGCGACGAGATCGCGCCGCGGGAGCTGCAGTTGTATCTGCGAGCGCGAGCGCGTCCCGACGATGAACACCCGCCGGCGATGCTGGGGAACTCCATGCTCGGCGGCATCGATAACGTGCGGTGACATGGTGTACCCGAGCGCAGCCAGTGCGGCACACCAGGCATCGTAGAGCGCCCATGCGGTGAACTCGGGAACGTTCTCAACGACGATGGCTTCAGGCCGGTGGACTTCGGCGGCCGACACCACAGCCCATGCCGTGGAGCGCTGGGCATCGTGGTGAGGGCGATCCTTCCCGCGTGCTCGGCTATGGCCTTGGCAGCACGGAGAGGCGAGCAGAAGGTCATGGCTCGGCACGGAGGTCCAGTCAGCCTGGTGCAGGTCCTGGCACGCATGCAGCGTGCCCGGATGGTTGTCTGCATGCACCTGCACCGCTGCTGGCCAGTGGTTCGCCGCCCACGACACGTTGCAGCCTGCCATCAGCGCACCGGTGCTGAACCCGCCGGCACCTGCGAACAGATCGATTGCGTTGATCAGGCTGGATTTCTTAGACATCGCTGGGTCCTTTCGGGCACTGGTTGCAGGTAGCGGTGAGCGGCGCGCGCTGTGAGAAGCGGGACCCGCGGATGCGGATGGCCGGGCACATGACCTGATGGCCGCACTGCAGGGTGGCGAGGAAGAAGCGGGGCCCGTGAGGGCGCGCGCTGGTGACGTTGCGGACTGGGTTAGCCATTGCCAGCCGCCTTGCCGCTGTCGATCAGGGCCAGCACCGCGTCAAGCGCGGCTGTACCGAACCCTGACCAGTCGTTGAGGCTCAGCGTTCCCGCAGCCATATGCTCCCGCATGTCCTGTAGCGCAGCGATGTTGTGGGCGCTCAGCTGCCCCAGGTCCACGGCCTGCGCGGGCGGATACAAATAGACCTTTGCGCCAAGCGGCATCTCATGGTCCTGGTACAGCTCGACGAACCTGCCGTCCTCACTCTCGTCAATCTCGCCCACCGGCTCCTGCCACATCGGCTGGCGGGCAGCACTTCCGGGCAGGGGCGTGTCAAAGTGCAGGGCGTTCTTCAGCGCCTGCTTTCGCCGAATCTTGTCCATGACCTCCGGCTGCGCGATTCGTGCAAGCTCGACGGCGCCGGCATCCTTCATGTTCAGGCCGGCCACCGAGCAGAAGGCTGCCAGCGTGACCATGACGCCGCCGACTTCCTGAGCGGGCTCACCTACCGGCCGGCCGTAGACGTAGTTCACCAGCGTGCGCACGCGCACGCTGTCATAGCCCTTCGACTGCAGCAGCTCCAGAACCTCCTCGAGCAGTCGGTCGCCACGCTCGGTCATGTTGCGATAGAGCGAGGCGTCGAAGCACTTCCTTGCCCATTCCGCTACGCCGGCTTGGAAGTCCACGACTTCGGGACGCAATGCCATGGGTCGCACGAACCACGCGTACGGTCCGTCTTCGGTGTCACCCATCCACGCCAGTCGCCAGTCGCCTTCCGGAGCTTCCGGATTCCAGGCGCGCATCTCCTCCCAGTACAGTTCATCTCCGTTTTCCAGCGCTTCATCGGTGAAATCACCGGCGACGACCACAAAGTCAAAGCCCTGCGCGCTCACCAGTTTGTCCAGCGCTTCCTCGCGGTCATCAGGCCAGGTCGGAAGATCGGGATGGATCAGCTCCCCGTACTCGCAGCGCTGGGGAAGCCGCTCAACGGCATAGAGGCCGCGCCACGGGTCGGTAGTGTCGATCTGTGCGTTCATCGTCGGCCCTCAACTCGCGGCGCTGATGCGGAACGCATCGGACAGGCGGTCGAACAGCGCGCCCAGCTCGCCGGCCTGCAGTGCGAAGCGGGCGTCCAGCTCGGCGCGGCGGCCGTCGTCGCCGTCCTCCAACTTGTCCAGTGCGCCATCGAGGAAGCGCAGCTTGCGCACGACCAGGTCATCGCCCAGCACCAGCGAGACGTTGTCCTCGACCACGAGGCCGAGTCGGGTCACCTGCTTGCCGGCATCGAGGTGGTTGCGGATCTCGTCGCTGACGAGCTCCTGCCGGTCAAGCTTGGCGATCGCGCCTCCGGTGACGGGGTCTTCCAGCTGGCACTGCTCGCCCAGGAAGAGGCCTGCGGGCAGCGTCTCACCTGCAATCCACCCGGTCAGCACCGACCTCGGCGCGACCTCGGCATTCAGTGGCATGGCCGGAAAGCTCCCGAGCAGGCCCCGGATGTCGGACATCAGGTTCTCGCCCTGCTTGCGGCTGCTGGTGTCCACGAAGGCGACGCCGCGTGCCAGGTCGAGGAACACATCGCAGCGAGACGACTTCACGAGAGCCTTCGGCAGCAGCTCGTGGATCAGGTCGTCCTTCATGCGCTTGCGCTCGCGCCCACCGGGCCGGCGACCTTCGTTGTGCTCGATCTCGGCCAGCTTCTGCTCGAGGGCATCGGCGACGGCGGAGGCCGGCAGGATCTTGTCCTGGGCGCCGACGGTCAGCCACAACCAGTTGCCGATGGCGTGGTGCAGCTGCTCGGTCTCTTCGCGGCCGAACGGCGAGATGAAGCCACGGGAGGACATCTCCAGCGGGCCGACTGGCTTCAGGGTGGCGGCCGGCAGCTGCTCGGCGACCTGTGAGAAGTCGAGGCCGATGGGGAAGCGGAACATGACGAGGTTACGGAAGAACATGGGAATCCTTTCTGGAAGGGTTAGGCCGCGCGGTCGACGGGGCGGTGGCGGGAATAACCCACCTGTTCGATAGGGATGCCGTTCCAGTGCAGCTCGGCGTCTTTGATGGGCTCGGGGCGGCAATCGCGCCACAGCTCCTTGGATCCGGCCTTGCAGCGCTCCTGCCATTCGGCTTTTGCTTTGTCGCGGTGCGGTCGCTGCATGCGAGCCAAAACGCGGCGCAGGCAGTGCCGGTGATCGGAGGCGGCGAGAACGATGCGTTCGGGCTGGCGGCGCTTGGCGGCGACGTAGCCTTCAATGAAGGCCTGCACCTGGTCGCGCACCAGCTCGACCTTCGGTCGCTCGCCGTCGGGCGTGTTCGGGAACTCGGGCAGTGCTGCGAAATCGACAACGACGGAAGCGCTCATGGCTGGCTCTCGATCAGTGGCGGAATGAAAAGCCCGGCTTTGTGGAACCCGGCCGGCGCGGGGCTCGGCATGGCCGAGCGGGCGGATTCAGTGGGTATCGGTGTAGCGGAAGCGCTTCTGCTGGGCGTCGCGGCGGCGCGATTCCCGCCGGCGGCGCATCTCCGCCTTGAAGGCCGGCCAGTTCTTGCGGGTCTCGGCGTAGGTGCGCCAGGCGAAGAACAGGAAGGCGACAAGGAAGACCGCGGTGAAGGTGTGCGCGCTGGTCCAGACGGCGCGCAGCAGCAGCGCCAAGAGGAAGGCGGCGGTCACAGCGCAGTAGGTGGGCACGGTGATGTGGTTCACGGCTGGTCCTGTTCGACGCCGACGGCGTCCGGGTGGTGGATGGCGATACCGGCGTTGCCCTTGAGCAGCAGAGCAGGCCCTAGGGGAGCCGGGGAGGGCAGCGGCGGCAGGCCGGTCTGCATGGCGGCGATGAAGTCGTGCTCGGTCATGGCGCACTTCCCGCGCTCGCGCCGTTGGCCATCTCAAACGCCTGACGCGAAATCGCGTCCGCATAGGTGTCGTAGTTAGCTGCTGCACCCGGCATCGCATCCTTCCGACAGCGATCTGCCTCTCGCATGTGGGTTTCACACATCTTGGCCAGCCACCGCACATGGGCGGCATTCATCGCTTTGCGGCGGGAGCTCATGCGGCGGCACCAGTCGTGCGACGCCCGGCCTCTGCGGCGCTGTATTCGCTGCCGAGGATCTCCGTCATGGAGGGCATGGCTTTGCGCGTGCTGGCGTAAAGGAAGCCGTCGTGCATGAACATCGTCAGGCCCTCGATGAAGAAGTCCAGGCTGTTGTCGAAGCCCAGAGCGCGGTACACGCCGTTCGTGTCGATCTTTCGCGAGGGCAGGTGCTCGGCCCACTCGCCCTGCAGAGCCTTGATGGCGGCCTTGGTTTCAGCCGTGGCACCCTTGAGCGGGCTGCTACGCGGAACCTGCAGGCCGTTGTTGTCGGGAGCTCGCCACAGGTCGCGGGGCATGGCGGGACGGAACTTGATGCCGGCGAGCACGGGCGGGTCCGCGTACATCAGGCCCTCGCCGCCGAAGCGCTGCGCGAAGGTATCGATCTCCGCCTGCAGTTCCGCCTTGGCAGCCTTCTCTGCATGCCAGGCTTCCAAGACAGCCGGATCGTTGGTCTTGAAGAAGCTCATGCGGCGTTACCTCCGGTCGCGCGCTTGGACAGCTGCAGTGCCTTCTTCGTGTCAGTGATGGCGCGCGCTGCGCTCTTGCGGCCGATCAGCACGCCGTGAGCCGCGATGTCCGCTGCGGCGGCGACTTGGTCAGCGAAGAGCCCCATACGAACAGCGGCCTGCGCGACTGCACTGGCGGCGCCTGCCGCGCGCTGAGCACGGGTGGGGAGCTGCAGGAGGAGGGCGCTCATGCGACGGCCTTCTGGTTCAGCGCGTTGGTGTACTGGGCTGCGGTAGCGTCGGCCATGCCTAGCTGGTCGTTCGCGCGCTGGAGGTCCAAGGAGAGTCGAGCCGATTCTTCCTTGGTCAGCTGCAGGCTGCCGCCGCCGAAGCGAACGACGACCGCTTTGGACCGCGGCATGGCTTCGACGGTGACCGAATGGCGGCCGTAGATATTGAGGGCGGCCATAGTCAGCACGCCTTCCCGAACAGCTGCTTGCCGAAGCCAATGCCGACACCCACGGCGAGCGCGCCGATGGCGTAGATGCTGAGGATGAGGGGCCAGAGAGGCCGCTGCTTGCGCGAGGTCACTATCCAATCTCCTGTCGCCTGCTCCGGGATCGGAGCTCAATGGCCGCAGAAAGATTAGAGCACTAAACATTGAGGTTGTAAAGCACGCTAAACGACGTGCTCGAACGAAAGAGCTAAACGGTGATAAACACGTTCAGCCCACGAGCTTTCTTAGGGGCGGACTACCACTCGTTTGACGCGGCGCGATTGGCCAGCTTTGACTGGATGCCTGCGCCGAAGGCTTCAAGCTTGGGGCGAATCTTCTCCAGATCCCGCTCGCGCCGCACGGCGCCTTCGAACTCGGGCTGGGCCACGCCAGCGTTAACCTTTGCCGGCCAGTGCAGTCGCACGTTCGTGAAGGTGAGGCGGAACCTGCCCTCGCGCGCTTCCATTCGCATAGTGAAGCGTACGGTCCAGTCGGGCTTGCCCAAACACTCCATGGCGCTCGCACAGGGGTACGGCATGTTGGCCTGGCCAATGATGACGCCCTCGGCAACATCCTCGTATTCGATGACCGCCTTAGAGGACCGGAAGTTCTCCGCAATCCACTGCCGCCCTGCGCCATAGATCGCTTCCTTGCTCATGCCCGTGGCATCAAACACCTTCTGGAAGGTCGCTGGTCCATCCGCTTCTGTCGAGACATCTGACACGGATGGAAGCGGTGCTGCGTTCGCGACCTTCCAGCATGATGCGAGAGCCCACAGCATGAAAACGCCGACAATCAGCGTCCCGCAACCGTAGTGCTTAGCGTTTCCCTTTGGCGCCGCGGCGAAAGGGTGGGGCACAGTGATCGGGCAGCCACAGGAAGGACACGCCTTCGCATGGCTGCTGATTTCCTTCTGGCATTCCGGACAATGAATTAGCGCCACAGGCTTTCCCCTTAGTGCGCCATGACGAACTTCTGCACCACGTAGACTTTTCCGCCTATGAGCATGTCTGGCGGCGCACGAAATGCGGGCCCGCCCACCTTCTCGTTAAGCGAGATCACGTAGATGCCATCGCCGCGGTTCTGCAGGGTCTTGATCTGCTGCCCATCGCCTAAGTTGATGACGTACGGACCTGCGTCCTCGTAGTAGGTAACACTCGTGTCCACCATCACGACGTCGCCGTTGCTAATCAGAGGCTCCATGCTGTGGCCTCGTCCAGTGATCAGCGCAATGCGCCCTGGCTTCGGTAGGAAGCCGAATATCGATCTCAGATGCTGCTCGGAGAACTGCATCTCTCGCACCACCTCCGGGAAGTCCTGATTTTCCACTGCCGCCCCCATTCCGCCCGATCCAAGTAATCCAAGGCGAACATATCCAGCAGGTGTCGCATTCTCTGCGACCAGTGAGACGTAATCGCCCGCGCCTCGCATCGGGTCCTCGCCGTACAACATCCATCGCGGCCGCACCTGCAGCACGGCGCATATCCGTTCCAACACGTCGGCCTTGACGTTCTCTGGCTGTACCTTGCCCTCCGTCTGCCACTGACTCACCTGACCTGGGCTCGTCTTAGCGAGCTCGGCCAGCCGTCGAACAGTCAGCTGCGATTCCGCCAAAGCGGCAGCCATGCGTTGAGAGAAGGTCATAGACATTTAGCGAGCTTAACTATTTATGCGTTTAGTGGGCTTGACGTCAGTGTATAGCGCGCTAAACTTGCGCAATGGAACTCACTAAACGATCACTGCGGGATTGCCTTGGCACCAACGATGCTGGTTTGGCCAAGTTCTTCAATGTCACGCCCTCGGCGGTCTGCCAGTGGGCAGACGACGACCCGCTCCCGGAAGCCCGTCAGTGGCAAGCGAAAGCAACCCGGCCAGATTTGTTCCCCATGGTCGGCGCCGACTCGAGCGCGACCGACATGGCCGCGCTCATCGACAGCCGAATGAACAAGCGCGCGCTGCGGGCGAAGCTGGGTTTCAAGACCGACGCGCCGTTGGCGAAGGTGCTGGGCATAGAGCCCGAAGTGCTGGAAGCCTGGGCCGAAGAGGGCAGCGTTCCGGACAGCTTGGTCGGTGCAGTGCTCAAGCTGCTCGGTCATGGCGCCGAGCTCGACGACGCCCCTCGCAGGCCGGCTGACCCCGACGCAGATCGCATCGTGCCGGTGGAAGCTGCTTGAGCGCCCTCCTGTCGACTGCGAGCAACCGTGGCGAGGAGCGCTTAGCCCCCCGGCCACGGTTGGGCGACTCAGGGGATATCCAAGCCGTTGAGCAGGTTGATGGCTCGGCTGATTGCTTCCTTCTTTGCCTCGTTCTGCGAATAGGCACCGTCGGAGTAGGTCAGTGCGACCGTTACCTCGATATCGCCCCGAATTCGCAGCCTGATCTCGGTTCGGGTCGAGTTCGACGTGGTGTTGAAGTCCTGTTCGATAGGTCCGTGGTGATTCATTTGCTTCTCCAAGCGGTCGTGATTGCCGCAGCGGTGAGCGTACCGCCTCCAACACGACTGTGATCGTCCCTGAGTTGTTCATTTCCATGGCGCCGATGGTGCGCCAGCTGGGCCAGCCCCGAAACCCTGAAATATCGTCCCGCCCAAGGTGACCCATGACTTGCCGAACCACTTCGCTTAACTGGCTCGACTGCCTTTACAACGCTGTACGCAAGACGCCGGGCGGCGTGAACGAGGCTGCCCAATGGCTGACTGACCGCCGCGGCAAATCAATCCATCCGGAGACCCTGCGCGCCAAGCTCAACGGGAGCGAGGGCGAGTCAGTGACCATCGAGATTGCCGAGCTGCTGACGGAATGGATCAAGAAACATGCGGGCGGCGCCGAGTACGCCCTGGAGTGGCTGCAGGCGCTGGCCGCCCAGCACGGCATGGCCGTGGACGTGGTGCCGCCGGCGCCGGAAGGTGGCTGGGCTGACGAGATCGGCGCCCTCCAGACGAAGCTGCTGGAGATCACTTCCCGCGTCGGTCGCCTATCCGGTACGGCGGTGCATGCAATGGCTGACCAGCGTATCGACAGCGAAGAGGCATCGCTGATGGTCAGCGAGGTTCGGGCGCTGCGCACGATGGCTCACCGGCTCGAGCGCAACATCGCGCGCGCTGTGGGCAAGGGGCGCCGCCGATGAGCATGCACCCCGCACGCGCCACTGACCCAGGCACCAGTCACGAGGCTGCGCGCCACTTCGTCGCCAGCGGTCTACAGGCTGCCCAGCACGCCAGCACCGCGGCGGCTGTGAAGATTCATCCCGGCCTGACGAGCAATGAGCTGTCCAAGCGCAGCTCCCTCGACCGCTACATGCTCGCCCGCCGACTGCCCGAGCTGCTGGAAGCGGGTGCCGTCTGGCGCGGACCGAAGAAGCCATGCGAGGTAAGCGGCCGTAGCGCCTGTACCTGGTGGCCCGTTGCCCCCGGCGAAACCTTCAACTTGGCGCTCTGATCCATGTCAACAATCATCATGTCCCAGTGCTGGCCGCTCCAGCAGCTAAGCGTCACACAGAAAGCAGTACTGATCTCGCTGGCTGACCAAGCCAACGACGACGGCGTCTGCTGGCCGGCCATCGGGACCATCGCCAAGCGCTGCTGCATGTCAGAGCGCGCGGTACGCACCGCGATGGACCATCTGGAGGCTGTGGGCCTGCTGAGCCGTGAGCGTCGATTCAACAGCAGCAACGTGTATTCGGTGACCCCGGCCAAGTTCGACGCGTCCGCGGCGGGCACGAAGGCCAAGCGAAAGGCTGCGAAGTCGAGTACTGCACCGGGCGCAGGGGATGCGCCCGGTGCAGGGGGTGCGCCCGATGCACCCGGGGATGCGCCCGCTGCAGGGGGGCTGGCACGGGGCGCAGGTCTGGAGGTGCGCCCCGTGCCGCCTAACCGTCATATAACCATCATTGAACCATCAGATGAACCGTCATTTCCGGCGGTCCTGTCGGACGCGCCGCCAGTGGTCGAATCGGAGACCGAGCTGCAGGCGGCATGCAGGGCGACATGGGTTGCCTACGCCCTGGCCTACCGGGACCGCTACGGCGCTTCCCCGGTACGCAACGTCAAGGTCAACGCCAACGTGAAGCAGATCGTCCAGCGACTGGGTCGCGCCGAGGCGCCGCAGGTAGCCACATGGTTCCTGACGGTGAACGAGCGCTACGTCGTTCAGGGCATGCACGATCTCGGCCTGCTGCTCGCGCGCTGTGAGGCCTACCGCACCCAGTGGGCGACTGGCCGGCAGATGACCGCCACCAGTGCGCAGCATGCGGACCAGACCCAGTCGAACCTGGGTGCTGCGGCAGAGGCTAAGGCGATTCTGGCCAAGGGGAGGGCACGCAATGCTGGTTGATCATGAGCAGGACAGGCTGGTGGAGCTGCTGGTGGCCACGGCGGAGGTAATCGGCGACCAGATCCGCCCGACTGCCGCGGCCTTCATGGTGACCGACCTAGCCGGCTATCCGCTGCCGGCGCTGGAAAAGGCGCTGGCCTCCTGCCGCCGCGAACTCAAGGGGCGCCTGTCGCTGGCGGCGATCCTCGAGCGCATCGACGACGGGCATCCGGCGCCGAACGAAGCCTGGGCCAACGCAATCCGTGCGGCGGACGAGTCGGCAACGGTGGTCTGGACCGAGCAGACGCGCGACAGCTGGTCCGCTGCGCTGCCGCTGATCGAGGCAGGCGACAAGATCGCTGCGCGTCAGGCCTTTATCGAGGTCTACATCCGGCTGACCAAGGAGGCGCGCGCTGCCGGCCAGCTGGCTGTGCATCACGCATCTATCGGCTTCGATGCCTCGGGCCGGGACGCGGTGCTGCAGCGCGCAGTCGCCGCCGGGCAGCTGGCGCATGAGCAGGTTGCCGAGCACCTGGCATTGTCGCCGGCCACGCCTGCGTTTAATCCGGTCGCACTCCTGGCTGGCCGCGTGGAGCCTTCGCCGGAAGCTAGCGCCCGTACGCGCGCGCGGCTGGCCGAACTGGCTGAGCTGCTGGGCGCACCCAGCGCCAAGGCGGCGGCATGAGCAGGACGCCGCGCCGTATTGAGCTGGAGCTGCGCCCGGTTCGGGAACCGGTGTCCGAAGCGGGTTGGTATCTCGGCTATGGCTATGGGGTGAAGCCTCTGGTGCTGTACGCCTCGCGTGGACAGACCGTCTGGCGTGATGGCTGCCGCCAGATCCCGATCACCGGTTACGCCGGCCCTTTGCCGGATGGCGTGCCGACGCGCGCTGTGACGACCGAGCGGAGTGCGCGCTGATGTGGTCGAAAGCCCCGCCGCCGACGAAGGAAGAGGCTGCCCGGATTGAGTTGGCCAAGGTCGGCCCGTGCATGGCCTGTTTGGTGCGCTACGCCGCCGGCCTGATGGCTCAAAGGCACGTCGTCTACGGGTGTGAATACAACCACGCCAAGAGCGGGAACATCCGCCGCGGGCACTCCTTCGGCTACGGCCTGTGTCAGTGGCATCACCAGAGGTATCTGCGGGAGGACATGTCACAAGCCCAGATGGTCGCTGTATGGGGCCCGCCGCTGCACTGGTCGAAGCAATTCCACGCGGCGTTCGGCAGCGACGACGAGCTGATTGCCCAACAGACCTACATCAACGAACTCAGGAGCGCCGCGTGAGCGAGCAGAAAATATCGATAGCCGAGCAGGTGCGCGCTGTACTGGCGGATCGCCCGGACCATGCCTACACATACGCGGCTCTCTACGAGGCACTGCAAGATGCCGGCGTGGATACGGCAGACAACATGAACGCGATCAACAAGGCGCTGAGCTACCTGGCCGATGGTGGGTATGTCGAAAGGCTGGGCTACCGCGAAACAGCCACCTTCCAGAGTACTGGCAAGGCGATGGTACGGCCGCGCCTGTCACGTGAGGAGAGTGATCGGCGGCGCCGTGAGCGGGACCGGCTGCGCCACCAGGCACTGCGCGCCCAGATGGCTGCGCCTCGCGAGCGCCGGGTGGATGCCAACACGGTAGCCCGACCCAAGCCGGTCAAGGTTGCGCCACAGCCGGGCGTGACTGAGACGGTCGATCAGTTCTTGGCTCGGGGAGGACGCGTGGAACGCCTGACGACCCACTGGGAGCAGATGGAGCAGGCGGCGTGAGCATGTGCCCATTCGTCAACGAGGCGTGGTTCCTTGCACGGGAAGCGCACGCGGACCAGCTGGACAAGGGCGGACGGCCCTACATCGAGCACGTGGCGCGTGTTGCGCTGGCAGTCGAGGGCGACGACGAGGCAGAGGCTGTGGCCTGGCTGCACGACGTGGTCGAGGACTGCCCGGGGTTGGCCACCAAGGTGATCTTGTTCCCCAGGGCAATCGTCGACGCGGTGCTCGACCTGACGCGGGTCCCCGGCGTGGACGACGCTGCTTATTACCAGCGGATCCGGCAGAACCCGCTGGCCTTGAAAGTGAAGCTGGCGGACATCGCTGACAACAGCGAAGAAGGCAGGCTAGGGAAGTTGGATCCGGCGACCGCTGCGCGACTTCGTGTGAAGTACGCCAAGGCGCGCGCTGCACTGGGGCATGCGGTAGATCGGCGCGCGCTGGCAAGGGGGCTTGGCGCTTAATCGCGCGCGCTGCGACAGGGCGGTCCCATGATCTCGGCATGGACCTGACTCGAATCGATGACCGAGCGCTGCACCGCCTTCACCGCCTGCAGCAAGAGATTGCGACCGACCTCTGGCGCCGCCACTGGGCATCCCCCAGCGGGCGGCGAGCAGCGGCTACCACACAGCGGCGCGCCGAGAGGATGCGCCAAGAAATCAGACGACGAGAGCGAGAGGGGAATCGGCATGGGGAACGTACGTGAGCTGATGGCGCGGCTTGGGCCGTCCACCGTCAAATTCGACACCGGCCGCGGCGGGACGCCCGACCTTACCAATCAGGATATTGCAGCTGCGCTTGGCATGGTGCCGGCGGGACTGGGCCGCGAGCTGCTTGAGGCCCTGTGGTGGCCCGAAAGCGGTGCGCGACGGATGCAGCAGTTGCGCCAGGCAGTCATCGCGCTGATGGCGCCTGAGTTCACGCGCCAGCAAAAGGCTCTCGCAGAGGCCCGAACCGAGTTGGGAATCGCGAAGACGTGCATGGGGTGGGGTGGCGGCACTGTCACGGACATGCAGCGAAAGGAGTTCCTGCGCGCGGAAGCGAAGCTGGAGGCGACGCGCGCGCTGTCCTGGCCGAACAACACCATGGAGCAGCTGGGCACCCTTGCCGGGGCGGTCATTACCGAGCTGGCCAACGCAGGCTGCTGCAACCAATGCGAGGGGAGGGGGTCAACCCCGCACCGGGGCGGGGCCGTGGAATGCGACGGGTGCGACGGCAGCGGCATTGAGCCAATGAGCGGTAGGCAGCGCGCATTGGCGATTGGAAGCGATCAATCAGCCTACCGGCGGTTCTGGCGCCCGGTTTATGAGTGGATGCTTGAGCGTCTGCGCGAAGCGGAATCCGACGCTGCGCACGCGCTCCGGATGGCGCTCGGCAGGGCTGCGTAACGAGGATTTGGCAGGTCCTCGCTTTCGCCTCTAATTTACCCATCATCCAGACGCAGCCCCGGCCCAAAGGCCGGGGCTTTTTCTTTGCCCGTCCACAGACCGGATCGAATCTCATGCCTAGCCGGCAGCGGGACGGGCGCCTATCACGAGCCGGAGCGCAAATGCACAACCGGACAACCCACGGGGCTTCCATGAAGGACGAAATCATCAGCGCCGCGGGCAGTGCTGCGGCGAAAGCTGCGCCCCCGGTTACCGTCGCCGGTGCAGTGGCGGCCGGTGCCAACCTCGACGCGGTCGTGGTGGTACTGACCATCATTTACCTGGTGGGCCAGATCAGCTACCTCGGCTGGCGCTGGATCCGCGAGCTGCGCCAGAGGACTCCGGTATGAAGGGAAAGATCGCAGCCCTTGCAGTGGTACTGCTGGCAACGCCGGTGGTGATGACCTATGAAGGGGTAGTGCAGCAGCGCTATAACGATCCCGTGGGAATCCCCACGGCCTGTGTCGGCGAGACCGATAAGGAAGTGGTTGGGTTCAAGGCGCAGTTCAGCCGCGAAGAGTGCGTGTCCATCATGGGCGCCAGTCTCTACGCGCATGCATTGCAGCTCGACAAGTGCATCTCGCGGCCGGTCTCCCGGCAAGAAGCGGCCGCCGTCCTCAGCTGGGGCTATAACGTGGGCACTAGCGCTGCCTGTGGCTCGACCCTCGTTCGGCTGTTGAATGAAGGGAAGCCCTTCTGCCAAGAGCTGAGCCGCTGGACGTACGCCGGAGGCCGCCAGCTGCCGGGGCTGGTCCGGCGCCGTGCCTCCGAACGCGCGCTGTGCGAGGGGAAATCGTGACCGGCCCCACGGGACGCATCCTGCGCTTCGTATGCTGGTCTGCGCTCATGTTTGGCCTTGGCTGGGCGTGGCGAGGCGACAGGGCCGAGATAGCCGAGGTGCGCGGTAGCGCAGAAGTGGTTGGTGCCGCACTGCAGGGCGAGCAGGTAGCGCGGACGACTGACCGTGCCCAGGTCGAAGCAGTTCAGCAAGCCGCCGATGCGGCCAATCATCGCGAGGACAGGATCGATGCGGAGTATCAGGAGCGCGTCACTGCCGCTGTTGCTGGGCGTGACAGTGAGCTTGGCCGCCTGCGCCACCAGTGGGCCGGTTGCGAGACCGGCCGCTTGGCCGACGGTGCCGCCGCTGTCGCAGAAGCTGCAGCAGAAAACCGACTACGCAGGCTCAGTGCGAGCCGAATTGTACGAGCCTGCGAGCTCGCCCAGTCCGAGCGAGACGAAGCCGTAGATCGCTATCAGGCGGTCGAGCGTGAGATCAATCAGGGGCCTTGATGCAAATGGGCAACCGACCGAGCAAAGCGGGGCTATACGCTCTGGGCCGCCTCAAAGCCGGCCAGATGAACAAGACTGAGGCGGAGTACGAGCAGCACCTGAAGACCCTTCTGCACGCGGGTGCAATCACCTGGTACTGCTTCGAGGGCTACAAGTTTCGCTTGGCAGACAACACGTTTTACAGCCCTGACTTCGCGGTGATGCTGCCGGGCGGGATGCTCGAGATGCACGAGGTCAAGGGCTACTGGCTTGACGACGCCCGGGCAAAGATCAAGGTCGCCGCGTCGCTGTTCCCGCATCCATTCGTTGCCGTAATGCGCCGCAAGAAAAAGGATGGCGGCGGCTGGGCAGAGGAGCGGTTCTGATGGCAAACATGAGCTTCACCTATACCGTGCGTCGCCGGTGGTGGCTTCGCTACTACATGGCAGCCGTGGTCATCGGATGCTGGCCTGCCGGAAAGGAGCCGCACGAGGCGCGCGTCCTGGCGTGGATACGTCGCGGGTTGATTATCAGGGTGCGGCGCCGATTCGTCGGCCCGGTGGCCTGATGCCATCGCGTCCCAAGCAGCACCGCGCAGCGGGCTGGAAGCCATACAAGGAAGACCCGCGGCAGGTGAAGCGCCGACAGGATCGCCGCGCCCTCGCGACGAACTCGACGGCCTGGCGCAAGATGCGCGCCGTGCACTTGGCTTATGAGCCGCTATGCCGAACGTGTTCGGCTTCTGGGCGGATCACCGCTGCGACCGAGGTGGACCATATCGACGGCAACGACGCCAATCACGCCGACCATAACCTTCAGTCCATGTGCCGCAGCTGCCACAGCGCGAAGACGGCCCGCGAGAATGGAGGGTTCGGGCGCGAGGCGTGGAACGCATGAGGGCGGCGCCCGGTTCCACGAGAAGGCGAGTTATCCACAGAAAGTGCGCGCGAGGGGGGTGGGGAGGGCAAAAGTCTAGGCCCCCTCCCAGCCGATACGCGCGCCCCCCTTTCCTGTCGTTTCCACAGAATTTGAATTTCGAGGTAGGCCGCCATGGCACGGCACAAGCAGCCGGCCGAACTGGCCGAGTTGAAAGGGGCGGCAAAGAAGAACCCCCAGAGATACAAGAAGGAGCCCCCGAAGTCGGGCAAGCCACTGGGCAAAGTTCCGGATCATCTTCCGGCCGAAGTGGCCGAGGTCTGGAAGGAGCTCGAGCGGCACGCTCTCCCTGGTGTTCTCACCGGTGCGGATCGCTTCGTGATGGAGGTAGCGGCTTCGCTGGTGTGGGAGTTTCGCGAGAATCGGGCTGAGTTCAAGGCTGCCAAGTATTCACATCTGATCGGATGCCTCGCCCGACTGGGCCTGACACCCGCCGACCGCCAGAAGCTCGGCACAGACAAGACGCCGGAGGGCAACCCATTCGACGAGTTCTGATGTATGACGCCGACCGAATCAGCGAAGGCCTACGCCCGAGGCGTAGTGGCCGGCAAGATCCCGGCCGGGCAATACATCAAGCTGGCCTGCCAGAGGTTTCTGGATGACCTGAAGCGTACCGGTCCGGCTTGGCCCTACAAGTACGACGCCGACAAAGCGGACCGTGCTGTGCGCTTCATGGAGAAGATGCCACACACGAAGGGTAAATGGGCGGCCCAACGGCAGGCACTGGTGTTCCAGTCCTGGCAGCACTTCATTGAGTGCAACCTGTTCGGGTGGGTCCACAAGAAGACCAAGCTTCGGCGATTTCGCAAGGCGTACGAGGAAATACCCCGCAAGAACGGAAAGTCCCTACGGCTTGCCGCGCGAGGGCTTTACCTGTTCTGTGCGGACGGGGAGGCAGGCGCTGAAATCTATTCCGGCGCTACCAGCGAAAAGCAGGCGTACGAGGTCTTCCGCCCCGCTTGGCAGATGGTCCAGAAGCTTGCCGCTCTGCGGTCGCGCTTTGGGATTGAGCAAGCAGGAAATCCGAAGAACCCTGGACCCATGTTCGTCATGGAAGACATGTCCAAGTTCGAGCCGATGATCGGCAAGCCAGGCGATGGCTCCAGTCCTCACGCCGCTTTGGTAGACGAATACCACGAACACGACGACGACCACATGGTCGATGCCATGGAAACAGGCATGGGTGCGCGAGAGCAGCCCCTGCTCTGCATCATCACCACGGCCGGCACGAACCTCTCGGGGCCGTGCTACGAGACCCGGTCTGACGTCATCCGGATCCTACAGGGGGAGGTGGTAGACGAGGCAGTCTTCGGGGCAATTTTCGGGATTGACGAGGGGGACCGTTGGGACGACCCGGCGAGCCTTCGTAAAGCCAACCCCAACTACGGCGTCTCTGTATTTGAGGACTTCCTGCTCTCCCAGCTGGCCCAAGCCAAGCGCTCAGCCAGCAAGCAAAGCGCGTTCCGTACCAAGCATCTGAATGACTGGGTCGGCGCCAAGCTTGCTTGGATGAACATGCTGGCGTGGCAGCGGCAGAAGCGAAGGTTCGAGATAGCCGACTTCGTTGGATGTCCATGCTGGATCGGTGTCGATCTTGCGTCGAAGCTGGACGTAGCTGCGGCCGTCATGCTCTTCGAGAAGGACGGCGGCTACTACGCCATTCCGCGCTTCTACGTGCCCGAGTCAGCGGTAGAGGAAAACGAGAAGTACCAGCACTTCGTGTTGGACGGGCTGATGATCTCCACGCCCGGCAACATGACCGACTACGCCTTCATCGAAGAGGATCTGAAGGAGCTGACAGCGCAGGGAATCGACGTTCGTGACATCGCTTTCGACCCGGCACAGGCTGCATACCTTATGACTCGGCTCGAGCAGGAAGGGTTGCCCGTGGTCGAGATGGCGCAGTCGGTGCGCAACCTGTCGGAACCCATGAAGGAGGTGGAGGCGCTGATTCTCTCACGTCGCCTCTGGCACGACGGTAACGCTGCCATGACCTGGATGATCGGGAACGTGGTTGCTCGCGTAGACGCCAAGGAACACGTCTATCCGCGAAAGGAAAAGCAGGAGAGCAAGATCGATGGCGCAGTAGCGCTGATCACGGCTATGGGCCGCGCCATGCAGGTGCAGGATCCGGGTCAAATCCAACAGGGCTTCGTGGTGATGGACTGATGAGCGCAAACATTGCACGCAACCGGCTAGCGATCACCGTGGGCGTAGATCGCGGCGTTCGCGCGCTGGCGGGGTCGGGGTCGGTGACGGCTCTGGCCGAGAGCGAAACCGTTCCTTCATCGAGCATGCGAATGCTCGAGGTGTTCGGCGAGCACGCAACTGCAGCTGGTGCCAGGGTAAGTCCCGCAACCTCGATGCGGGTCTCGGCTGTCTTCAGCTGTGTCAGCCTGATCGCCAGCGCGATAGCCCAGCTGCCTTTGCCGGTCTACGAGCGTCAGGGGGAGGTGCGGGTCAAGGCGGATCACGATTACTGGTGGCTGTTGAACGAGCAGTTCGCACCGGCCTGGACCAGCGCTACTGCGTGGGAGTTCCTGATCGGCCAGATGCTGCTCCGCGGTGACGGCTACGCTTACATTCAACGCAATCGCGCTGGCCAGATGACGGCATTGATCCCCTGGCCCACTGAGCGGGTCATGGTCCTCGAGCAGAAGCGCAACAGCCCGCGCGAGGCGCGGCGGCTGCAGTACACGTTCCACGACGACGAGGGTTACTTCACCGTTGATCAGGATGACGTGCTGCACTTCCCCGGCTTCGGCTTCAATGGCGTACATGGCCTGTCGGTCATTCAATGGGGTGCTCGCAACGGGATCGGCATTGCGATTCAGGGCGACGACCATGCGGGCAAGTTCTTCTCGGAGGGTGGAAAGCCCGAGGTAGCGATCAAGGCCGCGAAAGAGATGGGCGTCGCTGCCCAGGACGCGTTCCGCGATGCGTGGGTCAAGAAGTACGGTGGCGCACAGGGCAATCGCCGCATCCCGCTGATCCTGACGGAAGGGCTGGAGATCAGTGAGCTGACTATGTCCGCAGTCGATCAGCAGCTGCTTGAATCCCGACAGTGGCAGGTGATCGATATTGCCCGCGCATTCGGGGTCCCGCCGCACATGGTCGGCGAGACGACCAAGGCGAGCAGCTTCGGCACGGGCATCGAGGCGATGGGCATCGGGTTCGTGAAGTACACCCTTGGCGGCCACCTGAAGCGGATTCGCGACGAATTGAACCGAAAGCTGTTCCGTACCTCGCGCTTCTTCGTGGAACACAACGTCGATGGTTTCATGGCCGGCGACTCGAAAACACAGGGCGAATACTTCGGCAAGGCCCTCGGCGGGCCAGGTGCCCAAGGCTGGATGAAGGTGAACGAAGTACGCCGCCTGAAGAACCTGCCGCCAGTCGCTGGCGGTGACGAACTCTATCGCCCGAAGGATCCCGCTTCACCGGGGGCCGGCGGTAAAAATGAACCCCCGAAGGAACCCGACGATGCCGATCCCGAAGCTGCTCCAGCTGGCGAAGAATAACGCCGGAAAGTCCAAACCCATCCGTGCCGAGGAAGATGGCAGGGAAGCGACGATCTACCTCCATGGCGTCATTGGAGGATGGTGGGGTGACATTGATGAAACGATGTTCGCCCAAGCCATGGCCGGGATCGATGCCGACATCATTCACCTTCGGATCGACTCTCCCGGCGGCGACGTCTTCGCGGCCCGCTCGATGATGACGGCCATCGCGCAGCACAAGGCAACGGTCATTGCGCATGTGGATGGCCTTGCAGCCTCGGCGGCCACCGGCATCTGCATGGCCTGCGACGAGGTGGAGATCAGCCAGGGCGCCGGCTTCATGATCCACAACGCGTGGACCATCGCTATTGGCAACAAGAGCGATATGACAAAGACGTGCGAGCTCCTGGCAAAGATCGACACCGGTCTGGCGGCGGATTACACGCGCCGGACCGGGAAGGAGCAGGAGGAAATCGTCCAGTGGATGGATGCCGAGACCTGGTTCACTGCGGATGAAGCAAAGGAACACGGATTCGCTGATCGGGTTATCGAGGTAGTGGCGACGAAGAAGGCCAGCAATAGCTGGGACCTGTCCGCTTACGAGAACGCCCCGGCCGCGCTGGCGAAGCCGCCACACGCTGCGGACGATGGTGTTGCCATCGCCGCTCACCAGAGTGCCTTGTCGCGCCGTTTGGCGCTGCTTGAGCGCGCCCCTGCGTAAGCGACTCCCGCACGCAGCTAACCCCAAGCCGCCACAGGGCGGTTTTTTTTCGACCAAAGGAAATGCCTCATGCCCTTCAATATCCAGGCCGAGCGGGAGCGCCGTACCGCGCTGGCAAAGGAAACCCGCAACCTGCTGGACACCAGTACCGGTGACGGCAACACGTGGACCCCCGACAACCAGACCAAGTACGACACCAACGTGGCGGAGATCGAGCGCATTGATGCCTCCATCGCGCGCCACCAGAAGGTCATGGACCTGACGGCCGACGAGGCCATGCACGATGCGGGGGTGCGCGAGCAGCCGCCCGGCGCGGCTGCGAAGGGTGGGAAGACCCTCTCCAACGAAATGCGGCTGTTCGACCGCTGGGCACGTGGCGGCGACAACGCGCTGTCGGCCGAGGACTGGAAGCAGGTCAACGGCGCGATGTCCGGCAATCCGAACCTGAATCCGGAACAGGGTGGCTATACCGTGCCGACCACCATCGCATCGAGCATCCTCGAAGCGCTGAAGGAGTACGGCGGCATGCGCCCGGTGGCTGACGTCTTCAGCACCGCCGGCGGCGAGCCGATGCAGTACCCCACCAGTGACGGCACCTCGGAAGAAGGCGAGATCGTCTCCGAAAACCAGTCGGCGACCGACGAGGATGCGAGCTTCGGCACCAAGGGGCTGCCGGTGTACAAGTACAGCTCCAAGGTCATCACCGTGCCGTGGGAGCTTCTGCAGGACAGCACTGCTGACATCTCCGGGTTCATCGAGCGCCGCCTTCAGTCCCGCCTGGGCCGGGTTACCAATCGCCACTACACGGTCGGCAGTGGTGTCGGCCAGCCGATGGGCGTCGTGACCGCAGCCGGTGTCGGCAAGATCGGCGCAGTGGCTGCCGCGCCGCTGATCACCTACGAAGACCTGGTCGAGCTGGAGCACAGTGTGGATCCGGCGTACCGCAACCTGGCGCGCTGGATGATGCACGACAACGCGCTGAAGATCATCCGCAAGGTCAAGGACGACACGGGCCGTCCGATCTTCGTTCCCGGCTATGAGCAGGGCAACCCGGGCGGTGCCCCGGATCGTCTGCTCAACCGCGATATTCAAATCAACCAGCACATGGCCAGCCCCGCGGCCGCTGCCAAGTCACTGGCGTTCGGCGACTTCAGCTACTACAAGATCCGCGACGTGATGGCGGTGACGCTGTTCCGCTTCAACGACTCGGCGTACGTCAAGAAGGGCCAGGTCGGCTTCCTTGCATGGATGCGCACCGGCGGCAATCTGATCGACGTCGGTGGCGCGGTCAAGACCTTCCAGCACGGCGCGGCGGCCTAACCGCCAGGCCCACAGCATGGCGCCCCGGCGAACCCGGGGCGCCTGGAGATGTGACATGTCCAAGAAGAATGATGTCCTCAAGGCAACTGCTGCAGCAGCTTCGCCTACCCCTGCGACAGCCCAGGCGCCGGCCGGCTCGGAAGCGGCAGCGAAGGCAGATGGTGCCGACAACGAATCGGGTGCCGGTGCAGTGGCTGGTGGAGAGGTAAGCGCTGGCGGTGAAAGCCAGGATGCCGCCGCGTCGGCCACGGATGCCGCAGCCAGCGCTGGGGTCGACACCCCCAGCGAGAGCGCTCCGGCTGCTTCCGCTCAGGGGGAGGGCGATCAGGTCAGCGTCCTGCTGCTCTGTGACAGCCACCTCGGCAAGATCAACGAGGTGACACAGGTTCCCGTGGCGCATGTCAGTGACCTGAAGGCCGCAGGCTTGGTGGATCCTCACCCCGCGGCGCTCGCCGGACGCGCCTGACGTGTTGCGGCTGGTGTTAGCGGCCGAACAGGAGCCAATCTCCCTGGACGATGCGAAGCTGCATCTGCGGGTGGACGGCGACGAAGAAGACCTGCTGCTTTCTGGCTTCATTGCTTCCGCTCGCGAAGTTGTGGAGCGGCAGACAGGCTACGCCCTGGCCATTGCGACATACGAATGGGATACGCCGAGTGCTGCCGAGCGCCTGCCGATTGAGCCGGCGGTCGCGATCAGTCAGCCGGGCGTGATGCCGGTCCGCTTCAGAACGGACCCGGGCCCCGCCCCGCAGGCGCTGCGCGCAGCCATCCTCCTGCTGGTTGCGGACCTCTACGCCAATCGCGAGGCGGGTATTACTGGGACGATCCACGTGGTCAATCCCACCGTCGACCGCCTGGTGTTTCCCTACCGCCGACTCACGCCATGAGTTGGCATCCCCGCGAGGTATCTGATGTCAAATCCTGATGCTGTTGCTGCGGCGCTGCTGGCGCAGGCGGCGGCAATGGATAGGCTGGCAGGCGTGATTGAGAAGCTGGCCTCTACCAGTTCCGCCCAACTCGAAGTTGTGAGTCAGTTGCTGGAGGCCTTGTGTGAAGCGGAGGGCGTCGAAGCAGCGCCGCCACCGCAGGTCTATCTCAGCGGGAAGCCGAGAGGATGAGGGCCGGCGAGCTACGGCACCGCCCCGTCCTTCAGGTTCTTGCCACCGTGCAGGATGACGAGACAGGTGAAATGGTCGCGCGCTACATCGACGTCACCAAGGTGTGGGCAAAGATCGAGCCGCTCTCGGCCAAGGATCTCATTGCCGCGCAGGCGTCAGGTAGCGAGGTCTCGGTGAGGGTGACCATCCGGCACCGGAAGGGAATCACGGACCGCCACCGGTTTGTGCATCGCGATCAGTTCCTGCACGTGCAGGGCGTATTGCCAGATGCAGATAGCGGCCGGGATTACCTGACGCTTCCCTGCAGCGAGGGGGTGAAACGATGGCAGACCGGATCAGGTTCGACGTAAGTGGTCTGGATGACGTCAAGAGGAAGATGGCCCAACTGAAGGCCGACGTCATTCATCGCACCGGCCGAGCAGCACTCCGCCGAGCGGCCATCGTGCTGCGCGAGCAGGCCCGGTCGAACGCTCGCCGGATCGATGACCACGAGACCGCAGAGGCGATATGGAAGAACATCGACGTGCGCTGGGATGCCCGCAGCTACAGGGCGAACGGCACGCTCGGCTTCCGCGTTGGCGTCCTGGGCGGTGCTCGCAAGTACGCTGACACCAAGGCAAACCGGCGCGCTGGCCGTGCGGGCGCCGATATGGCCGCGCCTGGTTCTTCCGGGAACCCCGGTGGTGATACCTGGTACTGGCGCATGAAGGAATTCGGCACCTCCAAGATGCCGGCGCAACCCATTCTGCGGCCGGTCGGTGAACAGGCCGGCCAAGAGGCCGTCGACACCTTTGCGCGCTTCTTCAACCAAGGCCTTAACCGGGCCATCAAGCGGAACACGAAGTGATGCTCCCGCCCGTATTCAATCTGTGCAAGGCCAGCCCTGCTGTGCTTGCGGCACTGGGTAGTGATCCTATCCGCGTCTACCCCTTCGGAAAGGTTCCGAAACAGCCAAGTTTGCCGTACTCGGTCTGGCAGGAGCTGGACGGCGTGCCAGGGAACAACCTCGCTGGCAGGCCTACGCACGACTACGTGCCTACCCAGCACGACATCTATGCGGATGACCGGGTGACCCTTGAGACGGCCGTGATGGCGCTGCGCAAGGCGCTGGAGCGCGGCGGGGTGATAACTCGACTGGGCGGGACGTCCATTGATGATGAAACTTCGTTGTATCGCTACTCCTTCGACGTTGATTGGCACCTGATGCGCTGATTGCCACTCAACCCCGGATACACCTTTCGACCCCGCCCTGCGGGGTTTTTCGTTTCTACCAGGGAGAACCCCATGAGCGCACTGACGCAGGGCACGCAGATCTACTTCCTCCATGCCGGCCAGGTCCATGAGATCGAGGACGTCATCAACTTCAATCCCGGGAGCAGCCCGGCCGACCAGATCGACGTCACGCCGCTCTCCGAGCGCAAGGCGAAGAAGTACCGTAAGGGCCTGCAGTCGCCCAGCCAGGGATCTGGCACCATCAATGCCGACCCGCAGAATGTGACCCACCTGCTGCTGAAGGAACTGGCGGACGCAGACGACAACGACGACCTGCAGTTCGCAATCGGCTGGTCCGATGGATTCGAGGTCCCCCCGACGGCGGCGAACGGCGCATCCGTGCTGACGCTCCCCGAAACCCGGACGTGGTTCACCTTCCGCGGTTACATCGCCGACTTCCCCTTCGACTTCCAGGGCAATACGGTGGTGGCCACCGCCCTGAGCATCCAGCGTAGCGGCGCGGGTGAGTGGAAGAAGCGGGTGGCGCCGTGAGTGCGGCCAGCCCGCGACGCCGGAAGGCCCCCAACCCGAACGTGCGGTCAGCGGCGCGCCAGGTTCGCTTGTCCATCGCCGGGCTCGCCCAGGCCGGCGCTTTCACTGGCCGTCCGGTAGAGCGCGAGGTGCAGTGGCGGCAGGGCGATGAGGACCTTTCCGCTACGGTCTTTGTGCGCCCGCTCGGCTTCCAGTCCGCAATCTCTGACGTCCTCTCTGCGAGCGGCCGGATCGACAGCGTCGCCGGCCGCATTGCGGCGTCGATCTGCGACGCGGACGGCAATCCGGTGTTCACCGTTGCGGACATCACCGGCACTGCCAACGAGCAACGCGGTGCACTGGACGGTGCGCTGACGGTCGCGCTGCTGAGCGTCATCGCCGAGGTGAACCAGCTGGGAAAAGCTACGAGCTGACACCTGACGACGAGTTCTGGTGCGAGCTGGTGCTGAACGGCATCGGCGGCGCAACCATCGCCGAGGCAATGGAATGCCTCAGCGCTCGCGAGGTTCAGCTGTGGACCGCGTATCGGAGGCGCCATGGAGGCCTGAATCCGATGTCGCGCGCTGATTGGAACACCGGCCTATTGGCCAGTCTGTTTGCCAACAGCAAGCGGGGCAAGTCGACCGCTCCATTCAAAACCACGGATTTCATTCGCTTCCAAGACGAGAAGCCGATCAGCCTCGACGAGGCCATCGCAAGCTGGGGATAACAACCAATGTCACGACGTTCGCTCGGTACGCTGACCATCGACGTCATCGCCGAGGTTGGTGGATTCGTCTCCGGCTTGGACAAGTCGGAGCGCCGGGCCGAGACTTGGCGCAAGAAGGTCGAAAGCGAGGCAAAGCTTGCAGGGCTGGCGCTGGGCACCGCCATTGCGGCAGGCGTGGTAATGATCGCCCGCAACACCGTCGCAGCTGAGCGGGAGGTTGCGCAGCTCGATGCGATCATCAAATCCACCGGCGGTGCTGCGGGCTACACCCGCGACCGGCTGCTTGAGATGGCCGATACGCTCTCTCAGAAGTCGACCTTCAGTGGTGGCGAGATCGTAGAGGCGCAGACCCGCCTTCTTTCCTACTCTGGCATCCTGGGTCAGAACATCCCGCGGGCAATGCAGTCCGTCATTGACCAGTCCGCTCGGCTTGGTATCAGCGTCAGCCAGTCCGCGGAAACGATTGGCCGCGCGCTGGAGTCGCCCAGCAAGGCGGCTGCTGCACTGGCTCAATCCGGCTTCGGTGCCGCGTTCACCAAGGAGGTGCGCGGGACGATTGACCAGCTGGTCAAGGCTGGGAAAGAGGGCGAAGCCCAGGTGATGATCCTCGAGATTCTTGAGGAGTCCTACGGCGGGGCGGCACAGGCAGCACGTGACACGTTCGGCGGTGCGCTTTCCGCCCTCATGAACACACTCAACGACCTGACGACGGGCAGCGATGGCAGCCTGGCTGGCGCCACTGAGGCGGTCAACACGCTGATTGGCACGCTGAACGACCCTCAAGTTCGCGAAGGGTTCAATAATCTCGTGTCCGGTGCGGTTCAGGCCGTCGGGGCGTTGGCGCAGCTCGCTGCTACGACCGCGAACGTAGCGGGGTTCATCGGCCAGGAAATTGCTGCTCGCGTCAATGGTGCTGAGATAGGCGACCCTGTCCGCATCGAGGAGCAGATCGCCCGCCAGGCGCGCATGATTGCCGAGTTTGATCGGTCGTTGGACGCCAGGGGGCAGCCCAAGGTGGGCTATGACCCCGTCACCGGTGCCGGTGCGACGCTGTTCAATGCCACGATCTCTAAGGCGCGAGTTGAGCTGCGCAAATCGCAGGAGCTCTTGAAGCTCTCGCGTGAGATGGCAGAGAACGCAGCGCGCTCGCCTAAGACGGCGGCGGATTTCGTCGCGGATGGCGTGACAGGGGATCCTGCTGTCCGAGCCGCCGCCGCAGCTGCGGCCGCCGATGCCGATGCCAGCAAGAAGCGTGAAGCTGCCCAGCTTCAGCTTCAGCGCGCCTATGAGGCATCAGGCCTTCAGTACAGGAGGCAGATCGCCCTCTTTGACCAGAGCGCGGACAAGTCTGGTCGGGCTACGGAACTGCAGCAGATCAACTTCGAGCTTGCCGAAGGTGCGTTGCGGGGTCTTAGCGCGCAGCAGCAACAGTCCCTGCGCCAGTGGGCGGTGGAGATCGACCGGCTCAACGGTGTCAGGGATGCAAATGAGCTTGCGGCCAAGGCGACGGAGGCATTTGGGAAGCTGAAGGACGAACTGAATCGAAAGGACTCGGATGGCCTGGATCTGGCGCGTGAAAGACTGAAAGTCCTGCAAGCTGCTGCCGCGGTTGGCGCAGCGAATGACCCTGAGTTTGTCGCCATTGCGGCCAAGGCAATTAGCCAAGTGGGTGGTCCGTCTGGGCAGGACTACCAAGGCCCAGACGCGCTTTATGGTGGCGCGGCCGGCGAGTTCGGCAAGATCGATAAGGCGGTCGAGCAGCAGAACAAGCGGTATGAGAGTCAGCTCGCCGCCCTAGAGGTATACCGGCAAGCGCGCTCCGATCTTGAGACCGAGTGGAACGCGAAAGAGGAAAAGATAAAGGCTGACCACAAAGCTCGCCTGGACGCGCTCGATGAGGCTCGCTGGCAGGTCGCAAGCACGGCCGCTCAGGCCGCTTTAGGGAGCATCACCGACGTGATGCGGACCAGCTTTGGCGAGCAGGCTGTGTTGTACAAGGCAGCCTTCGTTGTGCAGAAGGCTGCAGCCATCGCGCAGTCGGTGATCGCAATTCAGCAAGGCATGGCAATGGCAGCGGCAAACCCGTGGCCGGCAAATTTGGGTGCGATTGCTTCGGTGGCCGCAGCCACCGCCGGCATCGTCTCCAACATCGCTGCCGTTGGTATGGCACATGACGGCATCGACAAGGTCCCGGAGACGGGCACCTGGCTGTTGCAGAAGGGGGAGCGGGTGACCACCGCCTCCACCAGCGCCAAGCTCGATGCAACGCTCGACAGGGTGGCCCGCGATGCCCCTGCCCGCGAGCCGGTGACCTACGCCCCAACCATCCAAGTGAACGGCAACCCAGATGACCGCACCCTGGCACTGATTGAAAGTGCCGTACGGCGTGGGGGGCAGCAGACCTATGAGCGGGTTGCCGCTGACCTGGCGCGCGGAAGGGGCAACGTATCCAAGGGGCAACAGGCCGGATTTAACGTCAAGAGGAGGGTCGGCTGATGGCGGTGCTGCCTTATCCCCACTGGCTACCGGAGGCGCTGCGAGAGGGCTACGGGATCAAGCATGCCTCGCCGCTGAAGCGCTCCACCTTCGTGAGCGGCCGCGCGCTGTCCCGCAGGAACTACACCAGCACGCCCAGCGAGGTGGCGGTGCGCTGGTTGCTCCCCGACGCAGACGCTGCGCTGTTTGAGAAATGGTTTCAAGAGGACCTGGTGGATGGCGCGGCCTGGTTCCTCTGCAGGCTTCGCACGCCACTGGGCATGGATTACCACAAGAGCAGGTTCGTGGACATCTACGAGGGTCCAACCCTTTCAGAAAGCAATCTGTGGTTGATCAGCGCCACGCTCGAGCTGTTTGAACGACCGCTGCTGGCGGACGGCTCGACGGTGTATCCCGACGCGGTGCTGAACTCCGGAATCATCGATCTCACCGCCAACCGGGAGTGGCCGAAGTAATGAGTGTCCTCTCAACGCTGTACGCGTCTGGTGGCGCCGCGGTAATTCACGACACCTTGCAGATCGACATCGGCCCAGTGCGGCACCTTCTGACGAGGGGCTGGGAGGATATCGCCGTGGTCACCGAGGCTGGCGCGGCACTCACCTTCACTGCGTGCGGCATGGACGTGGCCGTGCCGGCACGTAACGCCGATGGCACTCAGGACTTGAACTTTGCCTTGACCAACATCGACGGCGTCGTGAGCGCTGCGATACGCGAGGCCCTGAAGAACAAGCAAGAGATCAGGGTGACCTATCGCAAGTACATCTCGACGGACCTGGCCGCGCCGGCTGAGAGGCCGTACACGCTGAAGGTCAAATCCGGCCAGTGGTCTGCCACCGAGGTGCAGATCACCGCCGGTTACATGAACATCCTCGACACGGCGTGGCCGCGCGAGCGCTACACGCTGAGCAAGCAACCAGGGCTGCGCTACTTCTCATGACCGACTTTGAAATCGACAAGTACCTGGACGTGGTCTGGGTGGCGGGTGGCCGCGCGTTTCCTGAGCTGGATTGCTACGGGGTGGTTCAGGAGGTGCGCCGCGACCTCGGGCTTGAACCGTGGCCGGAGTACGCAGGCGCGACCCGCGTCGAGCTGCCCGACCTGGCGGTCGCGGCGGCGGCAGAGCGTCCCGGCAGCGATCTGGCCGATGGAGCTGTCGCGTTCTGCTATGAGGGCAGCATGGTCACGCATGTGGCCGTGCTGGTGACCATTGATGGTCGCCAATGCGCACTGGAATGCAGCGAAGCCCATAACGTAACCGTGCTGCCGCTGGGGCGATTCGAGCGGCGCTACACCAGCGTGGAGTATTACGGGTGATTCGCATCTATCCTTCGCGCCTCCCAGGTGAGCCCTTGGAGAGCCACTCCACCGGAGCTACTACTGTTGGCCAATGGCTCGCGGAGAACGTTCAGGGCTACCCCTGCGAGGGCGTGCAGCCGATTGAGGTGGATGTTGATGGTGCTCGAATAGAGGCCGGAGCGTGGGCCGTTACGCCCATCGCTGCCGGCAGCGACGTGAGGATCTACCCGACTCCCCGCGATCCGGGCACGCTCTCGATCATTGCTGTGGTTGTTTCTGTTGCGTTCGCTGCATATTCCTTCCTTGCCATGCGTGGCATGGACTCCAGCAGCAAGCAAGGGACTGCCTTCGACCTCAATCAGGCCCGGGCCAACACCGCACGGCTGGGGGACCCGATCCGGGAGATCCTGGGCCGCTACAGGGTGTACCCGGACTATCTCGTGCAGCCGGTTTCGCGCTTCGTCGGCGGCACCAGCTACCAGACCAGCATGTTTGTCTGCGTCGGCCGCGGCCGGCACACCATCCCTTACGGCGGGATGCGCATCGGCACGACACCGGTGGCTTCCTTCGGCAGCGACGTGAGTCTGACGGTGTACCCGCCCGGAGCAAACGTTGGCGGTGATGCGCGGTCGGAGAACTGGTTCAACTCGACCGAAGTAGGCGCGACAGCATCCGGCTCGGCCGGCCTTGATCTCAGCGATACGGCCGACATTGAAACCAGCATCAACGCCGATTCCGTCACTGTCTCCGGAAATGTGGTTTCGCTCAACAACGCTACGGTCACCGACGAGAACGGAAAAGAGCGGCCGGCGACCGCCCCGCCCCCGGGGTGGGTAGTTGGCGCTGTGCTGACGATCAAGGCGGCCAGCACCTTCACCGCGGCAAACAGTGGGCTCTATTCCGCACTATCCGGCCCGGCCGTCGCCGAGCTCGCTCCTTACGTTGGCATGCCGGTGCTGATGACCTACAACGCAGCTGACTATGCTCTGTTCGTGGCGAGCTATGCAGCCGGAAGCCCTGCGGTGCCGGGCGTTGGCGGAAGCGCGGCAACCATTGTGGGTTCGGCTGGCGTGGCGACCTTCGATTTCAGTACCACGCCAGCAGCGTTCAGCGTGACTTGGCGCGGCGACACCTATCCGGTGAACCTCAACGCCAATTATCTGACCATAGGCGTTCTGCTGCAGGCGATCAGCGACCAGCTCTCGGGCAGCGGCCTGGTGGCCACGCAGGTTGGCGGCGTGCTGACCGTCGGGGAGGCGGGGAGCCCCTTCGCCGGCGGCTCGATTACCCACGGGTCGCTGCCCGCTTCACTTTTTGGATCTGCTCCGACGTCGACGTCTGGCACCGCGACGAACGGAGGGACGCCGGCCGTGGCGCCGCGGGTCACGCTGGCCTACAACAGCGCAGCCGGCACGGCGTTCGGCGGGCTGCCGCCAGGACCCGTCAGCATGGCAATCGGTCGGGGCAACAGCGAGTATCGAATCGCGTCCCGCTCGGGCCTGACGCTGACTGTGCAGCGAATCACCGAGGCAGGTGCCATCGATGCCACCTGGCCAGGATGGGTGGCGCGCACGACGGCAGAGTATTCGGCGACAGGCCTGCAGGAGGGGGAAAGCTGGCTCGGCCCGTTCTTGGTGTGCCCCGACGGGGAGACCACCGACGCCTTTGAGTACGACTTCAATTTCCCGGCGGGCTTGATCTGGTACACGGACAAGGGCAAGCGTCGCACCTTCACTGTGACGCTTCGGGTTGGCTGGCGGGTTTACGGATCGGGCGGAGCGTGGAACGTGCGCTCGCACACATACACCGCCACCAGCGATGACGCGCTCGGATTTAGCGAGCGGGTGACTCTCGGAGCCGGCGCGCAGATCGAGGTCCGGGTGCGCCGAGTGACGGAGCGCGGTGGTAACCAGGCGCGTGACGCCTGCTACTGGCAAGGTCTACGATCAAGGCTCTCCCAGCGGCCCACCGTCTACGACGGCATGACAACCATCGGGCTGACGGTGACCACCGGCACGAAGCTGGGTGCACAGTCGGACCGCCGGTTCAACGTGCTCGCTACCAGGGAATATGACGAGGGCACGCCTCGAACGATCCGAGCCGCAATGCTGCATGTGCTGAAGTCTCTGGGCATCAGCGATGACGAGATCGACCGCGAGGCGCTGCAGCACCTTGAGGACACCCACTGGACGCCACGTGGCGAGTTCTTCGACTACAGCGCGGAGAAGTCTGGGCAGAGCGCACTGGACACGCTGAAGCTCGTGGCGCAGGCCGGCATGGCGTATTTCCTGCTCTCCGACAGTCGGGCCTCAGCGGGTCGCGAGGGAATCAAGAGCTGGGTAGGTGCCATCAGTCCGCAACGGATGACGCAGGAGCTTACGACGGCCTTCGTCTCCCCCGGGCCTGACGACTTCGACGGCGTCGATGTCAGCTACGTCGATGAGGTCACCTGGTCGGCGGAGACGGTCGCATGCCGCCTTCCCGGTGCCGACACACCGAGAAAGGTCGAATCCTTCACCTTGGACGGCGTGTGCACCCGCGACCGCGCGTACCGTATCGGGATGCGGCGCCTGATGAAGCACCAAGGCCAGCGGCTCACCCACAACTGCACCACGGAGTTGATGGCGCTGCGCTACCAGTACGGGGACCGAATCAAGCTGTTCGATGACATCCCAGGAAGCAGCACCACCAGCACGGTGATGGAGGCGGCCAGCATCAGTGGGGGCACGATCACCATACGGGTCGGGGAGCGGCTGGATTGGTCGCTACCGGCCCCGCGGTGCGTGATCCGATTCCAAGATGGCAGTGCCTCAGGTGTGCTGGCGCCGACGCGGGTCGACGACTACACGCTCCGGATCCCTGCGAACGCCTTGCCGGGCGGCTACGGGTTCGGGACGTGGGTCATGGATGACCCGTTTATCGACGCGCCAGAGGTCATCTTCTGCGACAGCACGAGGGTTGGGTACGACGCCCTTATCTCCGAGATTGCGCCTGGCAGCGACAACTCCGTGGAGGTTTCTGCTCTGCAGTACGACCCTGCCTTTTACCAATACGACGACGCATCGGCGCCGTGAAATTAATGAGGGATCACTAGGATGAGCTTCAACACCCGAAATCCGTTGCCTTCCACTGCGGCGAAGGACCTCTACGACAACGCCGAGAACCTTGATCGCGCCATCAACGGCGGAGCGGCCAGCTGGGTTGATCGATTGGGCACTGCTCGCACGAGTTGGGCTGGATTCCAAAGCTTGATGAGCGCGTTCCTTTCTTCCAATCAAGGCACGTTCGAGCGCTTCATTGCCGACAATGGGCTTAAGACCTTTGAATCGTGGGCACAGATGCAGGCGGATACCTCCCAGCCCGTAGGGATGACCGGGCAGGTTATTGGTGAAGGTGGAAGCCATACCGATCCAGTCACCGGCGGTTCGGTTCCCAACGCGGGGCAGTATCGATGGACGGGAGCTGCATGGAGATTCCTGCGCGCCGATCTCCTGCCCCTGAAGCTCGACCGGGCTGCGTTCAATGCGGTAATCGCGGAGCAAGCCGTTGAGGATCTGCTCGTGGCGATCTGTGACCAAAACCAGATCGGGACCTGGTTGCAGGCCCGATCCCTGGACGGCGGGCCGAGCGACTTCGCACTTCGGCTGCTGCGGAAGCGTGTGCCGTCGATGCCTGACGATTCCGCCGACGTAGACCCGGAAGTGCTGGTACGCATAACTGATGACTCCTCGCCGCCCCGCCGAACGTGGCTCGAGGTCAACACAGTGGACGGTGGTCCAACGCCGTTCGCGCTCGCACTGATGCAGCGATACCTCAACGTTGATCCGTCCATTGAGATTGCTTACGTGGGGGAAGGCGACTCGATGATGTCGTCCGCTTACGGTGGCGGCTCGAACATTCCGACCATCCTCACTGGACTGCTTGGGAAGTCATTCGATAACTTCGCTTGGTCTGGCAGCCATGCATCGGAGATGGCGGTACGGGCTGGCGGGATAGTTCCCCTCTTGGTATTCCCCGGCGGGACCCTGCCGGCAGACACCGGCCCGGTGTCGGTCGGCTGGAATGTTGCTGGGTCATACAGCAGCGCGCAGCAGCCGAGTCGCGTCTATCTCGGGACGGTGCGAGGCATCAGCTGCAGGCTGGTCTATGACACCGCTTCTGGGACCCTGTCCATCAACAGGACAAGCGCTGGTTCGGCAATCCCGCTCCGTTCGCCCGTGCCCTTCGTGCCGGATCCGACCTACGAGGGCCATCATGTCCACGTGTTGTTCGGCGGGCGGAACAACACACCGAAGTCAACTGCTGTCGCCCCGCTGCTCTCAATCATTGAGCGCTATTGCAGGGTGGGAGATAGATTCTTGGTGTGTGGCGTAACCACCAGAAACGATGAGCCCGAGGGCTCGGCCGGTTACGCAGCGATTGCTGAGGTTAACGCCGCTCTCCAGGCTGCGGCACCTCGTGACTATGTCGATCTCCAAGGACGCCTCATGTACGAGGGCTTGGCTCTTGTGGGGCTTACGCCGACCGCGGCGGATATCGCTGCCGTAGCACAGGGGCGGATTCCGCCAGCTCTGATCTATAGCGACAGTCTGCACTTCAACCAGAGCGGCCGTGACGCTGCGGCTCGAATCATCTTCAACGAACTTCAGATCCGAGGCCTTGCATGACCACCATCATTCGCGCAAACGGCGTAATTGCAAATCCGCAGCCCGGCGGTCTTTTGCTGCCGAGGCTGGGTGTCTCCGGCGTTGTCGCGCGCTGGCACGCATCGGGCCAAGGCGGCCCGGGTGCAATCACCACCGTCAAGGACGTTACGGGCAGGGGTAACGATCTTCCCGTCACCAGTGGTGCCGTTTCAGTGGCGCTGGTAGGCGGCCGCCCCGCGCTGGACTTCGGTGCGGCTGGCGCAGGCAACGCCGCTTCCATCGCCAGTATCCAAGGCACGAACAAGAAGCGCAGCATTGCCGTTCTGTTCCAGTTGGCTGCCTTCCCGGCTGCTGCATCCTACATGCTGGCTACCACGAACCCGGCCGGCAATAATTGCGGCATTGGCGTTGTCTACGGGAATAACCGTATCTGCACCTACGGGAATGCAGGTGCGACGCTCTCGTCCGGCGCGCCCACTGCGTTGAACACGTGGATTGCTGCTGTTGGCACGTTTGATGACGACGCGCTGCAGGCCGGGGGCAATTCCTCCAAGATCGCCAACGGCAGCAACATCGTTGAGGGCTCGATTACGTACGCGATCCCGGGCACCCTGGCAGCGTTCGCACTGCGCGGAAATGCAGCGCTGGCACCGAAGTTCATGGATGCGGCGATCTTTGACCGGGTACTGACCAATGAAGAAATGGGCATCGTCAGCGCCGCGCTACTGAGTCAGGTGGCCGTGTAAGGCGGCTAAGCTGAAGTGGGAGACAGTTTGTTCAGCTTTCTGCGCTGGCTACATAAGGACCGAGCCAGATGCTGTAAATTGGGCCACCTACCAACTGGCCGTCGCATGGCAAATTCAGAAGAAGAAAAGCCGGCGTTCTACGTGGAAAACTCCAAGATTACGCTTATCGACTGCGAGATAGAGGGCTTTAAAACGCCCTTCGAGGTTCGCGGCGATAGCACTGTATCTGGCTCAGGCACTCGGATTCTGCGGGAGCAGCAATCCAAGCGAGGCGGTGGCAGCGGATTTTGGGCAGTCGTCGTTGGTGGTGTTGTCTCGGCCGTGATCGGCGGTGCACTGCTAGCTTGGATGGGGTTGACGTAGGCGCCGGCTAGGCCTGCGCAATTAGATCGGCCGCGTTGTTCCTCGGTGAGTTCACCGCCCGGCTGACCCGATAGGCCAGCATGGCTGGCGGCTCGCTATTTAGTAGCATGGCCATGGCGTCGTCGGGCTCGGCGGCTATCCAGTCGTCTACCTGCCCGGGCTGCAGCCATACCGGCATGCGGTCGTGGATATCGGCCGACACGCCGCTGCTGTCGCCGGTGATGATGGTGAAGGTGCCGAGGTTGCCATCGGCCAGGAGCGGACTGGTGTCCTCCCACAGACCAGCTGCCAGCAGCGGCCCGGCCGCATGGATGAACCACGGATCTTTCTTGCCGTCCTTGGGGTTTACCGACCATTCGTAGTAGCCCGCCATCGGGACGATGCAACGGCGCTTCTTAAAGGCAGTGCGGAACGCCGGCTTCGTGGCCACTGTCTCGATGCGGGCGTTGATGGTTGAGCCCTGCAGGCTCTTGGCCTTGGCCCAGAAGGGCAGGAGTCCCCAGGCCAGCCGGGTGACCTGCCGGCCGGTGCCGCGATCAATGATGACCGATGCCCGCTGGGTCGGCGCCAGGTTGTAGCTGGGCGGCAGCTCGAGCAAGTCCGGGGTCAGATCGGGCAGGCCGAGCTGATCAGGCTTGAATACTGGGGTCTGGACGAATCGGCCGCACATTAGACCTAATCTAATGCTGCGGCCGTGGAGACTCCGTTTAAGCTGGATCGGCCTCGTTGCCTAACGAAAGTTACCTGAATTGCAAAAAAGGACTCTGCGAGGAGGAGCCGCTAAAGGCTTAGTCGATCAGTCCAGCAGCCTTCATATGCTTACGAATGTAGCTAAGATTTCCGGTGCCGCAAGCAATTTCGACGTGAAGGCGTGGCAGCCCATAGCGCGTTGCGAGCTTCGCAAAGTCAACTGCATTGCCGCTATTCAAATGCGCCTCACGTACTTCGAAGGGCAGCAGGAACTCCGTGGCAGCGATCTCGGCCAACGTTTCCCAAGCCGCAGCACAGTTCGGACGACCGTCATCGACAACAATGTTTGTCGTGTAGTCCTCCAGATGGCTCTCCAAGTCTAGGCTGCGCCTGGAATCTTCATCAAAGATGACGTGGAACAGTTCCTTGCAGAGCACAAAGCGCTCTTCTTCTTCTGACATTCCAGTGAGGAGGCCGATGCGGTAAGAGCCATCGTCAAGCGCCAAGAAGGCTGCCTTGATGGAACTACCTTCAACGGGGATGTCCGCATACTCGATGGTGATTCGCTTTTCCAAGTACTCGACGCACACCCAAGTCAAGTCATCCACGGACTTCATCCGCGCCTTGCCGTTTAGCACATAGAGGTCGTACAAATCGCGAATCTCTACTGCCTTGCGCAAACACGTCTGGATGTCGCTTTCCTCAAACACCATCTGTCACGTTCCTTGAATAAACAAAAGGACACCTTCCGGTGCCCTTTTGTGGTCCATCGTTGAGGGTTAAGCGCCGCGAACAGAGTCGCCAACGCCGTTGAACGGCAAAGTGCGGCCATTCAACATTGCATCCAGCACATTGACAACGTCGCTCACCACCTTGGTGGGAGTTGCGCCGTCCTTGCTGAAAAAGAATTTTACGTCCACGACGCCTCGGTCACCGAGGCTAGCCTGCAGGCTGCGCAGGCGCTCATTAGCGTTCATGTCGTTCACCATGTCTCATCCTTAGTGGGAAGCGAAGAAGCCCGCACTTGGCGGGTCTGTCCATGTAGCAGGTGCTACGAAGGGGAATGACGGAATAGTAACGGTGAAACCCCCTTACCACAACTGCTGGAAGCATCAACGGTTGACAACGGCTCAGGTTCACGATTCTTCACGGAATCCCCCCCTTCATGACTATCGACTTGCACCGATAAAACCTTAGTGATGCCTACTGTCACAAGGGTTTCACTAAGTCCGACGGTCACGTTCGACCTGGCTTTGACAACGCAGCTGCAGTGAGAGTTCCACCTGGAGCGGGCTTTCGTTCAGGATTGCATATGCGCCAACTGGATCTGCGCGGGAGGGCTTTGAGGCGCTTTATCCAGCACGCCCGATGACCCAATGGGCGCCTCTAGGGGTCTCTGCCCCTGAGACGAGCTGCGACTATGGTGCTCATATGGACGTCGACACCCAGACCCTGACCCCCATGCCCGATGGCTTTTGCTGGAAGCCACGCTGCCACCTGGACACACTCCCGACGGGGTTGTTCCTGCACGGGGAGCAGGTGGCATCCATGCAGCAAAGGGTCGACGGATCGTGGTTGGCCAGGTTGAGCCCCGAGGACGGCGTGCATGCACCGCTGCTTCTCAGGCCGTGCAGCTCGTTTGATTCGGGCCGACGAGGATGTGAGCTATGGGCGCTGCGCCATGAGCAGGCGCTGCGGCGGAAGGTGTCGAAGAAGCTGCAGTGGATCCAGGACAACGTGGTGCTGCGGGGGCGGGGTGTTGACCTAGGACCTGATGCGGCTGGCAAGCTGTCGGCCTCGCCCCCCCCCCCCCTCGGATCTCCAGAAAACTCCAACCCGTGATCAATAGGATCAATGGGTTAGATGCGCTGAGTCAGGAAATCAATTCAATCTAAGTTGTTGATTGTTAATCAGAGTCATCCAGACTTCTAAGCCGGCGGTTACAGGTTCGATTCCTGTCGGGCGCGCCATTGGAATCAACCCACGGTGAACGCCGCAAACGTTCCAGCACCGCCGCGATCGGCGCGCCGAGTTCCCTTTTTTCTCATCCCGGATCTATCGCCACTGCGCGCGGGAGCAGGGCGGAGCTGCAGCCCGTTGATCAGGCGGCGCCGCATGTGTGAAGAACCGCTTGCAATTCTGGAGCGACTCCGTAAAAATAGCGGACTTGCTTCGGCATTCGTCGCTTTTCGGCACGGTGCAGGGCAGAAATCAAGGTTCCAGAGGCACGCAGTTGCCGCCGCTGGATCCGATGTTTCAGTGGTGGCTGTAGCTCAGTCGGTTAGAGTACCGGATTGTGATTCCGGTGGTCGGGGGTTCGAATCCCCTCAGCCACCCCACTGATTCAAGGCAGGTCAGCCGAAAGCAGATCAGCCGTTGCAGAAAGACGCAATGCAGCTTAAAGTATTCGTCTAGTTTTTCGGGCCGTTAGCTCAGTTGGTAGAGCAGTTGACTCTTAATCAATAGGTCCAAGGTTCGAATCCTTGACGGCCCACCAGACAGAAGCCACCAAGCACATGCTTGGTGGCTTTTTTCTTGCCCGCGTGGTGCCCATGGCATCACGCGCGAAAAAAAAGCTTGCAAGAGGTGTAGCGGCCACGTCATAATTCGCCTCCCGATTTTCGGGCCGTTAGCTCAGTTGGTAGAGCAGTTGACTCTTAATCAATAGGTCCAAGGTTCGAATCCTTGACGGCCCACCAGACAGAAGCCACCAGGTCACCCTGGTGGCTTTTTTCTTGCCTGCGATTCCTGCGTTGGTTGCAAGCGACCGAAGGTTTCCTGGAGTAGAGCCCCTTGAGTCAAGGGGGCGCGCCGAAGGCGCGGGGATCTGGCGGGCTGATAGGAGGGGCCCGCGTTTCGCGCAGCGAAGCGTGGGGGCGGCAGCGCGCATGCGCGGCCGTGTACCCCACCAGACAGAAGCCACCAAGCAAGCGCTTGGTGGCTTTTTTCTTGCCTGCGTTATGGAGCTCAGCCTGCCAGCGCGAGCGGAATGGCGGGCATGGCGAACACGAAGCGCGTCCCCCGCGCCGCATCGGATTCCACCGACAGCGTGCCGTTGTGTGCTTTGGCAATTTCCGCGGCGATATACAGCCCCAGTCCCAGCCCGGGACGCGGCTGGTCACCGGCCTCGCGGGAGAACGGGGTGAACAGCTTGCCCAGCTTGTCCGGCGCGATCACGCCGCCGTTGTGGACCTGCAGCACCAATCCATTGGCGTCGGTTTGGATATCCAGCGTGATCGGTTGGTCCGCCGCGCCGTGCACCGCCGCGTTGGTCAGCAGATTGGCCAGCAACTGCGACAGGCGGTTGGCATCACACAGCAACGGCGCATCCACCGCGATGGTCGCGATGATGTCATTGCGCCCGGTCGCGCCGGCCACTTCGTGCACCACCCGCATCAGCTGGGCGGCCACGTTGGCATCGTAGGTGAGCGCCACCGGGATGCCGCCGCCAAGCCGGCCGCGGGCGAAATCCAGTACGTCCTCCACCAGGCCATCGATGCGGGTGATGCTGTCGCGCACCCGCGTCAGCAGCATGCCGCCACGTTCGGTGTGCGGTTCCAGCTCAAGCATTTCCGTGGCCATACTGGCCGCCTGCAGGGGGCTGCGCAGGTCGTGGCCCAGCACCGCGATGAACTGGTCGCGCAGCACGGCGGTGTCGTTGGCGGCCGACAGGTCGGCGACCGCCTGCTGCAGCCGCTGTTCGGTGTGCAGGTAGTTGCCGATGAGTTCGGCGAACAATTCCAGCGAACGCACCACCTGCGCTTCGTCGAACCTGGCCGGTGCCGAATCGATCGCGCACAGGGTGCCGAAGAAGCTGCCGTCGGGGCGGAAGATCGGCACCGACACGTAGCTTTCCAACCCGTACAGGCGCGGGGTGTGGTGGCTGGCGTAGTGCGGATGCTCGCTCGCATGCCCGAAAATCACCGGCTGTGGCGCCTGGCGGATCTCGTTGCAGATGGTGCTTTCCAGGACCAGCTGTCCACCCACGCCCAAACCGAAGCCGAGCGTGTCGTAAGTAGCGCAGGCGACCCAATGGCTGTCAGTAACCCGGGCCACGGCGGCAAAGCGCGAGCCGGTGATGTGGGCCACGGTTTCCAGGATCCGCGGCACCGCCGCGATGGCGCCGATTTCGGCGATGTCCTGGATGATGTCTGCGCCCAGCGGGGCGGCGGCGGACTGCTGCATGCGGTGCTCGCCTCCTCGGCGGGCGGGTTCAGGCTGGCGTTGTGGAGGATGTGGCGCGCCGGACTTTGGGGGCATTCTAGGCCATGCTGGCCGGGTGCATCGTGCCCGCCCTACCCAAGACCGCCCCGCGCCTGCGACAATACCGGGCTAGACCAGCGAAAGTGGCGGAATTGGTAGACGCCCTGGATTTAGGTTCCAGTGCCTTAACCGGCGTGGGGGTTCGAGTCCCCCCTTTCGCACCATGGTCCGGCCGCCCTGCCAGCCGCGTTTTTCACGCGCGCGCCCGCCTGACCGACCCCCGCTGGCAGTGCCGCCCGTTATCGTCCAAACTAAAGGGCTGCGGCGGGCATGCGTGTCAACGCCGCCGCGTCCGAACAACCGTTTCGTCCATCACATCGAACCGGGGGCCAGCAGGGCCGCCGGTGGCAGGAGTCAACATGCAAGCTTCGATCGAATCCACCGGCAACCTGGAACGCCGCCTGAGCTTCTCGCTGCCGGAAGATCGCCTCAACACCCATATCAGTGGGCGTCTGGGCGAAATCGCCCGCACCACGCGCATCAAGGGCTTCCGCCCGGGCAAGGTGCCGGCCAAGGTGATCGAGCAGCGCTTCGGTGCGCAGGTCCGTGGCGAAGCCGTCGACGGCCTGCTGCGCGAAACCTTCGACGCGGCCATCCGCGAACACGCCCTGCGCGTGGTCGGCAGCCCGCGCATCGACAAGGGTGAGCAGGGCGAACTGTCGTTCGTGGCTACCGTCGAGCTGGTGCCGGAGTTCGGCGAGATCGACGTCTCCAAGCTGAACGTGGTCCGCCACGTGGCTGAAATCGGCGATGCCGACATCGACCAGATGATCGAAAACCTGCGCCAGCAGCGCCGCACCTGGGCCCCGGTCAGCCGTGGCGCGAAGGAAGGCGACCTGGTCGCGCTGGAAACCTTCTCCCAGGCTGGCGATGAGCGCCTGCCGGCCGAAGGTACCGAGAAGGGTACGATCGTCATCGGCCAGAACATGATGTTCGAAACCATTGAAAAGGGCCTGGTCGGCCTGGCCAAGGGTGAAGAGAAGACCCTGGACGTCGAGTTCCCGGCCGATTGGCGCGTTGAAGCGCTGGCTGGCAAGACCGTGCAGGTCACCGTCAAGGTCACCGAAGTGTCCGAAGAGTCGCTGCCGGAAGTGGACGACGCCTTCATCAAGAGCTTCGGCGTCAAGGCGGGTGACGTGGAGCAGTTCCGCAAGGACATCCGCGCCAACCTGGAGCGCGAGCTCAAGGGCGCCCTGATGAACCGCCTGCGTCGCGAAGTCGGCGAGCAGCTGATTGCCGCTTACAGCTCGGTCGAGCTGCCGCCGCGCCTGGTGGAGAACGAAGCCCGTGCGATGCTGGCCCAGCAGATCGAACAGCTTCGTCGCAGTGGCCGCGATCCGGGCCAGGTGCCGGCCGACGCCCATGAGGGCTTCAAGGATGCCGCTGCCAAGCGCGTGCTGGTCGGCCTGCTGGTCGGCGAAGTGGCCCGCATCAACGACCTGAAGCTGGAGCCGAAGCGCCTGAATGAAACCATGCGCCTGATCGCTTCGACCTACGAAGAGCCGGACCAGGTCATTGAGATGTACCGCAACGACCCCCAGCTCATGTCGGGTCTGCAGAACCGCGTGATGGAAGAGCAGGTGATCGACTGGATCGCCGAGCGCGCCCAGCATACCGAGGAAACGCTGTCCTTCCAGGACGCGATCCGCGGCTGAGTCCTGCCAACGCCAGACCCCGCGCCGCAAGGCGTGGGGAGTTCCTCCCAATACAGGTGCCTCACGATATGGACAACCGAACCAAAGCCCTCAATCTGGTTCCGATGGTGGTCGAGCAGACCGCCCGCGGCGAGCGCGCCTATGACATCTATTCGCGCCTGTTGAAGGAGCGCCTGATCTTCCTCGTGGGCCCGATCGACGATCACATGGCCAACGTGGTGGTGGCGCAGCTGCTGTTCCTGGAAGCGGAAAACCCGGAAAAGGACATCAGCATCTACATCAACTCGCCCGGTGGCGTGGTCACCGCCGGCATGGCGATCTACGACACCATGCAGTACATCAAGCCGGACGTGGCCACCATCTGCGTCGGCCAGGCCGCCTCGATGGGCGCCCTGCTGTTGGCGTCGGGCGCAGCCGGCAAGCGGTATGCGCTGCCGAACTCGCGCGTGATGATCCACCAGCCGCTGGGCGGCTTCCAGGGCCAGGCGACCGATATCGACATCCACGCCCGCGAGATCCTCACCTTGCGCGCGCGTCTGAACGAGATCCTGGCCAAGCACACCGGCCAGTCGCTGGAAACGATCGCCCGCGACACCGAGCGCGACAACTTCAAGAGTGCCGTGGAAGCACAGGCCTACGGGCTGGTCGATCAGGTCCTTGAGCGTCGCCCGGAAGAGTCGATCCAGGCGGGTTGATGACAGCAAAACGGTCGGTTTTCCGACTGGACAAGCAGGGTCGGGCAGGGCTGGTGCCCTCTCGGCCCTGTGTTATTCTCGAATTGAACCCCCGTCGAACGGGTGGGGTAACCAGGTAAGCGAAGCATGAGCGAAGACCGACAAGGTCGTTCCACGGACAGCGGCAAGATCCTTTACTGCTCCTTCTGCGGCAAGAGCCAGCACGAGGTGCGCAAGCTCATTGCCGGTCCAAGCGTGTTCATCTGCGATGAATGCGTGGAGCTGTGCAACGACATCATCCGTGAAGAGCTCGAGGAAAAAGCGCAGTCGGCCCGCAGTTCGCTGCCCAAGCCGCGCGAAATCCTCGAAGTCCTGGACCAGTACGTGATCGGCCAGAAGCGCGCCAAGCGCACGCTCGCCGTGGCCGTCTACAACCATTACAAGCGCATCGAGAGCCGGCAGAAGAACGACGAGGTCGAACTGGCCAAGTCGAACATCCTGCTGGTCGGCCCGACAGGTTCGGGCAAGACGCTGCTGGCCGAAACCCTGGCCCGCCTGCTCAACGTGCCGTTCACCATGGCCGACGCCACCACGCTGACCGAAGCCGGTTACGTGGGCGAGGACGTGGAAAACATCATCCAGAAGCTGCTGCAGAAGTGCGACTACGACGTCGAGAAGGCACAGCAGGGCATCGTCTACATCGATGAAATCGACAAGATCTCGCGTAAGAGCGAGAACCCGTCGATCACCCGCGATGTGTCCGGCGAAGGCGTGCAGCAGGCCCTGTTGAAGCTGATCGAAGGCACCGTGGCCAGCGTCCCGCCGCAGGGTGGGCGCAAGCATCCGCAGCAGGAATTCCTGCAGGTGGACACCAAGAACATCCTGTTCATCTGTGGCGGCGCGTTTGCCGGCCTGGACAAGGTGATCCAGCAGCGTTCCACCGAATCGGGCGGCATCGGGTTCGGTGCGAAGGTGAAGTCGTCCGAGCGCAAGCAGGAAATCGGCAAGCTGCTGGCGGAAGTGGAACCGGAAGACCTCATCAAGTTCGGCCTGATTCCCGAGTTCGTTGGCCGCCTGCCGGTGGTCGCGACCCTGGAAGAGCTGGACGAAGCGGCGCTGATCACCATCCTGACCGAGCCGAAGAACGCCATCACCAAGCAGTTCAAGAAGCTGTTCGAGATGGAAAACGTCGAGCTGGAGTTCCGTCCCGACGCGCTGGCCGCCATTGCCCGCAAGGCGCTCAAGCGCAAGACCGGCGCCCGTGGCCTGCGCACCATCGTGGAATCGGTGCTGCTGGACACCATGTACGAGCTCCCCTCACAGGAGAACGTCAGCAAGGTGGTGGTGGACGAGTCGGTCATCGAGCACAAGTCCGAACCGTACCTGATCTACCAGACCCCGCCAGCACCTGAACAGAAGGCCGCTGGCGCTGAATGATTCTTTCAATCGATTGATTTGAAAGTATTTTTTAGGAGCGTCTTGCATCCTTGCGCCGATGGCCCCATAACGGGGCCATCGGCTTTTTTGTCTCTGGCCCCGCTGGAGCCGGAGAGGCGTATCCCCCCTTCCTGGAGCCCCCATGGCCCGTTCCCCAACTGAGACTCTCGACCTGCCGGTACTGCCGCTGCGTGACGTGGTGGTGTTCCCGCACATGGTCATCCCGCTGTTCGTCGGCCGTGACAAGTCCATGCATGCGCTGGAAAAGGCGATGGAAGCGGACAAGCGCATCCTGCTGCTGGCGCAGAAGTCGGCCGAGACCGACGATCCGCAGGAAGCCGACCTGTACCAGGTCGGTACCCTCGCCCAGGTGCTGCAGCTGCTGAAGCTGCCTGACGGCACCATCAAGGTGCTGGTGGAAGGCCTGTCGCGCGTACAGGTCAGCCAGGTCGGCGAGCGCGATGGCGCGCTGCAGGGCACCGCTGTGGAGATCCAGGCCGAAGACGGCCGCGAAGCGCGTGAGATCGAAGCGATCGCCCGTTCGCTGATGTCTTTGTTCGAGCAGTACGTCAAGACCAACCGCAAGCTGCCGCCGGAGCTGCTGCAGACCCTGGCCGGCATCGAAGAGCCCGCGCGCCTGGCCGACACCATCGCCGCGCACATCAGCGTGCGCCTGGCCGACAAGCAGCGCCTGCTGGAAGTGCTGCCGGTGGGCGAGCGCCTGGAGATGCTGGTGGGCCTGGTCGATGGCGAAATCGACGTGCAGCAGATGGAAAAGCGCATCCGCGGCCGCGTCAAGTCGCAGATGGAAAAGAGCCAGCGCGAGTACTACCTCAACGAACAGATGAAGGCCATCCAGAAAGAACTGGGTGACCTGGACGATGCCCCGGGCGAGCTGGAAGAGCTGGCCCGCAAGATCGCCGAAGCGGGCATGCCCAAGCCGGTGGAAACCAAGGCCAAGGCCGAACTGACCAAGCTCAAGCAGATGTCGCCGATGTCCGCCGAAGCGGCCGTGGTGCGCAACTACCTGGACTGGATCCTGGGCGTGCCGTGGAAGAAGCGCACCAAGGTGCGCAAGGACCTGAAGGTCGCCCAGGACACCCTGGACGCCGACCACTACGGCCTGGAGAAGGTCAAGGACCGCATCCTGGAATACCTGGCGGTGCAGTCGCGCGTGAAGCAGATGAAGGGCCCGATCCTGTGCCTGGTCGGGCCGCCGGGCGTGGGCAAGACCTCGCTGGGCCAGTCCATCGCCAAGGCGACCAACCGCAAGTTCGTGCGCATGAGCCTGGGTGGCGTGCGCGACGAGGCCGAGATCCGCGGCCATCGTCGCACCTACGTCGGTTCGATGCCGGGCCGCATCGTGCAGAACCTCAACAAGGTGGGCAGCAAGAACGCGCTGTTCCTGCTTGATGAGATCGACAAGATGTCGATGGACTTCCGCGGCGATCCGTCCTCGGCGCTGCTGGAAGTGCTGGATCCGGAGCAGAACAACTCCTTCAACGACCACTACCTGGAAGTGGACCTGGACCTGTCCGAAGTGATGTTCGTGGCCACGTCCAATTCGCTGAATATTCCCGGTCCGCTGCTGGACCGCATGGAAGTGATCCGCATCCCCGGCTACACCGAGGATGAGAAGCTCAACATCGCCATGCGCTACCTGGTGCCCAAGCAGATCAAGGCGGCCGGCCTGAAGCCGGAAGAGCTGGAAATCGACGGCGCCGCCATCCAGGACATCGTGCGCTACTACACGCGCGAATCCGGCGTGCGCAGCCTCGAGCGCGAAATCGCGAAGATCTGCCGCAAGGTGGTCAAGGAGATCGCACTGGCCGGTCCGGCCGGCCTGCCCAAGCCGAAAGCGGTCAGGGGCAGGAAGGCGAAGAAGGGCGCGCTGGTGACGGTGGACGGCAGCAACGTGGACAAGTACCTGGGCGTTCGTCGCTTCGACTTCGGCCGCGCCGAAGAAGAGAACGAGATCGGCCTGGTGACGGGCCTGGCATGGACCGAAGTCGGCGGCGATCTGCTGCAGATCGAATCCACGCTGGTGCCGGGCAAGGGCCAGCTGATCCTGACCGGCCAGCTGGGCAACGTGATGAAGGAGTCCGCCTCGGCAGCGCTGTCGGTGGTGCGCTCGCGCGCGGTGCAGTTCGGCATCGATGCCGCGTTCCTGCAGAAGCAGGACGTGCACGTGCACGTGCCCGATGGTGCCACGCCCAAGGACGGCCCCAGCGCCGGCGCGGCGATGGTGACCTCGCTGGTGTCCATCCTGACCAAGGTGCCGGTGCGCGCCGACGTTGCGATGACCGGCGAGATCACGCTGCGCGGCCGCGTGACGGCCATTGGTGGCTTGAAGGAGAAGCTGCTGGCGGCACTGCGTGGCGGCATCCGCACGGTGATCATCCCGGAGGAGAACCGCAAGGATCTTGCCGACATCCCCGCCAATGTCACCCGTGATATCGACATCATTCCGGTGAAGTACATCGAGCAGGTACTCGACCTGGCACTGGAGCGTCCCCTGACGCCGAAGAAGACGCGTAAGACTGCGCAGCGTGTCACTGTTCGCAGCAAGACCAAGACACCTTCCGCCACGCGCGTCAAGCACTGAACCGCGCACCGCAAACGGCCGAAACCCGCGTCATTGCTGGGTTTTCGGCTTGCGCGGGTGTGGGGCCACTGGTATAAAAGCAGCACTCGCGAATCAGCTGCATCCAATTCGCCGAACCGAACCGATTTGCCCTCGTGCGTGCTGCACGCAACGATGGCTTCCCTGGCTAATCCGCGGGTCCCCCGCAATAAGGAGCTGTAGAGAATGAACAAGACCGAATTGATCGACGCCGTTGCCGAGACCGCTGACCTGACCAAGGCAGAGTCCGCTCGCGCTGTCGATGCCGTCGTTGCTGCCGTCACCAAGGCACTGAAGAGCGGTGATGCTGTGACGCTGGTCGGCTTTGGCACCTTCCAGGTCCGTGACCGCGCCGCCCGCACCGGCCGCAACCCGAAGACCGGCGACACCATCGCGATCGCTGCTTCGAAGAATCCGTCGTTCAAGGCTGGTAAGGCCCTGAAGGATGCTGTAAACTAAGCGGCTCGCTGGGGTGCTTAGCTCAGCGGTAGAGCGTCTCCTTTACACGTAGAGGGTCGGGGGTTCGAAACCCTCAGCACCCACCACAGCACCGCGGTAAAGTTTGAAATGTGGAGCGGTAGTTCAGCTGGTTAGAATGCTGGCCTGTCACGCCGGAGGTCGCGGGTTCGAGTCCCGTCCGCTCCGCCATTTTCAACGCGGCCTCCGGGTTCATCCTGGGGGCTTTGTTTTCTCCACCGCTTCGGCGGCGTGGAAGGCAAAAAGTTTTGCAGCACGGAGCGGTAGTTCAGCTGGTTAGAATGCTGGCCTGTCACGCCGGAGGTCGCGGGTTCGAGTCCCGTCCGCTCCGCCACTGCAGATTTGGTAACACCTCGTGAAAAACTTCTAAAAAAAGTGTTCATGAGGCTGGGCAATCAGACCATCTTCGGATAGAATGAGCGCCTGCAAAGTTTCAACGCGGAGCGGTAGTTCAGCTGGTTAGAATGCTGGCCTGTCACGCCGGAGGTCGCGGGTTCGAGTCCCGTCCGCTCCGCCACGATTGAAGAGCCCCTGGTGAAAACCAGGGGCTTTTTTTATGCCCAGGGTCCGGGCCCGCGCCGCCCCTTGCAGCCGGTGCTTTGGAGCCTGCGCATGAAGCGGGTTACACTGCGCGGCTCGCCACTCAGGCCATGATTTTTCCCATGCTGCAGAAACTTCGCGACAAGACCTCGGGCTGGATCGTCACTGTGATCCTGGGGCTGCTGATGATCCCGTTCCTGTTCGTCATCGATAGCAGCTACCTCGGTGGCGTCGGTGCGCAGAACGTGGCCAAAGTATCGGCACCGCCTTCCTGGTGGTCCTCGGCTCCGTCCTGGTGGCCGGCCCGCCTGCTGTGGAAGCACCACGAAATCACCTCGCAGGAATTCCGCGAGCGCTTTGAGCAGGAGCGCGCCCGCGTACGCCAGCAGCAGGGCGAGGACTTCGATCCGCGCGCCTTCGAAAGCACCGAGAACAAGCTCGCCGTGCTCGACCAGCTGATCGACGAACAGGTCGTGCGCTTGGCCGGGGAACAGTCCGGCGTGGTGATCGGCGATGACGCCGTGCGCGAATACATCGCTGCCATCCCGGCCTTCCTTGGCCCGGACGGCAAGTTCAACGGCGACCAGTACCGCATCGCGCTGGCCAGCGGCAACCCGCCGCGCACGCCGGACATGTTCGCCGAGCTGGTCCGCACCAGCCTGCAGCAGTCGGTCATCCCCAGCGCGCTGCAGAACTCCGGCTTCGTCACCGAAGCCGAAACCGAGCGCCTGCTCAAGCTGCTGGGCGAAACCCGCGACGTCGAGATCGCCATGCTGCCCGAGCAGCCGGCTGACACCGCGCCGGTCACCGATGCGCAGATCAAGCAGTGGTACGACACCCACGCCAAGGACTTCCGCCAGGCCGAGTCGGTCAAGCTGGAATACGTGGAAATCAACGGTGCCACGCTGCCGGCGCCAGCCGCCCCGGACGAAGCCAGCCTGCGCAAGCGCTACGAGGAAGAGAAGGCGCGCTTCGCCACGCCGGAGCAGCGCCTGGCCTCGCACATCCTGATCAGCACCGGTGACGGCGCCGAAGCCAAGGCGGCCAAGCTGGCCGCCGAAGCCAAGGCCGCAGGCGCCGATTTTGCCGCACTGGCCAAGGCCAACTCCGATGACACCGGCTCCAAGGAGCAGGGTGGCGACCTGGGCTGGGTGGATCGCGGTGCGATGGTCAAGCCGTTCGAAGATGCGGTGTTCGCGGCCAAGGCCGGCGACATCATCGGCCCGGTCAAGACCGATTTCGGCTATCACGTGATCCAGGTGCGCGAAGTGCGCGGCGGTGAAGGGCGTTCCTTCGAAGAAGTGCGCGACCAGCTGATGGCCGAGCAGACCAAGGCAGATGCCGAGCGCGGTTACACCGAACTGGCCGGCCGCGTGGTCGATGCGACCAACAAGAGCCCGAGCGATCTGGCCGCTGCCGCCAAGGCGGTGAACCTGCCGCTGCAGACCGTCGGTCCGTTCACCCGCCAGGATGCCACCGGCATCGCGGCCAACCCGGCCGTGCTGCGCGCTGCGTTCTCCGACATCCTGGTGCAGGATGGCACCGCGAGCGATCCGATCGCGCTGGACGAAGCGGGCAACCACAGCGTGGTGATCCGCGTTGCCGAACATACGCCGGAGCAGGCCATCCCGCTGGACAAGGCGCGTGAGCAGGTCATCGCTGCCGTGCATGCCGACCGCACCCGCCAGGCTGCCGAGAAGGCCGCTGATGCGCTGCTGGCCAAGCTGAAGGGCGGCCAGACGCTGCAGGCGCTGGCGGAAAGCGAGAAGCTGCAGGTCAGCCCGATGCCGGGCCTGCCGCGCACCCAGCCGGTGCCGACCGCCGAGATCAACCGTGCGGTATTCAGTGCGTCGCTGCCGGCCGAAGGCAAGCCGAGCTACGGCAAGGTGGATGTGCAGGGGCGTGCGGTGGTGTTCGCGGTGACCAAGGTCACTCCGGGCGACGTCAAGGAAGTCACCGCCGAACAGCGCCAGCAGCTCAAGCAGCAGCTGAGCCAGATCGATGGCATGGCCGCGGCCGACGCCTTCGTCAAGTCCACCCGCAAGCGCTTCGTCGTACAGACCACCGAAGCCAACCTGTAAGGGTTGGCAGCGGCGGCAGACAAAAAGCCCGGCACTGCCGGGCTTTTTGTTGTCCGATCGAACTGATGTCCGGTCAGTCTTCGATGCGCAGCACGGCACCCGGCTTCAGCACGGCCTTGCCGGTGAGTCCATTGAGGCTGAGCAGGGCCTTCACCGGCATGCCGTAACGGCGGGCGATGGTCCACGGCGATTCGCCATTGCGCACCGTGTGGCGACGGTTGCGCGGACGATCTGCCGCGCTGGCCACGCTGCGTGCGGCCGCCGGTGCCGGCTGTGCCGACGCAACGGCGACGGCCGGCGTCGCAGCCTCATCCACGCTGGCCACCATCGCCGAGGCATCCACGGCCGGCGTATTGACCGGTGCCAACAGGCGGACGGGGGCGTTCTGCGGGCGGGCACGGCCACTGGCGGCCGGATTCAGGCGGGCAATCCGCGCCGGGTCCAGCGAACGCTGGGCGGCCCACTGCTGCACGCTGGTGCCAGCGGGAAGGGTGTGGCTCTTCAGCACCGGCACGGTGCGGTCCAGCGAGGCCATCACCGAGGGCTGCTCTTCGGCGTTTTCCAGCACGCAGGCCAGGGCATGCAGCTTTTCAACATAGGCGTGGGTGATCGGCGACAGGCCGGGCAGCTCGGCCGGAACCGCGTTGGTGGCATTCATCCCGGCCTTGCGCAGGCCCTGCAGCACCCGGTACTCGCCGGCGTTGTAGGCCATGGTGGCCAAGCGCCAGTCGCCGCCGAACATGCCATGCAGGGTCTTCAGGTAACGCACCGCCGCTTGGGTGGAATCCACCGCCGACAGACGTCCGTCATAGCCTTCGCTCATGGGTACGCGGTGATTGCGCGCCGTGGTAGCGATGAACTGCCACAGGCCGGCTGGGCCTGCCGCGCTGCGCGCGCTGGGGCGGTAGCCGCTTTCCACGAAAGGAATCAGGGCGAACTCGGTAGGCAGGCTGGCCTTGCGCAGCTCTTCCACCACATAGCCGAACAGCACCAGTGCATCGTCGTTCTGGTTGGCCAGCCGGGCAGGCGCGTGGGCGAACTGCTTCTGCCAGCGCGGACTGGTGGCCTCGGCATCGCAGGTGGGTTCAGCCAGGCCTTCGCGGAAGCTGGCGAAGATGTCCTGTCCATTGCGCACGCTGGGGGCCGGCAGGGTTGCCGCGTCCAGTGGCAGTGACGCGGCACCGGCGAGATTCTGGGTCAGGCCTGCGCCCAGCGACTGCGCGTTGGCGGTTCCGGCAAGCCCCAGCATGATCCCCAGGGCGAGCGATGGACTTCGGCGCCTCATGCGCGAAAGCCGTCTTTCCATTGCCGAAGTCCGGCCATCACGTCGACATCGTCGGTGATTTCCCGCCCCAGATGAGCCGACACCGCCGCACGGATGGGCGCGGTGTGGGTACGCAGGAACGGATTGCTTTGTAATTCGTCTGCCAACAGCACGGGCAGGGTGGAGCGGTCATCGCGGCGCATGGCCAGTGCCTCCTCATGGCGCTGCCTCAGGGCAGCGTTGGCGGGGTCGACATGCCGCGCGAAGACGGCATTTGACACGGTGTATTCGTGGGCACAGCAGACAAGCAGCTGGCCCGGCAGGGACGCCAGGCTGCGCATGGTGGCGAGCAGCTGGGATGGCGTACCTTCGAACAGGCGCCCACAGCCCAGGCTGAACAATGCATCTCCACTGAAAAGGTGTTCATCAGTGTGAAACGCGACATGGCTGAGGGTGTGCCCGGGCACGGATACTACGTGGAACCTCCGCCCCACTGCCTGAACGTGTTCACCATCGGATACGCGCTCGGTGGCCATCGGAATGCGTGGCTCATGTGGCGCGATCACCCTGATGCCTGGAAAACGGGCCTGCAGCGCGCTCACGCCGCCGATGTGGTCATCGTGGTGATGGGTGAGCAGGATGACCTGTGGGCGAAGTCCTGCCTCGACGGCGGCCAGCACGGGCGCGGCATCGCCGGGATCGATGACCACGGCCACGCCGTCGTCGCCGGCCAGGCACCAGATGTAATTGTCCGCCAATGCGGGCAGGGCAGTGAGTCGCATAGAATCGGACCATGCCCGCGCTGCAGAGCCTCCGTCAAGCGACACCCGAAACGTGGTTCGACAGCGAACCGGCGCAGCTGTTGTATCAGCTGGAGCAGCAGCTGCTGCTGCCGCAGCTGTCCAGCCTGCCCGCGCAGCCGTGGTTGTGGATCAGTCCCAGCCCGCGCTGGCTGCAGGGCGCGGCCTTGAGCGGACGTGGCCTGCGGCTGTACCGGGACGGCACCGGGTATGCCGGTGAGGCCCGCTGTGCGTTGCCGTTGCCGCTGCCCAATGAAAGCGTCCAGGCCATCGTGCTGCAGCACGTGACCGCCGCCGATGCCGCGCTGCTGCTGGCCGAGTGTGATCGCGTCCTGATGCCCGGTGGCAAGCTGTTCCTGAGCAGCCTCAATCCGTTCAGCCCCTACCGCACCCTATGGCGGCGGCATGGCATGGTGGTGCGCACCCCGCAGCGCCTTCGCCAGCTGCTGGAGCGGGTCGGCCTGGAATGCGGGCCCACCCGTTACATCGGCCCGCTGTGGCCGTCCGGCGGTGGCGGCGGCACAATGACGCCGCTGCGCGCGGCGTGTCTGTTCAGCGCCGAAAAACGCACCTTTGCCTTGCCGGGGCCGACGCCCCTGAAGGTACGCTGGCAGGGGCCGATGGCCACCCCCGGCATGACCCGATCGATTCTGGAAACGCATGAAAACCATTGAAGTACACACCGACGGCTCCTGCCTCGGTAATCCTGGCCCTGGCGGCTGGGCGGCCCTGCTGCGCTACAAGGCGCACGAGCGTGAACTGAGCGGCGGCGAGCCCAACACCACCAATAACCGGATGGAGCTGATGGCCGCCATCTCCGGCCTGGAAGCGCTGAGCGAACCCTGCCAGATCGTGCTCTTCACCGATTCGCAGTACGTGCGCCAGGGCCTGACCGAATGGCTGCCCGGCTGGATCCGCAAGAACTGGAAGACCGCCGGCGGCTCGCCGGTGAAGAACCGCGAGCTGTGGGAGCGCCTGCACGCAGCGACCCTGCGCCACCAGATCGACTGGCGCTGGGTGAAGGGCCATTCCGGCGACCCGGACAATGAACGCGTGGACGTGCTGGCGCGCGAAGCCGCCACCCGGGTGCGCGACACCGGCATGGCGGTAAACTGAGCCCATGCGTCAGATCATCCTGGATACCGAAACCACTGGCCTGGCCTGGCAGAAAGGCAACCGCGTCGTTGAAATCGGCTGCGTGGAGCTGTTCAAGCGCCGGCCCAGTGGCAACCATTACCACCAATACCTCAAGCCGGACGTCGACTTCGAACCCGGCGCGCAGGAAGTCACCGGGCTGACCCTGGATTTCCTCGCCGACAAGCCGGAGTTCGCACAGGTGGCCGAGGCCTTCCTGGCCTTCATCGACGGCGCCGAGCTGATCATCCACAACGCAGCCTTCGACCTGGGGTTCCTGGACAACGAACTGTCCAGGCTGGGGCCGCAGTTCGGCAAGATCACCGACCGCTGCACCGTGGTGGATACGCTGGCGCTGGCGCGCGAGCGCTTCCCCGGCCAGCGCAATTCGCTGGATGCGCTGTGCAAGCGGCTGGGCGTGGACAATTCGCACCGCCAGCTGCACGGCGCGCTGCTCGATGCGCAGATCCTCGGCGATGTGTACATCGCGCTGACCTCCGGCCAGGACGACCTCGGTTTCGACCTGGGCGAAGAGGGCAGTGCGGCGGCGCTGGCGCTGGCGGGGTTCGACCCGGCCAAGCTGCTGCCGCGCCCGCGCGTGCAGGCCACCGCGTCGGAACTGGAAGCCCACGCCGCCCGCCTGGAACGGCTGCGCAAGAAGGCTGGCCACGCCCTGTGGGATGGCCCGAAGCAGGAAGAAGCCGCCGTCGCCTGACCCCGGCCTGGGAGTGCCGGCCTTGGTCGGCACCGCCCCGTCAGTGGCAGCGCACCAGCACCACGGTGATGTTGTCCGAACCGCCGCCATCCAGCGCGGCGGCGACCAGCGAATCCACGCATTCCTGCGCGCTGGTGTCATCGAAGGCCAGCGTTCGGGAAATCCCGCTGTCGTCCAGCTCTTCGGTGAGCCCATCGCTGCACAGCAGCAACTGCATGCCCGGGCGCAGCTCGCCGGCAGTGGTGGCCACGTTCAGATGCGCCGGGTCGGTGACCCCCAGTGCCTGGGTGACCACGTTGCGATGCGGATGCGCGCGCGCCTGTTCCGGGGTCAGGTTGCCCTGGCTCAGCATCTCCTGAACCACGCTGTGGTCCTGGCTGAGCTGGGCCAGCTGGCCGTCGCGCCACAGGTAGGCCCGGCTGTCGCCCACCCAGGCCACTTCGTAGCGGTTGCCCTGCACGCGGGCCGCCACCACGGTGGTGCCCATCGGCAGGGTGTCGTTGCGGCGGCGCGAGGCACGGATGATTTCTTCGTCCGCGGTGCGGATGGCCTGGGCCAGTGGCACGCCGCGTCGGATCTCGCGCACGATGGTTTCGCGTGCCAGCGCGCTGGCCACCTCGCCACAGGCGTGACCGCCCATGCCATCGGCGACCAGCCACAGTGCCAGCTCACCGTCCCCGTAGTAGGTGTCTTCGTTCAGCGCACGGCGCAGGCCGGGATGGGTCAGGTGTCCGAATTCGATCATGGGGTCGCGCAGGAAAGGGGATGCAGCAGGGAGAACGCCATCATCGCGGCGGGGCGGACATCCGACAAGCGGCGAAGTCAGCCCAGTTTCACTTTCTTGCCGGTGATGGCTTGTGAATATCCGCGCATCCTCGTATCATGCGCGTCCCCGGTACGCCGGGGAAACCGGAGAGGTGGCAGAGCGGTTGAATGTACCTGACTCGAAATCAGGCAGGCGTTTATAGCGCCTCGGGGGTTCGAATCCCCCCCTCTCCGCCAGACAAAAAGCAAAGGGCCACCCAACGGGTGGCCCTTTGCTTTTTGCGTGGCCGAGAGCGGGCA
>NZ_JBJDOQ010000012.1:54941-78563 GCF_044901215.1 Stenotrophomonas sp. NPDC078853 | reverse complement strand
CAGGAAAGAACCCACGCGGGGTTCGACGGTTCTGCAGGAGCAGAACCGGACAGCCGAATGGCTGGCCCCGTAGCGCAGCGCAGGGGCTGGGTGCAGGGATGCACCCAGCAATCCCCCCCTCTCCGCCAGACAAAAAGCAAAGGGCCACCCAACGGGTGGCCCTTTGCTTTTTGCGTGGCCGAGAGCGGGCAGGAAAGAACCCACGCGGGGTTCGACGGTTCTGCAGGAGCAGAACCGGACAGCCGAATGGCTGGCCCCGTAGCGCAGCGCAGGGGCTGGGTGCAGGTATGCACCCAGCAATCCCCCCCGCCATTTCCCGCGAAGCGCAGCGCACTGCATTTACCAGTCGCCCACCGCGTGCGCGTTATCATCCCCCTCTGCTTCCAGAGAGTGCTCCCATGACCGCTGAAATCCTCGTCCCCGTCGCCTTCGGCGAACTGCTCGACAAGATCTCCATCCTGCAGATCAAGTCCGAGCGCATCAGTGACGAGGCCAAGCTGGCCAACGTGCGCACCGAGCTGTCCGCGTTGGAAAAAACCTGGATGGCCCATCCGGCCGGCGGCAAAGACGTGGCCCAGCTGCGTGCCGACCTGAAAGCGATCAACGAAGAGCTGTGGGACATCGAAGACAACATCCGCCTGCAGGACAAGGCCGGTGACTTCGGCGATGCCTTCGTCGCGTTGGCGCGCAGCGTCTACCTGCGCAACGACGAGCGCGCGCGCATCAAGAAGGCGATCAACCTGGCGCTGGGTTCGGCCTACGTGGAAGAGAAGTCGTACAAGGACTACCGCGCTGGCTGACGCGGCGGTAGTGACGGCCGCCGGCCGTCATGCCTCCACGTTGACGGCCGGCGCCTCCGGATGGACGGCCAGCGGCCGTCACTACCGGGCGGCGTAGCGTTCGAACGCGGCGATGCCGTCTTCCACCGTGATCAATTCCATCACGTCGTCGAACTCGATCTTGGTGCCCCATTTCAGCGCGCTGGCCGGCTTGCCCAGGTACTTGCGCGCCGCGTCGTCATAGCGGTCCACGCAGTAACGGCGGTCCGAATACGGCCCGCTGCGGTGCGGATTGCTTGCCGCGTGCAGGCCCAACACCTTTACCCCCATCGCGTTGGCGATGTGCATCGGCCCGGAATCCGGCGTCATCACCAGCGCCGCGCGGGCCAGCAGGGCCGGCAGCTGCTTCAGCGTGTCCTTGCCGACCAGGTCCAGCGCCGGCTGCACCAGCTGCGCCTGGATGGCATCGGCGGTGCGCCGTTCCAGCTCGCTGCGGCCGCCACACAGCACGACCCGCCAGCCGCGCGCGCTGGCGTGGTTGGCCACCGCAGCGTAGCGATCGGCATACCAGTTGCGCCGCTCGTGGCTGGAACACGGCGAGATCATCAGCACCGGCCGACCATCGTCCTGCCACTGCGCCTGCGCCCAGGCATGGGCCTGCGCTGGCACCGCCAGGTCCCAGCTGACCTCGGTCTGCTTCAGGCCCAGGGGCTCGCAGAAGCTGCCGATGGCATCCAGTACGTGGATGCCGGGACGGTCCGGGATGCGCTCGTTGATGAACAGTCCATGCAGGTCCTTGGAGCGGCTGCGGTCATAACCGATCCGGCGGCGGGCGGGTATGAAGGCCGACAGCACGTTGGCCCGGAACGCCACCTGCATCTGCAGCAGGGCATCGAAGCGCTCGGCCGGCAGCTCCTCGCGCAGGGCTTTCATGCCCGCCAGCCCGGTCTTCTTGTCGTATGCATGGAACGTCACCCCGGGCAGCCCGTCCAGCAGCTTCAGACCCACCTTGTCGATCACCCAGTGGATCCGGGTGCCCGGCCGCGCCGCCTGCAGGGTGCGTACCAGCGGCACCACATGGGTCACGTCGCCCAGCGCGGACAAACGCAAAAGGCACAGGGAAGAGGACGGTGATGCCATGGTGTTGTTAGACTCGAAGGAATGGTCGCATTCGACGCCAATGAAGCGCTGACGCCTTGCCGTGATGGTCGCGGCATGGGTGCCATTCTGTTCGACCGCGAACGGCTGCGGCAAGCCGACGCCAGTCTGTTCTCGCCGCAGCACTGGGGAGAGCGGGCGCGGCCGGTGGGCGAGGGCGGTCGCGGCAGTGCCTGGTTCGTCGACGCGCCGTTTGGCCCCAGCGTGCTGCGGCACTACCTGCGTGGTGGCCTGGTGGCCAAGCTGAGCCACGACCGGTACCTGTGGCGCGGCTCGCAGCACACCCGCAGCTTCGCCGAATTCCGCCTGATGCGCGCCCTGCGCGAACTCAAGCTGCCGGTGCCGCGCCCCATTGCGGCGTACTACATGCGAGAAGGCCTGCGCTACCGCTGCGCGATCCTGATGGAACGCATCGAAGACGTCCGCTCGCTGGCCGACCGTGCGCTGGTCGCGGGCCGTGGCGCGCCATGGGAAGAAACCGGTCGGCTGATTGCGCGTTTTCATCGTGCCGGGCTGGATCATGCCGATCTCAATGCGCACAACATCCTGTTCGATGGCAACGGGCATGGCTGGCTGATCGATTTCGATCGCGGCGTGCAACGCATTCCGGCCACCGCCTGGCGCGAGCGCAACCTCAAGCGCCTGCTGCGTTCACTGCTGAAACTGCGCGGCGAACGCAGCACCGATGAGGTCGAGAAAGACTTCGCCCGCCTGCGCCGTGCCTACGACCTGGCGTGGAACCGGGGCACCTGATGGACTGGTCGCTGCGTTTCCTCGGCGTCGGCAATGCGTCGGCGGTGGAGCTCGGCTCGCCGATGTCGGTGATCGAGCGTGATGGTCGGCCGTGGCTGACCATTGATTGCGGCGGCGAGGGATTGACCGCGTTCCAGGCGCACTACGGCCACATGCCGCAGGCGCTGTTCGTCACCCACGTGCACCTGGACCACGTCGCTGGCTTCGAGCGCCTGTTCGTGGATACCTTCTTCAATGCGCAGCGCCGCGGCAAGGTGCGGCTGTACGTGCCTGCGCCGGTGGTGCCGCTGCTGCACAAGCGGATCGGCGACTATCCGAACGTGCTGGCCGAGGGCGGCGCCAATTTCTGGGATGCCTTCCAGCTGATCGTGGTGGGCGATGCGTTCTGGCACGAGGGCGTGCGGCTGGAGGTGTTCCCGGCCCGCCACCACTGGCCGGAAACAGCCTACGGGCTGCGCCTGAAGGGCGCGCTGACCTGGAGCGGCGATACCCGTCCGATACCTGAAATGCTGGCGCGGTTCGCTGATGACAACGAATTGATCGCGCATGACTGCGGCCTGCACGGCAACCCGTCGCACACCGGCGTGGATGACCTGGAGCGCGAATACAGCGCCGAACTCCAGGCGCGGATGATGCTCTACCACTACGCCAGCGTGGCCGATGGCGATGCGCTGCGTGCACGCGGCCACCGCGTGGCGCTGCCGGGGGAGTGCGTGCCGCTGGCGCCGCCGACAGCGGTGCAGGCGCCATGACGGCGAAGGGCGGCCGCCAGGCGCGGCCCGCCTTGGCGCGGCTGCCATTTGATCAGGTTTAATGGATGCGTTAAAGTTCGGGCAACGCTTCGGCTGGAGAGCCCATGGACCTCTGCGATGACATCGTTCCGCTGAACCAAGTGCGTGCCCGCTTCACGGCGCTGGCCGAAGACGCCCGCAATGGACATGCAAAAGTCATCACCCGCAATGGCGAAAGCTATGTCGCCATCGTCGACGCGCGGAAGCTGGATTACTACCACCGCCTTGAGCGCGAAGTGCAGCAATTGTCTGCATTGCGCGACGTAGTGGACGGGCTGGAGCGCTTGCGGGCGGGAGAAGCGGGTGCTGACCCGGCCGCGGTACGTGGACGCCTGCAGGACAGAGTGAAGCGTGCCACGCGCGGCTGAACCGCGCGTGCTGGCGGTCCACGCCCATCCTGCCTACGAACGCTCGCTTGAAGCGGCGGTGGATGTCTTGCTGGAACTCGGGGCTGTCGATGCAGCTCAGGCCGTACTCGACCGCGCAGCGGGTTTCCTGCCGGAGCTGCTGCTGCGGTATCCCGAGGCCGGGCGTCAGTTTGATCCGCGCAATCTGGAAGGGGCGCGTGTACTGGCTTTGGCGGCGCGGGTGCGTGAGTTGCTGGGCGATACCATCGAGCTGCGTGAGTACGTGCTGGATGACTACCTGGTGCTTTACGCCATCCATGATCGCGCCGTGCACCTGCTGACGCTGCGCGATCATCGGCAGGACGGCTTCAGCCTGGAGCCGTAATAGACCGTTCGCTGCCGCCGGCGGCGCTGCAGGCGCCCTGACCGCATCCGGCGCGCGCAACGATCAGGTAGCGCCGAGCCACGCTCGGCGGGATCCTTCCGGGGCTTCCGGTCCTGACGCAGGCCGCGCTTCGCGCTCGCCGAGCCATGCTCGGCGATACGGGTACGAGGCTGAAAAGGTGGCGACCCCGCCGGCTGACCTCGGCGCCCGCGTCGATCGATACCGTTGCTGCCTTCCGGCCCTGGCGGGATTTTCGATCTAGCGTCGCGAGGGGCCGACGGGGCCACCATAGAGACGTAGTCACCTTGCTGGCGACCTGTCACGGACGTGGCACGCAGCGCGAAGCGCCTGGAACCCGGTCCGGACTGCACATCGCTGGGCGATGGCAGGCGCGCATTCTAGCGCATGCGCGCATGCGTTAGCCAGCACGCACTCAGCGTCGTTCCCCCTCACCATGATGATGCGTCGCCTGACTTCCGGCGCTGCATTCCATGCCTATGCTGAACAAGGTGCTCGCGCCTGTGTTCAATACGAGATGTATCGTATGGGATGGTGTATGGTGGGATTCAACGAAGCCAAGCAACAGGTCATCCGAGACCTGCAAGCGGGCAACTTCGTCCACGAAGTCCGCCGCAACATCAGCAGCAAGAACCTGCTGCTGACCGGGGGGATCAGTGCGTCGGATCTAGCGGCAATTCTCAAGCGCGCGCGGGGGCAGGATCACCGCAGCTCGCCCCACCACCGGGGCGCCGACATCCAGGTGCACGAGATCCTCGCCGCCGGTTGGTATGTGAAGTTCTACTTCCTTTCCGATACGACGTTCATCAGCGTTCACCGACAAGAGTCCATCAGGCCATGAAGCTCTACCGCGAAGGCGAACACAGGGACGCCCTATGTGACCGGGACGGTCGGGTCACCGCCACCTTTGAATACCGGGACGTGCCCTTTTCCGATGGGCGCGCGATTGCGCGTGACATTCTGGTGGGACGGTGCAACGCCTGCGGTGATGTGATTCTCATCCCGGCGCAGTCAACCCCGGCGGTGGCCAATGCGCGTTCAGCGCAGCAGTGCTCGTTCGAGGTCAACGTGCCTTCGGTGTTCGTCGAGCTGCTGGATGCCGCTGCCGCCCGCATCACGCCGCTGGCGACGCCTGACTTCCGCAAACGCCTGTTCTTTTTCTATGTCAACCGCTACGCGCACGGCCAGGAGACATCAGCCGGGCTTGCGAAGCTGGCCAGACGATCAGCAGAGCTGGAAGCAGGCGGGCCAGCCAAGCGGTTGTCGATGAAGTTGAGTGCCTTTGCCAATGAGCGCATCGAGACCGTTCTGCAGCGCTCCTCGTTGACCAGGACCGAGCTGATCAAATGCGTCGCGTTGAAGGTGGGCGACGATATCGTCGCGCCCGAGCGACCACGTCACATAGGCCAACTGACCGTGCTTGCCGACATCCTGTATGCCTGATCTGCGTGAACCCGTTGTAACCACGAAAGGCCCCGTATGGGGCGGCGATCCAGCTGTTGCTAGACTCCAGCCCGGAGGAACGGCCTCCCCCACACCGGGTTGAAATGTCCAGGACGGCCTGGCCCCTGCAAAGGAGGCCGCCATGGCCTGGCTCTATCTTCTGTTCGCTGGCTTGCTGGAAATTGTCTGGGCCGTTTCGATGAAACAGTCCGAAGGCTTCAGCAAGCTCACCCCCACGCTCATCACCCTGGTCGGCATGATCGCCAGCTTCTGGCTGCTGGCCGTGGCGATGCGCAGCCTGCCGCTGGGCACCGCGTATACGATCTGGACCGGTATCGGCGCGGTCGGTGCGTTCGTGGTGGGCATCGTGTTCCTGGGCGAGCAGGTCAGTGCGATGCGCATCGGCGCGGCCGTGCTGATCGTGTGCGGACTGGTGCTGATGAAGCTGTCCAGCAGTTGATGTGCGACCGGGTGATGGCGGGGCGTCACGCGCTCCGCTTCACCACCGCAAGCAGGGTCTGCAGCAGTTCGTCGCAGGCCTGTGACCTGCTGATATCGCCGTCGGCTGCGGCCTGCGACAACGTATCGGCCGCGCCCAGCACCGCCCACATGCCGGCGTTCGCCACCCCGGCCGGGCCGGCGAAGGGGGCGAATATGCGCTGGCACTTTTCGATGAACGCCTGCTGGTAACGGCGCCTCACCGCCTGCAGTTCCGGCGAGCCGCCCAGCGCGGCGACGACGGCAGAAATCTCCTGTCCCTGGGTCAGGACGCACTCCACATAACTGGCCGCGACCACCCGCGCTTTTTCGTGCAGCGTGGCCTTGGCAGCCTCAACTGCGGTATCGAAGATCGCCGTCTGTCGCACGTCATAGTCTTCGTAAAGCGCGGCAAGCAGGCCATTGCGGGTGCCGAAGTGATCGTAGGCCACCGGCTTGGTGACCCCCGCCGCTTCGGCCAGCCTGCCCAGCGTCAGCTGGTCGGTGCCCTCCTCGCTGATCATTGCCCATGCCATGTCCAGCAACTGGCGCGTGCGTGCTTCGCGCGGCAGGCGACGGCGGGGGGCGGGCGTGGCAGTGGCGGAGGACTTCGGCAACGACTCAATACCCGAGGTTGGCGATGCGGCGCCCGATCGCGTGGGCCGTATCCAGATGCGCGCCCGGAAAGCCGGGATCCGATGCCAGCAGGCGCGCCGAACTGGCGACATTGGCACCACAGTAATCGAAAATCCCATGGTCGATCTGCGTGACCATGGCCTTGGCGTAACCGTGGCGCTCGATCATCCCCGCGTCGGCGCCGCCGTTGGCGACCAGATGCACCTGCAGCCGCTGCAGTTTCTTCTGCACCTTGCCGTCGGGGCCTTCGTCGTAGGCCCAGCCGTTGCTGAAAACGCGGTCGATCCAACCCTTCAGCAGCCCTGGAAACGACCACCAGTAAATCGGGTAGACCAGCACCAGCGTGTCCGCCCGTTCCAGGCGGGCGTGCTCGCGCGCTACATCGTCAGGAGCCGCAGCGCGCTTCTCGAAATAGGCGAGGTCGTCGCTGTTGAACACCGGATCGAAGCGTTCGGCGGTCAGGTCCGCGAACTCCGTGGTAGCGGCTGGGTCGGCGCTGGTGATGCCGTCGGCCACGCGGTGGGCGATGGCATGGGTGAGGGAGTCTGGATTGGCGTGCGAGACCACGATCAGTGCGTGCATGGGAGTCTTCTGTTAGTTACTGTGGGTAACTTACTATAAGTAGATATCCCGCCCGCGCCATGCACACTGATGGAACGCTGTCAGCTCACCGGATGTTGGTCCTGCGCGCGATGGGGCGGTAGCCCTGCCATTCCGGATGAGGCTGGGTGCCTGATGGGTTGGGCTGCAGGTGCACGTGCAGGCCGCCGAACTCCCCGAGGGTCAGGCAGTTGTCGACCTCGCGCAGGTCATCCTTGTGCAGCTGCTGGGCCCCTTGCAGCAGGCTGCGCCGCGCCTTCGCCTTGGCGCCGGCGGCATCGGCTGCGACGAACAGGCCGAACGCATGCAGCTCCGCCAGGCTGTCTGCGCGGTAGCCGCCCATGTTGACGAAGAACAGCGTGAGCCCGGATGGGTCTGGCTCCGGCGCGAGATGTACGTCGAAGCCATCGGCCCAGTCGATGCGCATGTAGCCATCCAGATGCAGGCTGCCGGGGTCGCCGAACCACGCCTCGCGCAGGGCAGGGTAGGCATCCTGCACGCGGGAAACCGCGGCGAACTGGACGTCGTGCAGTTCGATGTTGGCGCGGCCGGCCGTGCCGCCGATGTAGAACTGATAGACGTGTCGGCTGCGGGCGAGTGGGGTAGGCATGACGAGAGAGCGTGCTTGCGGGTGACGCGTCAGCGTAGCCGCAGATCGCAATCGATGCCGTGGGAAGCGTCTGTAGTGCCGACCTTGGTCGGCAGATCTTCTCACGGTGCCGACCAAGGTCGGCACTACAGAAGCCGGGGCGGAGAGAGGGGGATTGCTGGGTGCATCCATGCACCCAGCCCTTCCGCGCTGCGCGCTGCAGGGCCAGCCTTCGGCTGTCCGGATCTGCTCCTGCAGATCCGTCGAACCCCGGGGCTTCTCTCTGCCGCTCTCCCCACCAGACAAATAAAAAGGGCCGCCCGATGGGCAGCCCTTTTCATTTGTCTGGCGGAGAGAGGGGGATTCGAACCCCCGAAGCGCGGTTTAGACGCTTACACACTTTCCAGGCGTGCTCCTTCAACCGCTCGGACACCTCTCCGGATTCCCCTGCGGAACGACAATGCCGTTGCAGGGGCCGCAGATTCTAGCTGGCTGCGCGGCTGGACACAAGGCCCTGCAGTTGCCGACGTAGGGGGCTGGACAGGCGTGGCACAATGGTCGTCCTGATGAAGACGGTGGCCTGATGTCCTATCTCGTCCTTGCCCGCAAGTGGCGTCCAAAGCGTTTTGCCGAGCTGGTGGGCCAGGAACACGTGGTCCGCGCGCTTACCAATGCGCTGGACAGCGGTCGCGTGCATCACGCTTTCCTGTTTACCGGTACCCGTGGGGTGGGCAAGACCACCATCGCGCGTATTTTCGCCAAATCGCTGAACTGCGAACAGGGCACCAGTGCCGATCCCTGCGGCCAGTGCCCGGCCTGCCTGGACATCGATTCCGGCCGCTACATCGACCTGCTGGAAATCGATGCGGCGTCCAACACCGGCGTGGACGATGTCCGCGAGGTGATCGAGAACGCGCAGTACATGCCCTCGCGTGGCAAGTACAAGGTCTACCTGATCGACGAAGTGCACATGCTGTCCAAGGCGGCGTTCAATGCGCTGCTGAAGACGCTGGAAGAGCCGCCGGAGCACGTCAAATTCCTGCTCGCCACCACTGATCCGCAGAAGCTGCCGGTCACCGTGCTCAGCCGCTGCCTGCAGTTCAACCTGAAGCGCCTGGACGAAGACCAGATCCAGGGGCAGATGACCAGGATCCTGGCGGCCGAAGAGATCGAAGCCGACGACAGCGCCATCGTGCAGCTGTCCAAGGCCGCCGACGGCAGCCTGCGTGACGGCCTGTCGTTGCTCGACCAGGCCATTGCCTATGCCGGCGGTGCACTGCGCGAGGACGTGGTGCGCACCATGCTGGGCACGGTGGATCGCACCCAGGTGGCGGCCATGCTCGACGCCCTGGCCGAAGGTGATGGCCAGCGCCTGCTGCAGGTCGTGGCGGCGCTGGCGGAGTTCTCGCCGGACTGGAGCGGCGTGCTGGAAGCGCTGGCCGATGCCCTGCACCGCATCCAGGTACAGCAGCTGGTGCCCGGTGCCATCGCCGCCGATGGCCTGGACCTGGGCGGCTTTGCTGCGCGGGTGCGCCCGGAAGTAGTGCAGCTCTGGTACCAGATGGCCCTCAACGGCCGCCGCGACCTGCCGCTGGCGCCGAGCCCGCGCGCGGGTTTTGAAATGGCCGTGCTGCGCATGCTGGCCTTCCGCCCGGCCGCTGCGGTGCCGCCGGTGCCGCGTGCACCGGAAGGTGGCGAAGGTCTGCAGTCGGGTGGTTCGACGGGGGCGGCGAGCGGTTCGGCGGGTTCGACCGGCATCGCCGCCGCACCCGTTGCCGCCGCACCGGCGCCGGCCGTGGAAGCCAGCGTGCAGGCCGCAGCGCCCAAGCCCGGTCCGCTGCCGGATACCACGCCGGTGGAAGATCCCGAGCCAGCGCCGCCGGCACCGGTGAAAGATCCGCCGCCGGCCTCGAATGAACCGGATCTGCCCCCGTGGGAGATCGAAGCGGCCGATGACAGCGAACTGCGCGACGATGCACTGGCGGCTGAACTGGCTGGCCCGGACGCGGCCATGTTGGCGCCGTGGCAGCCACCTGCCGAACCGGCACCGCGCGCTGCGCCCGCTGTTGCGGTGGCGGCACCGCCCAAGCCGTTCCGCGCCGAAGGCATCGACATCGCGCCTGCCGCCAGGGTGGCTGAAGCAGCAGCCCCGGGCGGTGCTTCGGTGGCATTGGCCTGTGCCGAAGATTGGCTGGAACTGGTTGCTGCCAGTGGCCTGAGTGGGCCTTCGCGGCAGCTTGCCGCCAACGCGGCGTTCATCAGTTTCCAGCACGGGGTCTTGAAACTGGGTTTGTCGCCCGGATTTGAGTACCTGAGTTCCGAACGCGCGCTGGGCGCGCTGGCGGAGATGCTGGGCAAGGCGCTGGGTTCGCCGCCGAAGATCGTGGTCGATGCCACGCAGGCGCCGGCCGAGACCCTGCACCAGCGATCAGACCGTCAGCGGAGTGAACGCCAGCAGGCGGCCGAGGCGTTTTTCATGGCCGATCCGGAAGTGCAGGTGCTGATCCAGAAGCACGGCGCGCGGCTCGTGTCCGATTCCATCCGTCCCTTTGAAGAGTAACGAACCATGCGCGGCAATATCGCCCAGATGATGCAGCAGGCCCAGAAGATGCAGGAGAACCTGCAGAAGGCCCAGGAAGAAATCGCAAAGCTTGAAGTCACCGGCAGCGCCGGTGGCGGCATGGTCAGCGTCACCCTCACCGGTGCCAAGGAATGCCGCAAGGTGCGCCTGGATCCGTCGCTGCTGGGCGATCAGGAAATGCTGGAAGACCTGGTGGCCGCAGCCTTCAATGATGCGTCCAACAAGATCGATGCCGAGTCGAAGACCCGCATGGGTTCGGCCACGGCCGGCATGCAGCTGCCCCCGGGCATGAAGCTGCCGTTCTGATGCAGCGCAGCCGGGCATGGCCCGGCTCTATCCGAGCCGAATGATGTCCGCACCCCTGCTTGACCAGTTGATCGAAGCGCTGCGCGTGTTGCCCGGCGTGGGCCAGAAGACCGCCCAGCGCATGGCGTACCACCTGCTGGAACGCGAGCGCGAGGGCGGCGAGAAGCTGTCCTCGCTGCTGGCGCAGGCGATGGAGCGCATCGGCCATTGCGCGCAGTGCCGCGATTTCAGTGAAAGCGAACTGTGCGCGACCTGCGCCAACAACAGCCGCGAGCGCAGCCAGTTGTGCGTGGTGGAATCCCCCGCCGACCGGCTGGCCATCGAAAACGCGACCGGCTTCCGCGGCGTGTACTTCGTGCTGCAGGGCCGGCTGTCGCCGCTGGATGGCATCGGTCCGCGCGAACTGGGGCTGGAGCTGCTGGGCCAGCGGCTCGATGCCGGCGAGATCACCGAAATGATCATCGCCACCAGTGCCACGGTGGAAGGCGAAGCGACCGCGCATTACCTCGCCCAACTGGCGCGTGCGCGGCAGGTGCGGCCGAGCCGTCTCGCGCAGGGCCTGCCGCTGGGCGGCGAGCTGGAGTTCGTCGATCGTGGCACGTTGTCGCATGCCTTCGGCACGCGCAGCGAAGTGCGGTAATAAAGACAGAAGCATACCCACGCGCGTAGTGCCGACCTTGGTCGGCACCTCCCCAAGAGGCGAAACCCATGACCAGCGAAACGCTCTTCAGCAAGATCATCCGCCGCGAAATCCCGGCCGTCATCGTCTACGAAGACGAGGAGGTGCTGGGCTTCAAGGACATCGCGCCGCAGGCGCCGGTGCACGTGCTGTTCATTCCGAAGAACGAGGTCATTCCCACCCTGGATGACGTAACGCCGGGGCAGGCGCACCTGATCGGCAAGTTGGCGCTGGCCGCCGCACAGTACGCGCGCGAACAGGGCCTGGCCGAGGACGGTTACCGCATCGTCATGAACTGCCGCGAACACGCCGGCCAGACGGTGTTCCATATCCACCTGCACTTGCTGGCCGGCGCTCCGCTGGGCCACTTCGGCGCGCCCGCTCAGTAGCGCCGACCCATGGTCGGCGGATACCCGGGGTTGAGGGGCCTGATCGTTTCCGCCGACCATGGGTCGGCGCTACCGCTTCTGCGTTGTCGTTCGCCCGGCCAGTAAGCGGCGCTACCGCTTCTGCTTTGTCGCCGCGCGCAACAGAAAAAGCCGCCCGAAGGCGGCTTTTTCATTACAGCTCAGGCAGTGCTCACCACCAGCCGTAACGGCCGTAGCCCCACGGGCCCCACGGGCCCGGACCCGGGCCCCACGGACCGTACGGGTAGGGCACCACATCGACCTGGCGCTGTTCCGGCCACAGATAGATCACATCGGCGGCGAGCTTGGGCAGGCGATAGTCGTACTCGCCGATCTTGACGTTCTCATAGCCGTCCACGCGGCCGATGAAGGTCACATCGCGGCCTTCTTCGAACACCGCCGGATCATAGAAACCGGCGCGGCAGGCAACGAAGCGGCCGTCACTGGCGTCGGTGGAACTGGTGGTCGGGCGACCACTGGCGTTGAGCGGGCGCGACAGCAGCTGGAAGCAGGTCTGGCCCTGGCCCGGCAGCGTTTCGATGATGCGGCCGCCCCAACGCACCGGCGCGCCCACCTGCTGGGTCGCCACGGTATCGCGCGGGGTCACGGCGGCGAACTGGCCCTGCAGCGGCTTCGGTGCCGTCGCGCAGGCCGCCAGCGCCAGTGAGGCAGCCAGGGGAAGCAGAATCTTGATGTTCATGATGTGGCTCCGGAAGACGGACGATGCCTGCGCAGGTCGGCCAATAATGAAGCGTGGTCGACATGAGTGCCAGCGTAGCGCGCGTGGACGAAACGCTGGCTGAGCGCCAGCAAGGCAGGATCGCTCCGATGGGCGTCAACGCGGCGTGCCCATTCCATCGCCGGCTCGGACGGTTCACGCGCCAGGCCCTGTCTCGCGTAACGGCGGCCCAGTCGGTGCCAGGCGCGCAGCAACGGGTCGCGCTCGCGTTCGCCGCGCGCCAGCACCCAGGCCATCGCCCCCAGCGCCATCAGCGCAATCACCACCAGGCTGGAAATCAGCTGTGCCGGCGACAGGTCCGGCATGCCCAGCGGCCGCAGCAGCTGCTGCTGGCGGGTGGCGTCGAAGGACAGCACCATCTCGTTCCAGCCCCTGCGCAGCCAGTCCATCGCCTGTCCGGTCTGCAGCCAGGCCCCCTGCATGCCGCCCGCTTCGGTGCCCAGTCGATCTTCCAGTGTGTCGTAGATGCGTTCGGGGGCCACCGCGGCGGTGGGGTCCACGCGCACCCAGCCGCGCCCCGGAAGCCACACTTCGGCCCAGGCGTGGGCGTCCATGCGCCGCACCACCCAGTAGTCGCCGATCGGGTTGCGCACGCCACCGGCAAAGCCGGTGACAACGCGCGCCGGCACCCCGGCATTGCGCATCAGCACGACGAATGCCGAGCTGAAGTGTTCACAAAAACCCACCTTCTGATCGAACAGGAATTCGTCCACCGCGTTGCGGCCGGGCAACTCGGCATCCAGCGAGTAGGCGAACTCGGCGCGGATCCAGTCCAGGCTGCGACGCACCAGCGCGGCGTCGTCGTTGCCGGCTTCGGCGCGCCACTGGCGAGCGAGCGCAGCGGTGCGCGGATTGAATCCTTCCGGCAACTGGAGCGACAGCTGGCGCTGCCACGGCGACAAGGACGCGGCGAACACCTGCGGCGGCGCCGACTGCAGCGTCCAGCGGCTCAGCGAAGCCAGTGGGCGATCACTGACCAGGCTGTAATCGGCGGTCAGTCGCGCGCCGGCCGGTGCGCTGTTTGGCAGGTCCAGCGCCACCAGCTGGCGGCGGTCGGTGGGTTCGTAGTCGATGGTGTAGTTCCAGCGCTGCGTACCGGCCTGCACCGGAACGGGCGCGCGCCCTTCATTGCGGCGGTCGCGGATCCACGTGCGGCCATCGAAATGGGTCATGACCGGACCGCGCCAGTAGCGCTGTTCTGGCGCTGGCACCGGTCCATGGAACTGCGCGCGTAGCGCCGGGGTGTCGTCGGCCATCAGGTCCAGCCACTGGCCCGGTTCCATGCTGTCGGACAGGCCCGGCCGGCTGACCGCACGGTCCGGCAGGCCCCACAGCGGCTGTGACAGGCGCGGGAACAACCAGAAGGTTGCCATCGCCAAGGGCAGGCCGATCAGCAGCAGGCGCAGCACGCCACGCACCTGCACGCGCAGTGCCGGCGTGGGTGACCGGCCTTCGACCTGCGCCAGCCGCTGCAGCGCGAGCAGCGCGCAGACGCCGGCCAGTGTGGCCAGCAGGGTGGTCATCGGGCCTTGATCCAGCAGGAAAGCGGCGAACGGGGCGAACAGGGCGAAGCCGAGCAGGCTGCGCGCATCGCGCAGGGTACGCAGTTCGCTGGACTTGATCGCCAGCATCGCCGCCAGCAGCGCACAGCCGGTATCGCGGCCGGGGCGGACGCCCATCTGCACGTAGATCAGGGCGAGCATCGCCAGCACCAGCAACAGCCGCACGGTCACCGGCAGCAGGCCACGACGTGACACCACGGCAGTCAGCAGCGCGACACCTGCGATGGTGGCAGCGAGCACGCTGGGCAGCTGCAGCAGCAATGGCAGCAGGGCCAGCGCGGTGCTTGCCAGGGCCCAGCCACGGGCATGGCGGTCCAGCAGGGAGGAGGCAGGTTCAGTCATGCGGCAGCAGCGCCAGCGCGCGCAGGCAGAGGTGGTGGTGCGAAGCGCCCTGTGCAGGCCCGATGGCCGGCTGGCCCGGCAGCTTCAATGTATAGCGGCGGCCCTCGCGTTCGGCCAGGTCCACCCAGCGCGCAAGCCGGGCGATGCGTTGTTCGGTGCCCAGTCCATGCAGCTGGCGCCAGTCCAGCATCACTTCGATGCCGGCCGGCTTTTCATACTCCCGCACCAGCAGCGTGTCGCGCCGTGCGGAATGCTTCCAGGCGATGCTGCGGCGGGGGTCGCCTGCGCGATAGGGGCGCAGTTGATGCAGTTCTTCTCCGGCCGCATCCATCCGGCTGTGCAGCGGGTCGCTGCCTTGTTCGGGCAGCCCGGGGCCTTGGGTTTCGGCATGCGGGTACACCAGCAGCGGCTGGTCCGGCCAGAACCATGACCACGCGCGCACCAGTCCCAGTGGCTGCGTGGTGGACAGGCGGATGCGGTCCAGGTCCAGCCAGCCGCGCTGGGTGGTGGGCAGTTCCAGTTCGGCATCCACCCGGCCGCCGGCGGGGACTGCGGTCCAGCTGTGCGCATCGCCGTGGTCAAGTTGCAGGCCCGGCCGGCCGCGCTGTTCGCGCTGGGAAAGTGCAACGCGTACGCGCAGCGGCTGGCCGGCCGCCACCGGTTCGGCGCTGACTGCATCCAGGCTCAGCCCGGACAAGGTCAGGTGTGCGCTGATCGCACTGGCCACGCCGGCGCCGGCCAACAGCAACGCCAGCAACAGGGCAGGGTTGTTGTTGTAGTTCAGCGCGCCGAGCAGCATCGCCGCCAGCACGGCGGCCACGAACAGTCCGAAGCGCGTGGGCAGGACGTAGATGCGGCGGCGGTCCAGCCGTTGCGGCAAGGTTTCCGGCTGGCGCGGGCGCGCCAGGTTCATCAGCCACTGCCGGCGCGTAGGCACGGGCGCGTTCAATCCACCGGCACCGTCTGCAGGATCGCCTTTGCCAGCGCCGTGCCGGCCGACGACTCGGCTTCGCCGACCAGGCGATGCCCGGCCACGCCGATGAACAAGGTCTGCACGTCTTCGGGAATGACATGCGCGCGGCCCAGCAGCAGCGCGTGCGCCTTCGCTGCACGCAGCAGCGCCAGCCCGGCACGCGGTGACAGTCCAACGCGCACGCCGGCGTGCTGCCGGCTGCGGGTCAGCAGTGCCTGCACGTAATCGATCAGCGCATCGCTGGCATGCACCTGCAGCACGGCCTCGCGCAGTGCGCGCACCTGCTGGTCGTCCAGCTTCGGGGTGGCGCGCGCGATCAGGTCGCGACGGTCCACGCCACGCAGCAGCTCGCGTTCGGCCTCCACGTTGGGATAGCCCATCGCCAGCCGCAGCAGGAACCGGTCCAGCTGCGAATCCGGCAGCGGGAAGGTGCCCGACAGGTCCACCGGGTTCTGCGTGGCGATCACGAAGAACGGGTCCGGCAAGGCGTGGGTCTGGCCATCCAGGGTGACCTGCTGTTCGGCCATCGCTTCCAGCAGCGCGCTCTGCGTGCGGGGCGGCGCGCGGTTGATCTCATCGGCCAGCAGCACGTGGGTGAACACCGGGCCAGGGTGGAAGGCGAACTCGCGACTGCCCGGATCCAGGATCGACACACCGAGCACGTCGGCCGGCAGCAGGTCGGACGTGAACTGCACGCGTTGGAAGCCCAGTCCCAGGCTGGAGGCGAGTGCGTGGGCGAGGGTGGTCTTGCCCAGGCCGGGCAGATCTTCGATCAGCAGATGCCCGCCGGACAGCAGGGCGACGAAGGCCAGTCGTACCTCATGGGCCTTGCCCAGCACCAGGGCGTTGACCTGTTGTTGCGCATCAAGCAGAGCCTGACGCAGTTCATCGGTTAGCATGCGGGGCACGGGGGGCGAAGAATCCATCGTCGTCTCTGGCTCGGTCTTCCTTCGATTCTATAGAGCAATGCAGGGCGAACAACGCGCACGCACGATATTTCTGTGGCTATGGACACTGATCACGGCAGTGAAACTGGTCGTGGCCGCACGCCTGCCGTTGTTCGTCGACGAGGCCTTCTATTGGCAGGAAGGCCAGCACCTGGCCGCCGCCTACTCCGACCTGCCGGGCCTCACTGCGTGGCTGGCCCGGCTGGGCGTGGAGATCGGCGGGCACCATGTCCTGGCGCTGCGCCTGCCCTTCCTGGCCATCGGGGCCTGGTTGCCTTGGGCGGTATCGCGCATCGCCACGCGCTGGTTCGGCAACGTGGCCGGCTGGCAGGCCGGCAGCCTGACCCTGCTGATGCCGCTGTCGGCCACGCTGGGCATGTTGGCCGTGCCGGACGTACCGATGGCGATGGCTGCGGTGCTATGCCTGGGGGCCGGCGCGCGCTTGCTGCACACGGTGGATGCCGCAGCTGCGATGCGGTTGGCGCTGGGCCTGCTGATCGGCGCGCTCAGCCATTACCGCTTCATCGGCGTGATCGCCGTCGGTTTCATCGCCCTGCTGATGTTGCCGCAAGGCCGCCGGATGCTGCGCGATCCGCGCATCTGGGTGGCGCTGGCCGTTGGCGTGCTGGCATGGCTTCCGTTGCTGGCATGGAATGCGGACAACCATGAGGCAGGGCTGAAGTTCCAGATGGTCGATCGCCATCCCTGGGATTTCCAGTGGACCGGGCTGTGGTTCCTGGTGATCCAGCCGATGCTGGTGACCCCGCTGCTGTGCGTGGCGATGTGGAAAGTGGCCGTGGCCGGCACGCGTGCCGGGGGCGGTGCGCGCGCGCAATGGCGTTACTTCGGGCTGGTTGGTGGCGTGTCCACGCTGGCGATATTCGTGCTCGGCTTCTTCACCGACGTGGAACGCATCAGTTTCCATTGGCCGCTGCCGGGCTACCTGGCGCTGCTGGTGGCCGTGCCGGTGGTGCTCAATGGCTGGCCGCGCTGGCTGCGCCGCACGGCATGGTGGACCGCCGGGGTGGGCTTGGCGTTGGCTTTCAGCTACTACCTGATGGCGTCTTCGCCGCAGCTGCGCGAGCAGTTGGCCGGTTACAAATATTACCCGCGCAATTTCGCCGGCTGGCAGCCGCTGGCCGATGCCGTGCGCGAGGAATTGCAGCAGATGCCACCCGGCACCAAGGTGCTGGCCGGCAACTTCAAGGTCGGTGCGGAGCTGGGCTTCCAGCTGGGCGATGCCGATATCGCGGTGCTGCCACATCCGCTCAACGACAAGCATGGGCGCAGCGTGCAGCTGGGCTTGTGGGGCCAGCTGCACGATGGCAAGCGCGATGGCCCCCTGCTGCTTGTGCTTTCGCCCAGCGACCAGCGTTACCGTGAACTGCTGGACCGCTATCACGCAATCTGCGGCCAGGTCGGTCCGCTGCCGCCGCCGCGCGTGGTCAGCAGCGACCATGGCTTCCAGCGTTTCCTGTTGATCCGCCTGCCGGCCCAGCGCGAGGAGGGGCCGTGCATTACGCCGGCGATGGCCTGGTTCGATGCGCCGTCCTCCGGTGATGTCGTGGCGGCGGACCTGCACGTGCGCGGCTGGGCGTTCAAGGACGGCGTCGGGCTGTCACGCGTGGAAGTGCTGCTGGACGGGCGCGCGGTGACCGATGCGGTGTACGGGCGGGCCTTCGACATCCGTCCGGCGTGGCCGCAGTCCAATGATCCGCAGCATCCCAACGTGGGCTTCGATGCTCACCTGGACACCCGCAAACTGGCGCCGGGACGGCACTGGCTGGGCCTGCGCCTGCATGGCCACGATGGCAGCGTGGAGCTGTGGCAGGAACAGCCGTTCGTGGTGCCCGCGCGCTGACGACCTGGTGGGTGACGACCTTTGGTGTCGTGGGTGACGACCGTTGGTGTGGTGGGTGACGACCGTTGGTCGTCACGCTCTTCGCCGGGGTCGGGAAAGGCCCGGTGACGACCAACGGTTGTCACCCACAGCAGCAGACCTCGCACCGCCGCGATCCGTCGGCTTCGTAGGTGACGACCTCGGTCGCCACTACGGGATCGGGATTCCCGCTTGGCGCAGCAGTGCGCACAGCGCGATCAGCGGCAGGCCCACCAGCGCGGTCGGGTCGCGGTTGTCGATGGCCTCGAACAAGGCGATGCCCAAGCCCTCGCACTTAAAGCTGCCGGCGCAGTCCAGCGGCTGTTCGGCATCCACGTAGCGTGCAATCTCAGCCTCATTCAACACGCGAAAGCGCACCGTGGTGGTATCCAGCGCCTCCCTGCGTTCTCCGTCGCGCATGAGACAGATCGCCGTATGGAACTGCACTGCGGCCCCGGACATCCCGGCCAGCTGCGCCCGGGCGGCTTCCACCGTGCCCGGTTTACCCAACGGCTGGCCCGCCAGATCGGCCACCTGGTCCGACCCGATCACCCATGTGCCCGGGTGCCGCCGGGAGACCTCGGCCGCCTTGGCTGCCGCCAAGCGTACCGCCAGCGCGGCCGGGGCCTCGCCGGGCAGGGGGCTTTCGTCCACCTGCGGGCGTGCGCAGTCGAAGGGCAGGCGCAGCCGTTGCAGCAGCTCGCGGCGGTAAGGCGAAGTAGAGGCCAGCAACAGGGTATTCATGCGTGGAATCAGGGCTCTGGGCCACCCAGTCTGGCGCCTGGCTGACGCCCGCCACAAGCCTGAAGCTGCAGGTAATTGACAGCGGCCGCGACGGTCCTTAACATTCAGCGGCTTATGTCCGCGAACGTGCCCGAAACGCTGGATGCTTGGCGGATGGTCGCAGCGCGAAGGCGCTTCGACGGCCAGGTCGATCTGGCTCAATTCACCCGCCTGCAAGGGCTTGTTGCCGATGCTGAAGGTCAGTGCACGTATGCACTGGAATTCTCGCACGACGACATCCTGCGGGTATCCTATGTGGAATTGACCATCGATACCGAGCTGCCGCTGATCTGTCAGCGCAGCCTGCAGCGTTTCCTGCTGCCGGTGAAGCTGGTGCAGAAGATCGGCCTGATCCGCGAGGAAGACGAGGAATCGTCCCTTCCGGAGGACTTCGAGGCCCTGCTGGTGCCTGAAGATGGCCAGCTTGTGCCGCTGGAGCTGGTCGAAGACGAACTTGTGTTGGCGGTCCCGGTGGTACCCCTCTCGCCCGATGGCGAGGCGGTGGACCAGGAATGGGCCCCGACGAAGGAAGAAACCGACAAGGTCAACCCGTTCGCGGCGTTGGCAGCGTTGAAGAAAAAGTAAGGTCGGGCTGGCCTGACCGAGCGAATATGCAGCCGGGTATCGTCGGCGGCTGCGGCGAAAGCGAAAAGTGTGCTGGGCGCTGGCGTCCTGTGCGACGAAACGACGAAGAACATCGAACCGAGTTTGGAGCAATCCCATGGCTGTGCAGAAATCCCGTGTCACCCCGTCCCGCCGCGGTATGCGCCGTGCGCATGACGCCCTGAGCGCAAAGCAGCTGTCGACCGACCCGACCACGGGCGAAGTGCATCTGCGTCACCACATCACTGCCGATGGTTTCTACCGCGGCAAGAAGGTCATCCAGACCAAGACTTCTTCCGTCGAAGAAGATTGATGTGAGTGAAGGCCGCTGCCGTGCCGGCAGCGGCCTTTGCCGTATCCCTCCGGGCACCGGCAACGGCCGCCCGCGCAACAGGAATGTCGATGAGCAAGCGGATCTACTCGAGGATCGCGGGCACCGGTAGCTATTTGCCGGAGAAAGTGCTGACCAACGCCGACCTGGAAAAAATGGTCGAGACGTCGGACGAGTGGATTGTTTCGCGCACCGGCATCAAAGAGCGGCACATCGCCGCCGCAGAAGAAACCACCAGCGACCTCGGCTACCACGCTGCGGTGAAGGCGCTGGAAGCGGCCGGCATCGATGCCAGCCAGCTGGACATGATCGTGGTCGGTACCACCACGCCCGATCTGATTTTCCCGTCCACCGCGTGCCTGATCCAGGCCAAGCTCGGTGCGACCGGTTGCCCTGCCTTCGACGTCAACGCGGCCTGTTCCGGCTTCGTGTTCGCGCTGGGCGTGGCCGATAAATTCATTCGTTCCGGTGATGCACGCCATGTGCTGGTCATCGGGGCGGAAACCCTCACCCGCATCGTCGACTGGAATGACCGCACTACCTGCGTGCTGTTCGGCGACGGTGCCGGTGCGGTGGTGCTGAAGGCTGACGAAGAGACCGGCATCCTCAGCACCCACCTGCATTCGGACGGCAGCAAGAAGGAACTGCTGTGGAATCCGGTCGGCGTCTCGGCCGGTTTCGGCGAAGGCGAGCAGGCACGTGGCGCGATCCTGATGAAGGGCAACGACGTATTCAAGTACGCGGTGAAGGCGCTGGATTCGGTGGTCGACGAGACCCTGGAAGCCAACGCGCTGAGCAAGGCCGACCTGGACTGGTTGATCCCGCACCAGGCCAACCTGCGCATCATCGAAGCCACCGCCAAGCGTCTGGAGATGTCGATGGACCAGGTAGTGGTGACGGTGGACAAGCACGGCAATACGTCGTCGGCATCGGTCCCGCTGGCGCTGGACCACGCGGTGCGTTCGGGCCGGGTAGAGCGCGGCCAGCTGTTGTTGCTGGAAGCGTTCGGTGGTGGCTTCACATGGGGTTCGGCATTGCTGCGTTACTGATAACGCGAGTGTCCATTTCGTTAGAACGTCGTTACGGCCCCTTGGGGCCGTACTGCGTTATGGAGAATGCCCATGGTTGATCCGATTACCCTTGAGGGGCAGCGGGCGTGGTTGAAGCAGTACGGTGAGGGAAGTCGCGCCGTTGCGCTGGGCCTGCTCAATTTCGTCGCCCGCCGTTTCCACTTGGATGCCCTGCGCCCGCCGCCGCACCGCGGCGGGGATGCCGCCCGCCAGACCGAGGCACGTCGGCTGGGCGAACTGCAGGCGCAGGGCGTCAACGTGCCTTCGGTGCTGGGCAGTGGCCATGCCGCACTGGTACTGGGCGACAACGGCAGTTCCTTCAATACCTGCCTGCGCGAGGCCGACGATGCCGGCCGCGATGCGCTGGTGGTCGCCGCCATGCAGGCGATGGCGGCAGCGCATGCGCGCGGCGCGTATTTCGGCCAGCCGCTGCCGCGTAACCTGACCTGGGACGGGCAGCGCGTGGGCTTCATTGATTTCGAAGAAGACCCGCTGGAAGTGATGGACCTGGACCAGGCGCAGGCGCGCGACTGGCTGATGTTCGGCTATGGAGTGGCGAAGTACTACGCCGATCGCCCGCAGCAGCTGCAGGCGATGATGGCCGCCGCGATGGACGGTGCGCAGGCGCCGGTGCGCGAGCACGCGCATGCGGTAACCGGGCGGCTGCAGCGCTTGGCCAAGGCCAGCCTGGGCCTGGGCCGTTCGGCGCGCGCGCTGGCCCATGTCATCCTGATCGTGCATGGCGCCACCACGCTGGGCGTGCTGATGGTGCTGGTGGTATGCGCGGACTGGCTGGCCGATGGCCAGCTGGACCTGCTGGAACTGCTGACCTGACGCAGGGTAGTGACGGCCCCCGCCGAGCATGGCTCGGCGCTACCGAAAGCCCCATGTGCGTGGTGGGTGACGACCGTTGGTCCTGGTGGGTGACGACCGTTGGTCGTCACGCCCCCGCCCGCCCTGCATACGCGCACGTACAGACGGCAGGCGGCAATCGCCTTTATCATGGCCTGCTTCGATTCAAACCAGGCGGATGACCGCGTGACTGATTCCACTCTTGCTTTCGTTTTCCCCGGCCAGGGCTCACAGTCCGTGGGCATGCTGGCCGAGCTGGCCGAGCTGCACCCGCAGGTGCGTGAAGCCTTCACGGAAGCATCCGATGGCGCCGGCGTCGACCTGTGGGCGCTGTCCCAGGGCGGCCCGGAGGAAATGCTCAACCGCACCGAATACACCCAGCCGGCCTTGCTGGCTGCCAGCATCGGCGTGTGGCGTACCTGGAAGGCACTGGGCGGCGCGCAGCCGTCGCTGCTGTCCGGCCACAGCCTGGGCGAGTACTCCGCGCTGGTTGCCGCCGGCGCCCTGAGCCTGCACGACGGTGCGCACCTGGTGCGCCTGCGTGGCCAGTTCATGCAGGACGCCGCACCGGCGGGCGTAGGCGCGATGGCCGCCGTGCTCGGCGCTGAAGACGCACTGGTGCTGGACGTGTGCAAGGAAGCGGCCGGCAGCCAGGTACTGGTGCCCGCCAACTACAACTCGCCCGGCCAGATCGTCATCGGTGGCGACGCCGCCGCGGTGGATCGCGCGCTGGCGCTGCTCGCTGAAAAGGGCGTGCGCAAGGCGGTGAAGCTGGCCGTCAGCGTGCCTTCGCACACCCCGTTGATGCGCGAAGCTGCCAACCGCCTGGCCGAGACCATGGCCGGCCTGTCCTGGCAGGCGCCGCAGCTGCCGGTGGTGCAGAACGTCGATGCCACCGTGCACGAAGGCCTGGACGCCATCGCCGCCGCGCTGGTGCAGCAGCTGTACCAGCCGGTGCAGTGGACCGGCTGCGTGCAGGCGCTGGCCGCGCGTGGCATCACCCGTATCGCCGAATGCGGCCCGGGCAAGGTGCTGACCGGCCTGGTCAAGCGCATCGACAAGACCATCGACGGCCGTTCGCTGGCCACCCCGGGCGACGTCGAAGCCGCCCGCGAGGCATGGTCGGCCTGACTCCCTTCCCGTTGCCCGCCTGCGTCGTGCCCACCGGCATGGCGCCGCGCGCGGGCGACCGCACCATTCGAGGACAGCATCATGAGCAAGCCCCTGCAGGGTGAAATCGCACTGGTCACCGGCGCAAGCCGCGGTATCGGTGCCGCCATCGCCGACCTGCTGGCCGCCCAGGGCGCCACGGTCATCGGCACCGCCACCACCGATTCCGGTGCCGCCGCCATCGGCGAGCGCCTGGCCGCGCAGGGTGGCCACGGCCGCGCGCTGAACGTCACCGACGGTGCCGCGCTGGATACCGTGCTGGCCGACATCGCCAAGGAATTCGGCCCGATCAGCATCCTGGTCAACAACGCCGGCATCACCCGCGACAACCTGCTGATGCGCATGAAGGACGAGGACTGGGCGTCGATCATCGACACCAACCTTATCATGTTTTTGTGTACTATCTAGTATGTCTTTTGATT
>NZ_JBJDOQ010000012.1:0-54931 GCF_044901215.1 Stenotrophomonas sp. NPDC078853 | reverse complement strand
ACCAGCGTGTTCCGCACCAGCAAGGCGGTCATGCGCGGCATGATGAAGGCGCGCAAGGGTCGCATCATCAACATCGCCTCGGTGGTGGGCGTGACCGGCAACGCCGGCCAGGCCAACTACGCCGCCGCCAAGGCCGGCATCATCGGTTTTTCCAAGTCGCTGGCCAAGGAAATCGGCTCGCGCGGGGTCACCGTGAACGTGGTGGCCCCCGGCTTCATCGACACCGACATGACCAAGGCGTTGCCCGACGAAGCGCGCGCGGCGCTGGTCAACAACATCGCCCTGGAACGCCTGGGTTCGCCGGAGGACATCGCCCATGCGGTGGCCTTCCTGGCCAGCCCGGCAGCCAACTACATCACCGGAGAGACACTCCATGTGAACGGCGGGATGTACATGCCGTAAGCACGGGGCGCACGGAGCGCGCCGCAAGTGGTTGATCTGGATGGCGTTTTACTTGCATGCAAGGCGCCGCCGGTTTCCACTACACTATCCCACGGCCATCGTCTGCGATGGCGTCTTTTTGAACCACTACTCCATCTGGAGCAATACCCCATGAGCACCATCGAAGAACGCGTCAAGAAAATCGTCGTCGAACAGCTTGGCGTCAAGGAAGAAGAAGTCACCACCAGCGCATCGTTCGTCGATGACCTGGGCGCAGACTCGCTGGACACCGTCGAGCTGGTGATGGCGCTGGAAGAAGAGTTCGAGTGCGAAATCCCGGACGAAGAAGCCGAGAAGATCACCACCGTCCAGGCGGCGATCGACTACATCAAGTCGCACACCAAGGCCTGATGCAAGGCGGCTGGTGCGCGGCGGCGGCTCGGCCGTAACCGCGCACGGCATCCCATGGGGCCGCGAATGCGGCCCTGTGTATTTGCGCTGCTGCATACGGGCGCGGATCCAATTACGTTCCACCCCGTGTCATACCCGCACTACTTTCGGGTCAGGAGAAAGCAATGAAGCGTCGAGTCGTCGTTACCGGCATGGGCATGGTTTCGCCTCTGGGCAATGACCTGGCCAGCAGTTGGCAGGGCATCACCGAAGGCCGTTCGGGCATCGGTCCGCTGACCCACGTTGCCGACGCCTACCTGGACCGTTTCACCACCAAGATTGCAGGTGAGGTCAAGGATTTCGACATCACCGCCGATAACGAACAGTTCGGCAAGTACCGCGTGTCCGGCAAGGACGCCAAGAAGATGGACCCCTTCATCCACTACGGCCTGGGCGCGTCCTTCATGGCGCTGGCCGATTCGGGTCTTGAGATCAACGAAGGCAATGCCGAGCGCATTGGCGCCATCGTCGGCGCCGGCATCGGTGGCCTGCTGGGCATCGAAGAACAGACCATCGACTTCCACGAAGGGAAGAAGATCTCGCCGTTCTACGTGCCCAAGACCATCATCAACATGCTGCCGGGCCAGTTGAGCATCATCGCCGGGCTGAAGGGGCCGTCGTTCTCGGCGGTGTCCGCGTGCGCCACGTCCAACCATTCCATCGGTACGGCGATGCGCATGATCCAGTACGGCGATGCCGACGTGATGGTCGCCGGTGGCGCCGAACGCGGCTCCTCGCCGACCGCGCTGGGCGGCTTCTGTGCCATGAAGGCGATGTCCACCCGCAACGATGACCCGACCGCGGCCTCGCGCCCGTGGGACAAGGACCGCGACGGCTTCGTGCTGGGCGACGGTGCCGGCATCCTGATCCTGGAAGAGTACGAGCACGCCAAGGCGCGCGGCGCGAAGATCTACTGCGAGCTGGCCGGCTTCGGCGCCAGTTCCGATGCGTACCACATGACCGCACCGGCAGAGAGCGGCGAAGGTGCTGCGCGCTGCATGGCCGCGGCGATGAAGGACGCCGGGGTCAACCCGGACCAGATCGGCTACCTCAACGCGCATGGCACGTCCACGCCGCTGGGCGACCTGGGCGAGACCATGGCGATGAAGACCGCCTTCGGCGACCACGCCTACAAGATGCTGGTCAGCTCCACCAAGTCGATGACCGGCCACCTGCTGGGTGCGGCGGGCGGCGTGGAAGCGATCTTCTCCGTACTGGCGCTGCAGGACGGCGTGATTCCGCCGACCATCAACCTGCACCAGCCGGGCGAAGGTTGCGACCTGGACTACGTGCCCAACGAAGCACGCCAGGCCAAGGTGGACGTAGTGATGTCCAACGGCTTCGGCTTCGGCGGCACCAACGGCACGCTGGTGTTCAAGCGCGTCTGAGGCCGTTCCCGGCCGCTACCGCGTAGTGTCGAGCTTGCTCGACACTACGGGCCGGCCCCCTTTGCATGGTCCTGGTAGCGCTGAAGGCGGCGGCAGGAGCCGCTGCTGTTGCGGTCGCGTTTGCCGCTGCGCTCGCCGAGCAGGGCTCGGCGCTACCGTCCCGGCGTTCGCCACCCTACATCCCCTCTTCCAGGCGCTGCGCCGACATGCCCGATCCGATCCTGATCCAGCCCCTGGACACCCCGGCCGACCTGCTGGCCCTGCAGCAGGCCGACCCGGCGCGCTTCCCGCTGCTCATGGAATCGACTGCTTCCGGCACCGCACAGGGCCGCTGGGACCTGCTGCTGGTAGCAGGCGAGGCGTTCCTGCGGCTGGATGCCGATGGCATCGTCCGCGACCATACCGGCCAAGCCCACGCAGGCGCCTTCCTGGACCTGCTGGACAGCGCCTGGCAGGCCGAGCGCCTGCCACCCGCGCGCGCCCCCGCACTGCCCTTCCGGGGCGGCTGGGCGCTGCTGCTGGACTACGAAGTAGCCAGCCAGATCGAGACCGTGCTGCCGCCGATGGCGCGCGCCGATGGCCAGCCCACCGCGCTGGCGTTGCGCTGCCCCGCCGCCGTGCTGCATGACCACCTGGAGCAGCGCAGCTACCTGGTGGCCGAAGCCGGCCAGCAGGCGCTGCTGAGCACCCTGCAGGCGCAGCTGGCCGCCGGCTTACCGCCTGCAGGGCAAGGATGGCAGCCACCGATCCGCATGGAAGAAGACGCACCCGCACGCTTCACCGACGGCGTGCGGCGGGTGATCGACTACCTGCTGGCCGGCGATGTGTTCCAGGTGAACCTGTCGCGCCGCTGGTGCGCCCACTTTGCCGATGCGGTGAGCCCGCAGGCCCTGTATGCCCAGCTGCGTCGCGCCAACCCGGCACCGTTCGCCGGCCTGTTCACCGGCCACGGCCGCCACGTGGTGAGCTCATCACCGGAACGGCTGGTGTCGGTGCATGGCGGCCACGCGCAGACCCGTCCGATTGCCGGCACCCGGCCGCGCTTCGATGGTGACGACGATGCGGCGCGCATCCAGGAGCTGGTCGGCCACCCGAAGGAACGCGCCGAACACGTGATGCTGATCGACCTGGAGCGCAACGACCTGGGCCGCATCTGCACGCCCGGCAGCGTGGTGGTGGACGAACTGATGACCGTGGAAAGCTATGCCCACGTGCACCACATCGTGAGCAATGTCAGCGGCACCCTGCGCGATGACGTCACCCCGGGGCAGGTGATCGCCGCGACGTTCCCCGGCGGCACCATCACCGGCTGCCCGAAGGTGCGCTGCATGCAGATCATCAGCGAACTGGAGCAGGTTCCGCGCGGCGCCTACACCGGCGCCTTCGGCTGGCTGAACCGCGACGGCGACCTGGACCTGAACATCCTGATCCGCACCGCCGAAGTAGCGGGCAACGAAGTCAGTTTCCGCACCGGCGCCGGCATCGTGGTCGATTCGGACCCGGACAAGGAACTGGACGAAACCCGCGCCAAAGCCCGCGGCCTGATGCGCGCCCTCGGCCAGCAAGGCTGACCCCGCGCCACGGTAGTGACGGCCGCTGGCCGTCAGCCTTTGCCCGGTCCTGGTGGGTGACGACCGTTGGTCGTCTGCTCCTGCTGTTGCCCCGGTGGGTGACGACCGTTGGTCGTCACGCTGTTGCCGTCGCCCCACCCCCGCCGAGCACGGCTCGGCGCTACACGTTCGCGGTATCCTGCACACCTGAATAATTCTTCGAGGTAATCCATGGCGGCAGCCAAGCGCGGATGTCTGATGGTGGTGACCATCCTGGTGCTGCTCGGTGCAATCGCCGTAGGCGCCGGCGCATGGTTCTTCTACCAACAGGGCCAGTTCGCCGACCGCCCGCTGAGTCCCGACCAGGAGAGCATCGTCATCGCCAGCGGTGATGGCTTCAACACCGTGCTCGGCAAGCTGCGCGAAGCCGGCGTGGACGAAGGCCAGGACGCGCAATGGCAGCTGCTCGCCCGCCAGATGGATGCCGCCGGCAAGCTGAAAGTCGGCGAGTACGCGCTGGATGCCACGCTGACCCCGCGCGAGCTGTTGACGCGCATGCGCCAGGGCCGCGTGCTGCAGCACCGTGTCACCTTCATCGAAGGCTGGAACATCCGCCAGGTGCGCGCCGCACTCAAGCGGGCCGAGCCGCTGGTACACACCACCGACGAACTGGATGACGCCGCGCTGATGCAGCGCCTCGGCTTCGGCGGCCAGCATCCTGAAGGCCGCTTCCTGCCGGAAACCTACGTTTACCAGCGGGGCGACACCGACGTGGACGTGCTCAAGCGCGCCCATGAGGCGATGGAAAAGGCCCTCGCCGAAGCCTGGGATTCGCGCGCCGACGGCCTGCCGATCAACTCGCCGTACGAGCTGCTGACGCTCGCTTCCATCATCGAAAAAGAGACCGCGCTGGCCAGCGAGCGCCCGCAGATTGCCGGCGTGTTCGTGCGCCGCCTGAAGATGGGCATGCGCCTGCAGACCGATCCGACCGTGATCTATGGCATCGGCCCGGCCTACGACGGCAACATCCGCCGGGTGCACCTGACCACCGATACGCCGTACAACACCTACACCCGCGCCGGGCTCACCCCCACGCCCATCGCCATGCCCAGCCGCGATGCGTTGAACGCCGCCGCGCAGCCCGCACCCGGCGATGCGCTGTACTTCGTCGCCGTCGGCGATGGCAGTGGCGCACACGTTTTTTCGGCCAGCTATGCAGAGCACAACGTCGCCGTGGCGCGTTACCTGCAGCAGCTGCGCCAGAACCGCATCAAGGAGAACCAAGCGCAATGAGTGCCGCGCTGCTGCGCCACCCGCGCCTGATCAGCCTGGAAGGCGGCGAAGGCGCGGGCAAGACCACCGCCATCAATGCCATCCATGCCTGCCTGCGCGCGCATGGCCACGAGGTCGTGCTGACCCGCGAGCCGGGGGGCACGCCGCTGGCCGAACGCATCCGCGCGCTGGTGCTGAAGCCTGATGAAGCGATCGCCGCCGAACCGCTGAGTGCCGAGGCCGAACTGCTGCTGGTGTTCGCCGCACGCGCCCAACACGTGCGCCAGGTGGTCCAGCCGGCACTGCGCCGTGGCGCCTTCGTGTTGACCGATCGCTTCACCGATTCCAGTTACGCCTACCAGGGCGGTGGGCGCGGGCTGGACGCCGCGTGGATTGCCGATCTGGAGCGCCGCGTGGTTGGCCTGCTGCCGGGCCTGACCCTGCTGCTGGACGTGGACGTGGAAACCGGCCGCGCGCGCGCCAACGGCCGCGACCTGTGGCCAGACCGCATCGAGAGCGAACAGGATGATTTTTTCCAGCGCGTGCGCGCAGTATTCCGCGAACGTGCGCAGCAGGATCCGCAGCGCTTCGCACTGGTCGATGCCAGCCAGGTGCAACAGCGCGTAGCGGCTGATGTAGTGGCCCGCGTGGAGCAGTTCCTGCAGAACGGGGAGGGCGCATGAGCGCGACCGGAAAGGCAGCATTTTCACCGTGGCAGCAGCGCGCCTATGACCAGATGATTGCCGCGCTGGATGCGGGCCGGCTGGGCCATGGCCTGCTGATCTGCGGACCGGCCGGGCTGGGCCAGCGTGCCGTGGCCGATGCACTGGCCGAACACGTGCTCACCCAGGGCGGTGGCCCGCAGGCCGACCGCGCGCGCCAGCTGATAGCGGCCGGCACGCATCCGGACCTGCAGATCATCAGCTTCATCCCGAACAAGAGCGGCGACAAGCTGCGCACGGAGATCGTCATCGAGCAGGTGCGCGAGATCGGCCAGAAGCTCTCGCTGACTCCGCAGTACGGCATCGCCCAGGTGGTGATCGTGGACCCGGCCGATGCGATCAACCGCGCGGCCTGCAATGCGCTGCTGAAGACGCTGGAAGAACCGCAGCCCGGCCGCTACCTGTGGCTGGTGAGCAGCGACCCGGCGCGCTTGCCGCAGACCGTGCGCAGCCGCTGCCAGCGGCTGGAATTCAGGCTGCCGCCACGCGAAGAAGCACTGGCGTGGCTGCAGCAGCAGGGCCACCGTGAGGACGATGCAATCGAGGCGCTGGACGCCGCGCGCGGCCATCCCGGACTAGCCGATTCCTGGCTGCGCGAAGAAGGCCTGGAGCTGCGCCGCGAGGTCACCAAGGACCTGGAATCGCTGGCTGCCGGACGCACTGGCGCCGTGGCGCTGGCACAGAAATGGACCGGCGACGAAGACGCCGCGCTGCGGCTGCGCTTTGCCGCCGACTTGGCGCTGGCGATGGCCAGCAGCGATGGCTTGACCGCGCCGGAACGTTTGAACAAGCTGGCAGCCTGGTTCGACGCTGCCAACCGGACCCGCGACCTGCTGCGCACCACCGTGCGCGCGGACCTGGCCGTGGTAGAACTGTTGCTGGCCTGGAACAAGGTCAACGAACGGCAGCACCCAAGGGGTAATCGATGAGCGCCACCAACGCCCGACAGGGCATCCTGTCCCTTGCCGTAAAGGACAAGGCCGCGCTTTACGGCGCCTACATGCCGTTCGTGAAGAATGGCGGGGTGTTCGTGCCCACGCCGAAGCGCTATTTCCTCGGCGACGAGGTGTTCCTGCTGCTGACCCTGCCCGATTCCAGCGAGCGCCTGCCGGTTGCCGGCAAGGTGATCTGGGTGACCCCGGCCGGCGCGCAGGGCAACCGGCCTTCGGGCATCGGCGTGCAGCTGGCGGATGGGCAGGAAGGCGAGGCGGTACGGCACAAGATCGAGACGCTGCTGGCCGGCCTGACCACGTCGGAAAAGCCGACCCAGACGATGTGAAGAAGTGATCTGAAAAGTATTGACGCTCTCGGGAAAGCCCCTATAATGAGCGGCTCAGCAGCATCGGGCGGTTAGCTCAGCGGTAGAGCATTGCCTTCACACGGCAAGGGTCACAAGTTCGAACCTTGTACCGCCCACCATATAAATCAGTGCGTTACACGAAAACCGGCGAGAGCCGGTTTTTTGTTGTCCTGCAACGCTCCTGCAAGGCGTTCAACGGACCCTGATGCCGACGTTGTGCGTCGTCCGCATGGTCTTGGATATTCCTGTTCCGCGAGCCATGTCGCTTTTGACCCTGTCGTAGCCCATCTGGGCACCATCGAGAGCGGCTTTCCTGACGAGCTCAAGGGTGCGGTTGTCAGGGTTGCCGTTGATCTGAATCTCTTGGGTGATTGGTGGCCCCGAGAATCCGCCGTTGGAATCGCGGTTTACCCGCTCCAAGGTGGCGTCCAGCTTCGCGCTGGTGGCCGCCGTGGTCACGCGCTCGCCCTTCTGCAGGAACCAGGTGCCGTCCTGTGGCACCGAGTCGATACCGTCGTGCGCCATGCCCGACAACCCGGACGATGCCGCGACGGCGGCGACATAGGGCGCGGTGGCCGCGAGGGCCGCGGCGGCCGCTGCCGGCGCCGCGATGGGGCCGGTGATCGGGATCGCCGCGGTTGAAGCGTAGGCGGCGATAGCGGCCTGGGCCGACATTGCTACGGCGTTCCCGGTCAAAGCCGCGGTTGACGACTGACTCGTTGCCTCCCCGACCAGCTTTTGGGTGGCCTGGTACACCAGCCACTGCGCGGCCATGCGGGAGAGGGTGTCGATCACCGTCTCGCCCATGGACACCACAAGGTTCTTCACCGAGTCGGTCAGCGACTCGTTCCCCTTCACCAAATCGGCGATGCTCTCGGCCACGTCACCGGTGGTGGTGTCGAGGAAGCCCGTCACGGCGTCGTAGGCGTGCTGGTTGGCGTCTACGGCCTTGGTGGCATAGTCCGCCCAGGCATCGGCCATGCCGACCTGCCAATCGCCCCTGAGCTCGTCCAGCTTGCGGTAGTGATCCTGCTGCATCCGCAGACGCTCATCGAGCGCCGACTGCAGCACATCGGTTTCGGCCTTGTAGATGGCTTCGGTGAGGTCGCCGGCCTGGTACTGCTCAAACAGCGCCGCGCGTTGCTTCTGGTAGTCGGCTTCGATCTGCAGCAGCGCGCGCGCGCGGCTCCGTGCCTGTTCCCCATCCCCAGCCCCGACCAGGTCGACGGCCAGTGATGCCCGGGCGTTGCTGAGCGCGGCCTGGGCATTGCGGGCGAACTCTGCCGACTTTGCCGCCTGCTCGTTGGAGGTTTTCAGCGCGGCCAGGCCGTCGAGAGTCTTGGCCAGCGTCCGCAGCCGCTCCTGATCCGCCGCGTTCAGTCCTTTGAGGGAGCCGTGTGCCAGGTCGAAGTTGAGCTGCTGCAGCTCCGTCGCCTTGGCCGACTTGTCCGCGCTGCTGTCGAACAGCTCGATCTGCCGCTTGTACTGCAGGGTTGTCGATTCAAGCGCCTGCTTCAGCTGCTGCTGGCCGGCAAGCCGCTTCTTGGCGGCCTCGGCATCGGTGGTCGCCGACCGGGCGGCGGCCTCCGCAGCTGCGCGCGCAGCAGGATCCCCGGTCACGCCGCGATCGGTCATGTCCGGCTCAACCAGGATGACCCGGGGCGGGATGGCCTTGCCCTGCATCGCCTTCCAGCCCTTGTCGGCGAAGTCGGTCCCGGCCTGGTAGTCCTGGGTGAACTGATCCCATCCCCCGCCTTGCGATCCGAACAGGCCGCTGTACTGGCCGGTTGCCAGTTTCATCACCGCGTTGCCCTGTTTCTCGATGGCGACCAGGCCGCCCCGAACGCGATCCAGACCGTCGATGGCGCCGCTGAAGATGCCGCCAAGGTCGCTGATCTGCCGGAAGCTGTCGGCAATCGATTCGGTGAGGCTGCGGACCTCCGCGCCGTCCTTCAGATAGACGGAGAAATCGGAGAGGATCGCGCCGAGCCCGACGATCATGGCGTCGAACCCCGCTTTCACCTGAGGGTCGTTGAGGGTGTCGATGAACGAATTGACGGCCGCAGTGGCGCCGACCAGGCTGCCATCCTTGCCGGTGGTCACGTCGTCGAGTGTGTTGCGCAGTGCTTTCAGTGCGCCGCTGAAGGTGTCGCGGGCCGCCTGTGCGGCCCCGCCGTAGGACTCTTCAAGGATCTCCAGGATCATCACCTGGGCCTCGCCTTCCTTGCCGGCCTTCACAAGCTGGTCAATCGTGCCCCGTACCTCCTTGGTGAAGGCGGCGCCGAAGCCCTGCTGCGCCAGAGCGGCAGCGGCCTTGCCGGGGGACTCCAGCGCGCGGCCGATGGTCTCCGCCGACTGGCTGACGCTGATGCCCAGGCGCGCCGACTGATCGATAACGGACTGCATGGCGCGGGGGATATTCGTTCCCAGGATGCCCGAGTACGACAGCAGACGGGTTTGAGCTTCCACGATCTCGCCGCCGCTGAACGTGGACTTCGACGACAGGGTATCGGCCATGTCGAGCAGCTGCTGCCGGGTGTACCCCGCAGCGCCACCGGTGGAACGAATGATGGCGTCGAGCTGGGCCACCTCTCTTTCGGCAGCCATGCTGTTGCGCGCGATCAGCAGGCCTACAGCGGAAAGCCCGGCCAGACCGACAGCCAGTCCGGCCGCCAGCGAGGCGCCGGCTAGTTTGGCCTCAGCCTCGACCTTCTTGCGCCATTTCTCTGTCTGGCGCTCGGACTTGCTCAGGCCGGCGGCGAAGCCGCCAATCTCCGCCACGACGTCTATCGAAAGGGTGCCGAGGGATCGACGGGACATAGGGACTTCCTTTTAGCTGAGAGCGTCTCGTTCGGTCTGGCTTCCCAGCTCCGACTCGATTGCAGATTTGATGAGGCCGGCAGTCAGGACCGGGTAGTCGTTCGACACCTGGCCGACGCGAATGGCGCCCCTGAACAGCGTCCCAAAGTCGGCATCACGCACCTGCACCTCGGTGCTGCCAGGTACGACCCAGACAAGAATGTCGAGATGCTCCGCTCCAATGCCGAGACCATGGCAGTACGCAACAACCTCTCTCGCCGCGTGCAGCCGGAACGCATCCATGCTGTTTTCGGACGTCATCGCTGCGGCTCCAGGAGCTTTATGGCGCCGCCCAATTGAAGCAGCTTGATCCCGTTGCCCCGGTAGTCCTTGACGGCTGCCGTGCTGGTGATCTTCCCATCAGAGTTCGCGGGAATCGTCACCACCGACAGTTCCAGAAGCTCCCACTTCGTGAACCGGTATCCGGTCGCTGTGGCTTCCCTTTCTTTGAAACGAAAGCCGATGCTGAGGCCTGTGACCAGTCCAGCGCTGATTGCAGCCCAGGCATCATCCGATTTCCCAATCCCCTCGGCCACTGAAGCCAACACCGTGATGTCCTTGCTGGTCGCTTCGATGTGGGTGACCCAGCCGATGGGGTTACTGTGATCGTGCTGCCATAGAAGCGGCACAGGGAGCTTCCAGCTGCCCCCCTTGGGCACGACGACATCGCCCATGCGGTCTACCGATGATGTGGAGGCGACACCCCCAAAGGTGCGCTTTGCGGCGCCCCCTATCGTTTTTGTCTTGATCACACCGAGAGTCATCTGCTTCGCCCTCGGCGCTGCTTCAAGCGCATCCAGCCGACGTTTCAAGTCGGCGAGATCTCGGCCCATCGCTCTGGACATCAAGCTCAGAGCGTCGTGGCGATTACTGGTGGCCATAGGCTCAACCGCCAGCGGGATAGTTTGCGTTGATCAGCACCCCGACGCTGCCAGGGCGCTCCACACGCCAGTTGGAGAAGATTGAGGACTTCAGCGCCGTCAAATTGTTCTGGAAGAGCGACACCATCTCTGGCGCATCACCCTCCGGGTCATCGGACATGAGCAGGGAGGCCTGGTTTGAGCGTTCCACGTCCAGACCTTCGTCGGCCGCTGCAATCCCGGTGGGGTCGATCAACGCAACTTGACCACCACTGGCATCGCGGGGCGAACTACTGCTGGTAAGCACAGGAATTCCACTGATCGTTCCGCCACGCGGGCCCACATCGGGAAAGACCAGGTTACCTCCGCTCCGGTGCAGGCCCAGCTGTGCAGCCGTCTTCGGATCCGTGATGAAGTACGCAGCCCCGAGATCACCAGCAAAGCCTGCGATGAGGCTCCCAATGTCCGCAACGGGGTCGCTAGTCGCTTCCACCTGCGGAGCGCCATACGTTACCGACGCAGGACGGACCACCTGTTGCCCGTCCACTTCGCCGCCGTTGTCGCGGGCGATGAAAGCTTGATCCCAAGAAGCCGTTACGGCGCGGCGCAGGTCAGCCTCAAAGGTCTGTTCCGCAACACCGCCAAATTTCACTGCCTCATCGGTGACGACGACCATTGCAGCCACTTTCGCCGACGGGAGGCCGCTGCCGTCAGCGAATGCTGGCTTGCTTAGCGGCGTCGGCTTGGCTTGGCCAATCCAGTAGCCATTTGCCCCGCCGGACATGCGGAGCATGCGGGCATAGAACGGTACTTTGCGCAAGCCCGTCAGCCGCCCGTAGATCGACTGTCCGCGAACAAGGTCAAAGAACTCGACTGCGGCGGAGGTTTGGTTCCCCATCTCACCGGTGTGGACAGCAGGCACAGCTGCCTTGGCGATATCCTCTGCACCGGCCGCTCCCCAGCGCGTGAGTGCTGCAGTGCGGGTTTCTTCCAGGCTGTAGCCGCCACCCGTTGCTCGGAGAATGACGCTGCGAGTGAAGTTTCGGCCCTTGGGGATTAACGAAATTCCGCCGTTCATGTGCACATATCCGTAGTGGTTGCGATACATGCAGTCTTGCGTAGGTGATGCTCCGCCGCCACGTGGATTCACGTGGATTCACGGGGTTTTACGGGGTTTCATCCTTCTTGAAGTAGGGCTGCAATATCAGCCAACCGGTAGGTGCGCCTTCGATTGACCCGCACCGTGGGTATCTTCTCGTCGCGCGCCCAGTCTTCCAGCGTACGGGGCGAACGACCCAGCAATTCTGCTGCCACGCTCTCGTGCACCCGGAGGTCTGCAGTCACCATGTGGCCCCTATCACGGCAGGCCGTTTCAAGCTGATCGAGCAGTGCAGGTGACGTCGTCGCGGGCGATATCACCTGCCCGCAGCATGGGCAGCGGGCACTCATTTCTTTGCCAAGCCTGCTGGCTTGCCAAGCGCGGTGAACGCGTTGTTCGGGTTTCGCATGCCGGTGCCCTTGACCTTGCTGCGCGATGCCGGGGTCAGGCCGAGTTGCCCCAGCATTGATTCCAGGCGGCGCAGTTTTTGATCCGGCATCGCTGGGCCGAGCTCTCGAAAGCTGGCGAGCAGCACGCTGGTCATTTCGACGGCGATGCGGTCTCCGAACCGGAGCACTCCAGGTGCCGAGATACGTTCGATTTCACCCCAACACACGCGGTGTTTGGCCTCCAAATGCATTGGAGCATCACCCAGCGGACGATCATCTTCGGGTTCTTGAAGCCTGTCGGTGAAGCGGCCGGGGTCGTGCTCGATTGCGCCGGTCAGGCGGTGGGTCGCTAGGGGTTTTCGGGGGCGTGCCATCGGGGTGGCTCCTAGTTCATATTTTGCGGATGGAGAAAAACGGCTCGGAGGACGGTGTCCGCCGGGAAGGGTTCTAGTTATTTCGACCTCCCCCCCGGGGGGTTGCATACGGTCCCGGCGACCTGCAGTACGGATCGTCGCCACCGGCCAGGTCAAAGGGTGCAATCTGCGACATGTTCGAAGGGTGCAATCTGTGCAGTGCGCGGCGGGCCGTAGAACGCAGCAACAGCGGCCCAAGAGCAGCAACAACGGGCGTCCGCTCCGCTACCGCCTGGTAGTAGTTATCTGTGCACTCACCCTGAGTACGGTTTTGCCCTAGAACTGGCCTTGACCGTACTCGCAGTGAGTACGCTTTCGTTAGATTCTCGTTACGCTTATGCATGACCGTACTCACCTTGAGTGCGGTGCGTACTCGCCTTGAGTACCGTGTTTTTTTGGCATTCTTCGGCATCTGGCCTCCAGCGCATGTAGCTCTTCTTTGCGTCCACGTCACCGCCATCCGGGCCGACGTTGGTGAGCAGGAAGGAGCGAGCGCGTCCGGTGCCTGTCTTCTGATCGAAGCTCCCGGCCTTGGCTTCCTCGATCCAGCCTCGCTCCTCGAGTGCGGAAAACGCCGCCTGGACCTTCGCTTGGCCCACGTTGCCCAGGCGCCGGCGCGCTTCCCGCACGCTGAGAAACACCTCGTTTCCGGTAGCTGGCCGATACAGCGCGCGTAGCTCCACCAGCAGCGCACGGGCATCAGGGTTGAGGGTTCGATATGCAGGGCAATCCAGCTCCCAAGCGTAGATACGGACATGGGGGGAGACGGGCACATAGACGCTGCTGCTACGCCCTGTCGCCCGCGCGCGCCGCTTGGCCTGTTTGCGGGCTTCTCGCTCACTCATCAGCCTCCCCTACGATCACGATCCTCACCTTCTTGCCCAGGTAGTGCTTCGGCAGGACGGTGAAGGGGATACAGGCGCCAACCTGGGAGCGATGGATGACTTCGACCGTCACGCCCTCCCGGTACTGCTTGGCGATGCGCACTGCCGCTTGCAGCGCCTCGCCATGCCCGGGCATGTCCTGCAGGTCGAACCTGGCTAGCCTCAGTGAATCAAACATGTCTCGGTTCATCGGACAGCCCTCACTTCGATTGTGGCCACCAGCTCGCGTACGGCGCGGAACCAGCCCTCCCCAGCGCGCGAGGCGCGGATCAACACCCACTCCCTGACGCGCGCCTCAGGCGGCCGGCCGCGGTGGTCCAAGGCGCACGATCCGCACAGGACGTAGGGCAGGGACGCCCAGCCGTATTCCCGCTCCACGCGGTGATATGTGCCGAACACCGGCAGCAGCGGGCGCGCGCAGCAGTCACACGCCACGGGGTCCAGGCGAGGGGCACGGCCGATCATGGCCGCACCTGCTCGGACTGCACTACGTCCTGCCAGCGGCGGAGGAAGCGATACGCGGTGCCCCTGCTCATCTGGAAGCGCTCCATCAGGTCACGGTAGGTGGGCGGCTGCCGGCGCGACTGCATCCACGCCGCGAAGCACAGCGCGAATTCGATGTGGCCTACGGCGCCCGGTGGACGCTCGTACTGCGGTCTGCGTTGAATCGCCATGTCAGGCCTCCAGTGCGGTGCGCAGCGCGCGTTCCAGCCGCTCCGCGACCTCGATGAACTGTTCCGTCACCCGGCGGTGCTCGTCGGCCATTGCCCTGAACCGGTCTGCGTGCTGCTGCAGCTCTGCGCGGTGGGACGCCTGGCTCGCCATGTACTCGATTGCCTTGGGATCGATGGCGCGGAACACCTCCATCGCCTGGTCGACGGTCTTGGCCGGGGTCTGCTGCTTGCCGCTGCGCTTCGGGAAAACTCTCATGCCCGGCCTCCCTTGGTGCCCCAGCAGTCCATCGTGTTGTCGCGGAGATCTCCCATCGTCAGGCTGGCTTCTTCGAACAGGCACTGGAACGCGCAGTGCAGCCCCTCCTGCTGGGTGGGCGAGAACCGCAGGCCCGGCACGTGATCGGCCTCGAGGCCCGCATTGAAGGAGATAGTCAGCAGCTCATGGATCGCGCCCATCGATTGCAGCGCGCGGTCCACCCGGGCCAGCCGGTTCTCGATTGCGGGGCGCAGCCCGATCTCCTCCCAGTGGGCATCCGACCAGTGCTGGTGGCGGAAGTAGGGGCTGTCAGGGATTTCTGAACCCGGGGTGGGGGTTTGCCCGATGGATTTGCCGGGGCTTTGCTGTACAGTTCGCTTCATGGTCTCGTTCCTTGGTGGGTTCGATGGCTTCTCGGCTCGATCCGGCTGCAACCGGGCGGGCCGTTTCTATTTCAGGGGCGCTGGACATGGCATACCCCTCAAGCGGCGGCACCGCCGGTCGCTTCTTTCTCTCTGGCTTCGATGAACTCGCGCAGCGCGCGTGCCGAAACCATGCGGCGCCGACCGACCTTGAACGTCTTGATCTGGTTCTTGGAGATGGCCCCGTAGAACGCGGTCCGGTTGAGCCCAGTCACCGCGCAGGCTTCATCGGTCGTGTAGCTAAGGCGCTCTTTCTGGTCGTTCATGTCGCTCCTTGTGTAAGGACCAAAATGGTCCGTTACACGCAGTGGACCATATTGGTCCGTTGCGGTCAAGGACCAAAAAGGTCCATCATTCCGCCATGAATATTCCAGATGCCCAGTTCAAGCTTCGCCTGCCTGCCACCCTCAAGGAGCGGCTCGATGAGTCGGCCGAGAGGTCGGGCCGTTCGTTGTCAGCGGAAATTGTTCATCGGCTTGAGCGGTCGTTTGAGGATCAAGGCCGGGCGCCAGGCGTTCTCGGGCTTCGGGCCGAGTTGGCGGCGCAACGTGAAATCAACGAGGCCACCGCCGAAATGCTCGCCCGGGCGGTGACGCGCTTGGACTCAATGCGCGACGAAGACGGCCCCGGCCCATATCCTGGCCAGGAGGCGGGCACTTCGGTACACGAGGCACTGGCGGACACGGAACAGGCCTTGGTGGTGTTCCGGCAGCTGGTTGATAGCGCGACGCTGCTTCTATCGGAGCTGGCCATCGCGGAAGCGCACGGGCGCCCGGTGGATGTGGAAGCGTTCGCCGAACGAGCCCGACAAGCGGGTGTGCTGTAGCGCTACAGGAACTGCACCTGCGCCAGCTTGTCGCGCGCAGCGCCCTGCACCAGGTGCCCGTAGTGCTTCTCGATCATCGCCAGTGACGTGCCGGCCAGTTTCGCCACGGTCAGCAGGTCCATGCCGCCCACGATGGCGTCCGTGATCCAGCAGTGCCGCAGGGTGTAGAGCGTGACGCCGGCGGGCAGCCCAGCGCGCGCAGCGGCCTCTCTGACGGGATCGCTCCAGGCATCCGCCGTCCAAGCCTTCCCGCCGTCCTGGGTGAACAGGTGCGCCTTGGGGAGCTTCCCCTTGGCCAGCCGGTCGAACATGGCGCCGGCGGAAGGGGAGAGCGGAATCTTGCGGTCGTGGTCCTTGCTGCGGAACCGAACACTCGCGGTGCGGCCGTCATAGTCGGACCGCAGGCAGATGGCGGGATCGCCCGGCCTGCAGCCAGTGAGAGCAACGCACTCGATCAGGTCGCGCACCGGCCCCACAGCGGCGTCCAGCAGCGCGCGGCGCTGTTCCCGCTCCAGATACAGCCCTCGGCGCTGGCCGGCGTCCTTGAGCGGCTTCACGGCGTTCCACTCGAAGGCCAGGTCGGGGGAGACCTTGCGGCGCGCCACGGCATGATTCAGCGCGGCCACCAGCGTTGTGCGGATCCGGTTGATGCTGGATCGCGCCAAGGGCTTCGCCACCGGTGGCCGGCCTCGCTTCGCCGGCAGCGGTGCGAGGTCTCCTTTCTCCACGCGATCGCGCCATGCCTCGATGTGATCCTGGTGGAGATCCTTGAGGCGCACCTTGCCCAGCTTGTCGGCGTACAGGCACCGTTCGAACCGGCGATCAGCGTCGGCCGCGGTGGTGGCACGGCCGTCCTTCTTGAGGGCGGCCACATAGTCGCGGCAGGCGTCAGCCACGGTGAGCTCGCTCTTGGGAGTGACCACGGCCGCCGGGGCGCCATGCTTGTCGATCTCGGAGGATAGGCGGCGGGCAGCCTCGCGGGCACCCTCCAGCGTGGTCGCCGGGTAGCTGGCGAAAGCCTTCTCCTGACCTCGGCCCCACACCATCGCCCACGACTTGGCGCCGGTGGCGGACACGCGCAGCACCAGGCCCGGAACCGTCGCGTCCCGCAAGCGATAGAGCTTGCCTGTGGTCTTCGCCGCGTCTACCGCTTTCCGGGTCAGCGGCTCTCTCGTTACCTTCGGCATCACCTTGCTCCTGCAAATATCCTGCAAAAAGCAGTGTGTGGCCAAATTCACCCGGACGCAATGAGACGGAAAAACAAGGGCTTGCGGGGCTGACCCTTGTGGCGCAAGGCCCTATCTCGTCCTTCACACGGCAAGGGTCACAAGTTCGAACCTTGTACCGCCCACCATGATCAAGTTGAAAAAGCCTCCGGAAACGGGGGCTTTTTTGCGTTATTCGCCATCCCCGGACTCTGCTTGATGATTGACATCGTTTTCGTCGACGTCATTGGCGATGCTGCGCGCCCGCAGGAGGGTTACATATGGGAAGCGCATTCGCGTCGGAGCCGCGTTTCTGCGGCGGCTTTGGCTGCGCTGGAAGCTGGATGATATGGCGCGGACCTGTGGGTCGTCGATGCATCGAGAGAGGCTGCTCGCCAGTGATGTGGCCGCGTGTTTCTACTGCTTCGAGCAATTCGCGCCCAGCGCCATCCACGAATGGTGCGACGGGGAAGGGCAGGATCAGACCGCGCTGTGTCCGCAGTGTGGGGTGGATGCGGTCGTGGGCTTCGACGGGATGGTGGATGCGGCCTGGTTGAGGACGGCGCATCAAATCGGGTTTGGGTAGACACAGTGACAGACGACCGGCAGCCTTCCTATGCCGCAGCTCAAAGGGCGCATTGCGCCAGGTCTGCTGACGCGCCACTATGCGGCTACTACCAACGGATGGGGAGTAGGCATGCTAAAGATTCCGAAGAAGGTCTTGGAAAGATGGCCGGCGACGGTCAAATCATTGGTAGCGGTGGCAATCTCCCACAAAACCAAGGATGTGTCCGAAGCGGATACGGTAACGCTGGTCAAAGACATGCTTGCAGAGGTATTTGGCTATGACAAATACAACGAGCTGACCAGTGAGCAGCAGATCAGGGGAACCTTCTGCGATCTTGCGGTCAAGATTGACGGTAAGATTCGCATCCTCATTGAGGTCAAAGCTGCCGCCTTGGCTCTGAACGAAACGCACCTCAGGCAAGCGATCAATTATGGGGCCCATGAAGGCATCGAGTGGATCGTACTAACTAATGCGTTGGAATGGCGCCTGTATCGGATCAAGTTCGGCCAGCCCATCGAATACGAACTTGTCTCCTCTTTCTGCATCGCAGACATTAATCTGAAAAACGAAGAGGATCAGCGTCGTCTTTTCCTTCTTTGCCGTGAAGGAATCACCTCAGACGCCATGGGTCTCTACCACCAGCACATCTCGGTGCTTAACAAGTTCACGGTGGCACAGGTTGTTCTAGGAGAGCCTGTGGTTTCGATTATTCGTCGTGAGCTTCGACGGCTCTTCCCTGAACTGAAGATCGAGCCAGACGCTATCGCGGATCTGCTCAACAATGAGATACTCAAGCGGGAAGTTTTAGACGGTGACAAAGTTAAGGATGCTCAACATCGCATAAAAAAAGCGATCGCAAAGAATGCAAAGGAAGCATTAAAGAGTGTCCCCAAGGCTTCGGCCGGCACCCAGGTGGAAGGTGCGGGTATTTCTTGACTATATCTCCCTAGCCGTATACGGGGCTGGAATCGGAGTCCAGCGATCAGTGGGTGCACGATCCTCTGGTGATAAGGGCTTTTCCCTATTCAGCTTCCGTCCAAACTATGAACGCGTTCAGCTGTTAAGGTTTCTCCTTGCTTAGTTCGCGCAGAAGCGCAAGGAGGTTTCATGTCCTTGGAAGCTGTGGTGTACACAAGCCGGGTCAGCAAGCGCATCGACCCGCAGGACCTTCAGGCGCTCGTTTCCGATGCCGAAGCGTTCAACCGTGCTGCCGATGTCAGTGGCGTGCTGCTGTTTGACGGCGGCCGGTTCCTTCAGTATCTGGAAGGCCCCGGCGAGGGCGTGGCACAGGCTTACGGGCGCGTGCGCCAAGCTGGGCTGCACACCGGCATTGCCGAGATCGCCAAGGGCGTGACCGGCAAGCGCCTGTTCCGCCATTGGCCGCTGAAGAAGTTCGAAGTGGACAGCATCGTGCTGGGCTCCATCGCCCGCGCGGACTGGTCCGGTTTCGTGCAGGGCAACCGCCGACCCGGCGCGGTGGACCATCTGCTGGACGTAGTAAACGGACGTTTCAGCCACGCCTGACGCTGCGAAGCGCCGTCCGTGCGGTGCCAGGGCACGCAGGACACTTTTAAGCTTGACCAGTGCATGCTCGCGTCATTGAATGTCTTGGCCGGTGCAGCAACAAGCGTCGCACCGGCCACTCGTTCAACACGGAAAAGGATGAAGTACGTGATGAAGAAGCTGCATGCCTGTCTCATCGCAGGCGCCTTGGCCGCGGCCACTGCCGGGGCGGAGGACGCCTCGGCATCATCCCCTCCAATCTCCACCACTTCGACCACGACGAGGATCTACGCGCCGGGATCGCGCGAGGCTGCGTCGATTCATTCCTGGATTCGAAACAACTCTCCAGGCTACGGGCCGTGGGTGCCCGGCGCCGAAGTGAAAGTGACAATCTCCACCGCGTCATCGGGCCCGACCATGCGCACCGCTGCCGAAGCCAGTTCGTCAGTACCACTGCCAGCAAAGGGAAGCCCGGGGCAAGCCATCGGCATCGCGCAGACGAATGCTACGGGAGGCAGGGAGTCCTGGAGCTACACATGGGTCACGGGCGAGGACGCCGCAGCCTTCTGGCAACTCACTGCGTATGACTACAAGAAGGGTGATACAGACCCCGGGATGATCAGCGCAAGCACATCGCCTCGGTGAGCTTGACCCGAGGCGTGTTGCCGGCAGGTCGGCCGGGCAGGGGCGTGACGACCAACGGTCGTCACCCACCAGGGACGGTCGTCACCCACCAAGGACAGTCGTCACCCACCGAGGGCGGTCATCACCCACCCGATGCACCTCACTGCCAATGGAATCAATCAGCGGTAACGCGATCTTCCACCCGCAGCTGCAGGTTCATTGCGCGCATTACACCGAGCACGGTTTCCAGGTACAGCGGGCGGGTGCCGTTCAACTGGCGGCGCAGGGTTACCACGCTCACGCCGCACGCCTGCGCGATGCGTGACATGCCGTGCAGTTCTGCAACCAGCAGCAGGGCGCGCCCGATGCTCGGTTCGTCACATCCCTCCATCCGCATCCGGACGTCCAGGTACTCCGCGCGCTCAGCGTCGCGGGCGGCGGCACTGTTGATCGGCGGGATCTTGAATTCGATATCACTCATGTTGCACTCCGCATGGATTCGATGGATGAGTTCACCAAGGCGCGGCCGGCGGTGATCAGGCCCTCCACCAGGTGATCGCTCAGCACGGCATGCGTGCCGCCGTCCTGCCTGCCCACCTGCACCGAATGCAGGATTTCAAGGATCGCGCTGATGCCCTGCAGCGTGGCGCGCGGCACGGCTACCTTGCTGTGGCGGTCGGCGTAGCTGTCCAGGTCGAACACACGTGCGTCTTTGGGTAAGTCGGGCACCAGCTGCAGATGCACGACGCCTGCCGGATTTTCGCGGGAGTGTTCGAACTCCTCCAGCTTCCTTTCCAGCCGCTCCATGAAGTAAGGCGGAAACTCGTGGATCTCGTCGCCGATTAAGGCGTGCAAGCGTTTGGCACTAAGCGGATTCTGCGATTCCATCGGTCATCCTTCCCAAGGCGTGTGGCCACCTGCGCGGACGCGCGAGGTGGCGGGCGATGCGGGTTGGCATACCGGGGCAAGTTCAAAAAATGGCCGGCGGATCAGGGATCCCCTCACATCGCCCACCATGAAACCGGCACGCGATGCAGTGCATTCTCCGCCGTGCCCAGAGGGCAAAACAGAGCCAAAATTGAACTTGCCGAACAGGATGCCAATCCCGACTGACGCTTCTACGTCGCCAGCATCTACATACCAACAGCCGCAGGCATCCACGTACATGGGCCGATCTTCAAAAGCACAGCGCTCAGTGGACGTCTACGTCACCGCAGGCAGGCAGGGGCGTCACGCCGAACGCATGCTCAGACGTGCACGTGTCGACGATCCGGTAGGCAGCCGATCAAGCCATCACAACGTAGCAGGCTGCGTGTTGAGCAGCTTGCATGCATCGTTGCATTCGGTGGTGTTGAATACAGCAAGCAGGGGTGCAACGAGCGATTCATCTGGATTCGCTACTTGATTGACCTGCTGCTGCACTTTTTGCTGATGTTGCGCACGTGAATGCAGCGATAGCGAGCGAACGGCCATGTCGGCCGCCGGCAATGCCTCGCGCAGGATGGCCTGGCGCTGCAGCAGCGGTGTGTCGGGCGAGGCTACGGTGACGCTCACACGTGCATAGTAGCCAACCAGCAGCTCGGCATGCATGCGCAGGGGCAGCAGATAGTCATCGGTCCGCTTTGCATCTGGCTGTCTTGCCATGGTCGTTCCGCGCAGCGATACGTGCCTGGCGTTGCACTGCAACGCGAACACTTTTGCGTCATTCCACGCCGGCGCCATCTGCTGCAGCAGGGTCCGGTTGGCGCTTTCACCTATCATGTCCGAGGAGACCAGCACGGCGTGTTCGGCGAAGCCACAGATCCGCAGTGCTTGGGTGGGCGTCATGGCGTCCATGCCAACCAGCACATCAGGATTGTTGGCGCTGCGTACTTGGGACGCGATTTCGCTTACTGCAGGTTTCTTGGTAGAAACGGCCATCGCCTTGAGCGTCTTCATGGCCTGGTATTGCCGTACGGCGGCAGGGGTCTGCACCGGCTGGGCGAGCGCCACGAGTGGTGCCAGCAGTAGGCCGGCGAGCAGGGCAGGGCGGAATGAGCGCGAGCTGGTCATGGCGGCTTCCTTGCATGCGGAGATCAGATTCAGGGCACTCTACACGAAGTCAGGTTGGTAACCGATCAAGCGCTGCCGTCTCCGGACCCGTCCGGGCCGAAGCGCTGCACAACCGATCTGCACGCCGCAACGGCTTGCGGCAGGGCCCATTCGATGGCTTGCTGTATTTCCGGCTCCAGCTCGGAGGTTGCGGCTGATCTGCTCAGACGATCTCTAAGTGCCAGTGGCCCGCGATAATCGACCGTGATCGCGTCGAAAGGCCGCACTCAACTAACGTTTCCCATTGATATGAATAGTGTCAGCACTGCCCCGCCATAACAGGCGAGCAACGCCGCACTTACCAACCGCCGCCTATTTTCGGCAAGCGCAACCGACAAAATTGTACAGATCACGGACGCCAGCAATCCCGCAATGAGGAGCTGCATGCCCGCATACATTCTTGGCCCCGCTGAAGAAGTGAAAAGCAGCCAGCCTGAGAGCGCAGCGCAGAGCAATGACAACGCCGCCAGCACGTTCCAAGCCGTTTTCATCCAACGTACTCCAGAGGAAGGCCAGGCTGCACAACGCAGCCGGCAATTAATTTACTGAACGCGTACCGACACGCCCGAGAACGCAGACTCACCACTGCCAATGAAGTAAACCGCATTACCTGCCAAGCCGATGAAGCGGATCGTCTCGACGTTCCCTTGCCGCGTAGAGAACATGTCGTACGATCCGCGCGAGGCCGGACGGCCATCGGCGCCAAACAACGAATTATTCCCTGTGCCACCGTAGCTGAGTACGCTAGTCATTGCGTCATGCCGCTCGTGTCCGATGTGGTGGCTGGTGCCAAACCTTACACCGGCTCCCCAACACGCGCATACCGCGTCGGCGACATTCCCATCTGCCGCGCGAAAGCCACGCTGAAGGTCACCGCGCCCGAATAGCCCACGCGTTCGGCCACCTGTTCCAGACTGAGTTCGCGGGTGCGCAGCAGGCGCTTGGCCAGTGCCATGCGCCAAGTCAGCAGATACTCCATCGGGGCCACGCCGACCACCTTGGTGAACCGCGCCGAGAACGCCGAGCGCGATAGCGCGGCTTGGTCGGCAAGTTCCGCCACGCTCCATCCGTGTTGTGGCCGCGCATGCATCGCACGCAGTGCGACGGCCAGGCGCTCATCGGCCAACCCTCTCACAAGGCCGGTGCCTTCGGCAGGCGTCCCCCGGCTGCGCAATGCCTCGATCAGCAGCACGTCCAGCAGGCGCTCCAGCACCACTTCCCGCGCCGGCCGCCGCGAGCGCGCTTCGTCCCCGACCATCCGCACCAACGCGGTCAGCCGTGCTTCCCCACGCACGTGCACCAGGGCGGGCAGCAGCGCCACCAGCAGCGCGGCATCCGGCGACCCGAACTGGCAGTGCCCGACCTGCATGCGCAGGTCCACCGGTCCGTGCTGGCGGCCGATGCGGAAATGGTCCTCGCCGAGCTGCGTGGGCAGCGTAGCGGGCAGGTCCGGCGCCGCATCCAGGCTGGCGGTCACCAGCGCGTGCACGGCCGGTATCAGCACGAAGTCGCCGGCCTGCAGCCTGATGGGCGCGCCTCCGTCGATCATCAGCTGGCAGCCACCTTCCAGCACGGCGGCGTAGAACGGTTCACCCGGAATGTCGCGTCGAATGCACCATTCACCCGCCCCCTCCACCCGCTTGGAGTAGCGCGCAGTCGGCTGCAACAGGGCGACAACCTCGGACAGGGGATCGGACATGGCAGGACGATCAGAGAGGTTATATGGACGCTGGAGTGTAGCGCGTCCTGCGGACGGGACCGACCATGGACACCTGTTCCCACGTAGAGGTTTGCTGATGTCGACTGTGATGATTACCGGCTGTTCCTCCGGCTTCGGGTTGGAAACCGCCCGTCTGTTCCTGGCACGCGGGTGGGATGTGGTGGCCACCATGCGCACCCCCGACGCCGAGCTGCTGCCTGCTTCCGATCGCCTCCGTGTGCTGGCACTGGATATCACCGATGCTGACAGCATCGCACGCGCCATTGAGCAGGCCGGGCCACTCGAGGCGCTGGTGAACAACGCCGGCTTCGGTGCGCCTGTGCCGGTGGAGCTGACGCCGATGGACACCGCACGCGCGCTGTTTGAAACCAACACCCTGGGCACGCTGGCGATGACCCAGGCGGTGCTGCCGCAGCTGCGCGAGCGCGGTGCCGGGGTGATCGTCAACGTGACCTCCTCGGTGACCCTGAAGGCGCTGCCGTTGGTGGGCGTGTACTCGGCCAGCAAGGCCGCGGTGAATGCCTTCACCCAATCACTGGCGATCGAAGTGGAACCCTTCGGCGTGCGGGTGCGGCTGGTGCTGCCGGGGCGCTCGCCGACCACGCGCTTCGGTGCGAATGCGGGCGTGCATCTTGGCGGATTGGAACACCCGGACTACGGACCGATGGTGCAGGGCATCCTGGCAGGTTTCCGCGATACCAGTGGGCCGGACACCGAGGCGCAGGACGTGGCCGAGGCAGTGTGGCGTGCGGTGACCGACCCGGGCACGCCGCTGCGGACGCCGGCCGGCAAGGACGCAGAGGAATGGATGCGCGAGGCAGGGTGAGGCGGCCGATGGTTTGAACTGGGTCAGATAGCGCCCTGCGAATCTCCCATCAGTCTTGGAGCATTGTCGGCAAGCTCAGTGCAGCACGTCCCCGGCATCCACCAGCTGCACGTCGTGCATCAACTGCAGATAGGCTTCGTAATACGGTTTGTGCGATGCGCCGACGATGGCCAGCATGCGCGTGCCGGGCGTCTGCCCGAGCACGTCGCGGATGTTGGCGACCATGCGCAGGTTGCGGGTTTCCCAGTAGCCCACGTAGTTGCGTCCGAATGCCTGCGGCGAAGGCTCCACCAGGGCGGCGCCGAAGTCGGCGTGGAACGCCTGCATCGCCGCTTCCGGGGCGTTGTACGTGCGGTAGATCGCCAGCAGGCCATCGGGCTTGCCCAGGTCGGCGTGCAGTGCAACGTCCGCCTCGGCGCGCGCCTTGTTATACGGGTTGTCCCACGCCTTCATGATCGCCTCGCCGGAGGCCTTTTCCAGTTCCTTGGGCGTGGCCGAATCGGCAGTATGGTCATCCACCGCCCATACCCGTTCCAGGCCGAGCCGTGCGGCGAGCGTAGCCGCCACCAGCAGGGACTCGTCACGACGTTGCAGGCGCTTGTCCAGATAGGCCACCAACTCATCGTTCAAGCCGTCGGCCGCCGTACGTTGCGCCGTCGGCAGCCGCAGCCATTGCACCAGGGCCGAATTGCGCTCACCGGCCGCAAGGAACACGGCGGCCAGGTGGCGTCGCTGCGCTGCAGTCGGCTCGGTGGGCCAAGTGGCCAGCAGACGTTCTGCTTCCGCGTTGGCCGCCGGCACATCCAGTCCGGTGGCGGCCTGCGCCGGGGCAAGGTCCGGGCAGTAGCTGTCGATGCTGTCCACGTAACGGGTAGGGAACCGGCGCATGTAATCGCATTGCATGCCGGATATCGCTTCAACCGCGATCGCGTCCGGTTTCCAGGCTTGAAGGCGCTCCAGCAGAGGCTCCAATTGGGCCGGCGCGAAGGTGTCGGGCAGGGCGGAAAGGTGCGGCGAACCCAGCACCAGCACCTCATTGGGGCGGCCGGCGGGCGGGCCCTTCAGCTGGTCCGGGTGGAAGCTGGGCTGATAGCCGGGGGTGTCGGCCAGCGCGGCTGCGCTGCACAGCCCAAGAATGAACATACTGCCGATGCGCCTGATCATGCTGCCGTCCCCGCAAGGACGGGTGCCTTGCCTGCAGCCGATGGTGGCGCACGTGCGGGGGCAGGGCAAAGCCCCGTTGGTCATTGCAACCTTTACGCCGGCTGCTGCATCGGCCTCTCCATCCACCGCCCGCACGCGTCGCGCACGCCCTCCCATCACTCCCGCATCGGGAAGGTCCATGTCGTGGGCACCGAGCTCCAGCGATAGTGGCGCACCTGCAGCCTGGCGATGGGCCGGGCGGTGGCGATCTCGGTTCGCATCGGCAGGCTGCCGTTCTCCCAGGCCAGTGGCACCTGCGCCAGCCGCGTCGGCTGCGCGGGCTTCAGCGGGGCAATGATCATCTGCTCGGACGGCAACACGTTTCCTTCCTCATCCAGCGGCACGACCACGCTGTACAGGCCGGTCTTCGCCTTCCACGACTGCCTGCCCTGCAGCAGCGTCGCGCGATGGGCAGCGGGGCGCAGCAAGGTGATGTCAGGATTAAGTTTTGAACGCTCACCGGGCTGCAGGATCTCGGTCGTTTCGAATGCATAGACCTCGGCGTCGACGGACATGCGCACCGCTTCGATGCGGCCCAACACATCACGCGGCGCGCCCAGTGGCAGATGGAAGGGGAAGCTCACCTCGTTCTGCGTGACTGAATACTTTTCCGGGAAGAACAGCGTCGGCGTGACCCGTTTGGTCGGCAGTCCGGCGATCTCCGCGCCATCCGAATCCAGCATCACCACGCGATGCAGGCGGGACATCAGGATGCGCTCGTGCTGTCCTTGGCCGGCCGCTGGGTCGCGTTCCAGGCTGGAGCGCGCGCCGATCGCCAGCCAGCGTCCTGCGCCGCCCTCTGCGGGAATCCAGAACGAGCCCATGTACGGCATCAGCGCAGGAAGCGAGGCCGCGCCAACCATGTAGTCCTCCAGCTCGCCGAGCACTGCCGCGCGGTGCGTGTAGGCCGAAGGATCCGGCGCGACGCCGCTGTACGGCGGGCGCTGCAGCGTGTGGTTCACCTGCTCGACATAGCTGACGTAGCTCTCGACATCCTCGCTCATCTGCAGCATCGGGTCGTGCCCGGTATCTGCCAGGTGCACGCGGTGGAGGGAAGCGGGCAGGCCCTTGCTGGCCGCGTAGCGCACTTCCATCCGCAGCTCGATCGGCATGCCATCCCCACGCGCTACCACCAGCCTGCCATCGCCCTGCGCGCCGGGGCCTGCAACGGACAGCTCCATCAGCACCGCCTCCGGGGTGACTTCGATAACCCGAAGGGCCGTCTCGACGCTGCCATGGGGTTCGATCCGCAGCGTTCCCGCCAGCACGTCGCCCACCGCCACGGTGGCGGGCAATCGCACCGGCCGCAGTCCCGCTGCCTGTTGCCGGGCGAGCAATGCCTCAGCCGCGTCGGGTGATTTCCGGGACAGTGCAGACCATGCGCTCTGGTCCGCCGCACGCAGCGCGCCGAACTCTCCAGATCGTGTTGCCTCAGCACTGAAGCCTTCGGCAAGCACGGCCAGTTGTGCCGCGTCGGTAGCATCGCGCGGGTCCAGGTCCATCAGGTAGCTTGCATGACCTGTCGCGTCTCTCTGCTGCGACCAGATGGGCAGGACTCGAAGCTGGCTGCCTGCGCGCGACGCCGGCTGCAATGCCGCTTCGTAATAGCCGGACAGCGTTGTCTCATCGCCTGCATCCGGCCCGCTGCTCACTGCATGGCGCACGTAGTAAACAGACGGCACAGCGGGGTGGGAGTCCACGGTGGCGGCCGACGCGGCGGTGGCAACCATCGCCATCGCCGCCCACGTGATGATGTACAGCCGTTGGAGGAAGTCCATTTGCCCTGCTCTCCATATCCATCGAAAGCGGGGGAGTGTAGCAATGCCGCGGTCTACTGGAGCCGGCTCGCGGGGTGGCCCTTGGCCGACTCCGCTGCCCTCACTTCCCGGTACAGTGCGTCGGTGCGGGCCTGGCCTTCTGCACTCGCGCGGGCATCGGCCTCCTTGTTCTGCCGATCCATTTCCTGGTACTGCGCCCAGACCTCCGGGGTGATCGTCTTGAGCGTGTTGTCAGGACGAAGCTGGATGGAGGCAGGAACGCCCAGGCTGACGGAAAAGTTGCTGAACAGCCATTGCCTGCGTGCGTCCGGCGAGGCATGAAGCAGATCAGGCTCCGCATAGGTGTTCATCGGCAGGTGCTGCTCGGCAAGCGTTTCGTCTGCGGATATCCGGACGAGCCTGACGATGAGTCGCTCCTTCGCCCGCTCCTCGGCGTACAGCGCCACCACATCGCCCTCTATCCAGAGGACCTGCCAGTAGCCGGTGATCGGATGCACCGCGAAGGGATGGGTACGCACCAGGACCAGGTTGCTGGCTTCATCGTACAGCGTACTCCAGCCCGGCGGCGCCGGCACTGGGGAGCAATCAACCGTACTGGTGATGATCTTTTCCAGGGTCGCCTTGCCGCCGTGCGCGGACAGATGGGTTGTCCAGCAGGCCGACCCGTCGCGGGTGCGTGATGCCAGCAGGACGGTGTTGTCGGCAACCACGATGGCATCGGTGTGGACGATCTGCTCGTCCCTGGCATCCGCATCCTGCAGCAGGTCTGCGAATGCCTTGTCTGAAAGCTCCGTGCCATCGACGTACAGCGTGTACGTCGTGTAGTGCTGGTACTCGCTGACGTTGATATCCAACCTCGACTCCGTGACGGCCACCACCTTCAGGCTGTCAGTGGAGAGGACCGTCTTCCGCGTCGTTCCGCCACACCCAGCAGCAAGCAAAGCAGCAGACATCGCCAGCACGGCTGAGCACAGCAGGGATGCGTTCTTGACCATCATGGTGCTGCGTCCTGCAGGGTATGGAAGGCGGGTTTGATGCCGCGCCAAGCATAGCGGTTCCTGGGACGGCTATCGGGCGGCGTGATGTGCGGCTTACGCCGTGGGGATGGTGCGGCCGCCGGCCAGTTGGAGGTCGAAGTTCATGCCGAGATCTCCAGCGTGGCGATCTTGCCGCGTTCCAGGGTGAAGGCGTAACGCAGGTCGATCGGGCTGCCGGGGAAGTCGCCCACCACGTGGCTGGTGACGAAGTAGGTGCGCTCTTTTTTTTCCACTTTGATGGGCGTGGCGGTGTAGCGGTAGCGGTCGGCGGTGTGCGCTTTCCAGGCCTCGATGGCGGCCGGGCCCGTGTGGGTCTTGCCCTCGTCCCGCACCGATCCATCCGGGTTGAAGCAGCGGGCGACGGCACGCCCATCGTTCGCGTCGGCGTTGAAGTAGGCAGTGATCGGCTCGGGCAGGTTCAGGTCTTTCATGGGCAGGCTCCGGTTGAGGACAGGGGCTCAGGATGGCCCGTTCCTGCCGTCAACAGAATCGCCTACTATCTGATCAGGCTATGTAGGAATCAGGGCACAATGCGTGGCTCCGAATTCGCAGAACTCAAAGCATTCGCGGCGGTGGTCGAACGGGCCAGTTTCGCCCGCGCCGCCGACCATCTAGGGCTGTCCCGCTCTGCGCTCAGCCAGATTGTGCGGCAGCTGGAGGCGCGCTTGGGCGTGCGGTTGTTGAACCGCACCACGCGCAGTGTTTCGCCCACCGAGCCCGGACGCCGGCTGCATGAGCGTATCGCCCCGATGCTGCGCGAGATGGATGATGCCGTCGCGCAGGCGCTGGGCAGCACCGCGCGAACTGCAGGAACGCTGCGGATCAACACGCTCAGCATGGCAGCGCACAAGCTCATCGCGCCGCGGCTGGGCCGCTTTGCGCAGGCCCATCCGGATGTCGTGCTCGACATCGTGGTCGATGATGGCTTGAGTGATATTGCCGGCGAGGGCTTCGATGCCGGCATCCGGGTGGGCGGGCGGCTGCAGAAAGACATGATCGCGGTGCGCCTGACACCGGATGTGGAGCTGCTGGCGGTGGCGTCCCCCGACTACCTTGCGCGGCATGGCGAGCCCAAGGTGCCGGCCGATCTGCAGCAGCACGCCTGCATCGGGTGGCGCTACCCGGGCAGTGGCAAGATCGCCGGTTGGGAGTTCCGCAGGAAAGGGAAGAGCGTGGAGTTCGTCCCCGAGGGCAGGGTGCTGTCCAACCACCAGGACATCGTGGTGCCTGCCGCACTGCAGGGGCTGGGGATCCTGTACGCCTACAACGACGACGGCATTGCCGAAGCACTGCGGGATGGGCGATTGAAGCGCGTGCTCGCCGACTGGTCACCCACCGTGCCGGGCCTGTTCCTGTACTACTCCAGCCGTCGCTACCTGCTGCCGGCGCTGCGTGCGTTCATCGATTGTCTGCTTGATCGTGACCTGGGACAGGAGCAGGACATCCAGGCGTAGGTCGCTGCGGGTTGGCATGAAGCATCGATCTGCGTTGGCCGGTGTCGTCCGGGATCTGCGTAGACCCCCTTTGTGGGGTCATCAGTGACGCAGCGTGGCGGACGCCCGAAGGGGCGTTCGTGGGTGTCCGTGACTTCGCTTCCTCCCCCTTCACCGAGGATCTGCCATGGACACTGCCTTCCCTGCTGCTGCAGTACACGCGCCACCGGTTGATGCGCGCATGCCCGGCCCGTCGCGTACCGAAGAGCTCATCGCCGGTGGCGAGGGTGAGCTGTTCATCCGCAGTTGGCGACCGAGTGGACCGTTACGCGCGGTGCTGGTGATCGTGCCGGGATTCAATTCACACAGCGGCCACTACCAGTGGGCCGCCGCGCAGTTCACCGCGATCGGGCTGGCGGTGTACGCCGTCGATCTGCGTGGGCGCGGCAAATCCAGCGGGCTGCGCTTCCATGTGCAGCACTTCGAGGATTACCTGGCGGACGTGCAGTCGGTGATGGACGTGGCGCGGTCGCGCGAGCCGACCGTACCGGTGTTCCTGCTTGGCCATAGTGCCGGCGGGGTGATCGCAAGCGCCTACGCCCTGGAACACCAGGATGAGCTGGCCGGGCTGATCTGCGAAAGCTTTGCCCTGCAGGTTCCCGCACCGGCCCCGGTGCTGGCGCTGGTGCGCTGGCTCAGCGGACCATTCCCGAAGCTGCGGGTGCTGAAGCTGCCTAACAAGGAGTTTTCGCGGATGCCCGATGCGGTCGCCGCGCTTGATGCGGACCCGCTTATCGCGGGGGAGAAGCAGACCGCGCTGACGGTAGCGCAGATGCTGGCAGGCAGCGACCGGCTGCGGCGTGGCTTTCCGACGCTGCGCCTGCCGGTATTGATTGCCCATGGCACCGCCGACAAGGTCACCGTACCCGGTGGCAGCCAACTGTTCCATGACACCGCAGGATCTGCCGACAAGACCCTGCGGCTGTACCCGGAGCACGCGCATGACCTGCTCAACGATGTCGGACGGGAGCAGGTGATGCACGAGTTCAAGCAGTGGATCGAAGCGCGCCTTGCTAGCCCGGACTGGAGACTGCAATGACCCTGCTTCCGCGTTCCTCGTGCCGCACGTCCTTCGCGCTGGTGGTGCTGCTGGCCATCCAGGCCACCGCGCAGGCCGCCGGACCCGCCGCGATCCTGAGCACAGCGAGACCCCGCTGAGCTGGTCGACGGCCGTGAGCGCATCTACTTCGAGCACTTCTGGAACGACCTCGCGGCAGACCGTAGCAAGTCGATCCCGGGGGCCGACCGCCAGTTCTACGCTGCCGACTATGCACGGCCCGGTGGCATGCGCTCCGGCTTCGAATACTTCAGGAACTTCGAGCAGGATGCGAAGGATTTCGCAGGCTTCGCAAAGACAGCGCTGCACATGCCGATGTTGGTATTGTCCGGCGAGATGGCTTGCGCTGATAGCTTTCATGGACCAGCCGCCGGTGCGGCAGAACTGACACCTGCCGAGAGGAATCAGGTGGGCTGGGATTCCGGCCTGCGACCTGCTACCCAGGCAGCGATCCGCTCACGTTGGCCTGGCTCCAGCACGCGGTACGGGATCGGTACCTCCGATTCGCTGAGTTCCATCAACATCGCATGCCGGTACCAGTGCAGCTTCTTCACCGCTGTCCACGAAACCGATTGCGGCCCACCCCGGCTGTGGCGGGTGAAGCCTTGCGCGTCCATTTCAAACCGGCAGCGGCCGACCCGGAAGGACTTCCAGGCGAACAGCCCGAGGGCGAAGGTGCCCAGCATCAGGTTCACGAACAGCAGGTTCCACCAGCGGCGGTTCGTCGGCATGATCGTGGTATGGATATGCTCGCGCAGGAGAGCAAGATACTCGCCGGGATGGTATCGAACCTCGAACTGGAAGGGTGCTGGCGGATCCATGCCTGGCTCCGTTTGGGATGGCTCATCTTCAATGCAGCAGCTGGGCGCGTCCAGAGGTTACGTCCGGCATGTGAGTGGATACAGGCTGGGCCGCGCTGCCCGCTGCGCGGAGCCTGCATCGGCCTGGGCACAGCCCCGCAGGCGATCAGCCACCTGCCAACGCGTCAGCTTCCCGCAGGTTCAACAATGACCGCCGTGCCATAGCACAGCACCTCGGTCAGCCCGGTCATGATGTCGGTGGCGTCGTAGCGCATGCCGATGATCGCGTTGGCGCCCAGCATGCGTGCGTGCTTCACCATATCCCGGTAGGTCTCTTCGCGTGCCTGCTCGCACAGCTGGGTGTAGATGGTGATGTTGCCGCCGAACAGGGTCTGGATGCCGCCGAGGAAGTTGCCGACGATCGAACGGGAGCGCACGGTGATGCCGCGCACCACGCCGATGTTCTGCACCACGCGGAAGCCCGGCAGTTCGAATGCGGTTGTGATCATCGAATCGTCCAGTCGCGCTTCGCCGGCAGGACGTCGGGCCGTGTTGTAGGGGTCAGCCATGGGTGTCTCGAAGTGGTGTGGGTGAGGGGGATGGTTGATCGCGCGGCAGGCGCGGCAACCGGTCGGCGTCAGTCGCGCGCTGCGATCACCCGCAGTGCCAGGGCAGCCTGATAGACCCGCCCGGAAGCTTCGTCCAGTGCTTCCATGCCGGCAATCAGGCGGCCGTGCTTGAACGGTACGTAGTCGTTGAAACTGCCCATGCCGCCGAACACGGACATGACCGAGCCCGAGAGCATGTTGAGGGAGGGTTGGTCGTGCGGGGTTGCGGCAAGTGCCTCGGCCTGCCGCAGGCAGGAAACGAAGTGGCGCCGCCATTCGCACTCGCTGTCGCGTGCCAGCAGGTCGCAGAGCGCACTCAGTTCCATGATCAGCTCATCCAGTTGCGCGGCTCTGTCTTCCATGCGGCTGACTATACTGGCAAGACTGCGGCAGGAGACCCTGCCACGGTCAGTCTTTTGCATCCCACTGCGCGAGGTGCAACAGCACACCTGCGGGATCCCAGACGTAGGTTACCTGCGCTCCATAGGGCTCGCTCCGTGGGAGGGCCACGCGCGCGCCGGGGTACTTGCCGGTGTCCAGCAGTGCGCGGATGGCGTTGAAGCAGGCGGCAGCGTCCTGCACGGCAACATGCAGCATGGTGTTCTCCGCCCATTCCTTCGCATAGCCGCGTTGCAGGTAGAAGCGCGAGGGGCCGAGCTTGAACAGGGCCAGGTTGTCGTCCGCCCACTCGCGCTCGCAGCCCAGCGCTTCGTAGAAAGCTTGCGAGAGTGCAAAGTCCCGGGAAGGAAGAAACATCCGGACGTCGGTGGCCTGGAGATCGATCATGGTCTACGCCTCTGGGGGTGCATGCGGGAGGGTGGCACGGTCCAGTGTGCGCAACCAACTTGCCACGCGGGCTGCCGTTTCCACGGGCTGGGCCTGGAGCAGCAGGTGCGGCCCGTCCAGAAGATGCGACTCGGCGGGCTGCTGCAGTCCATGCTCGATCGATCGCAAGGCGCTGGCCTGCAACAGTCGATCCTCGTTTGCATGCAGGCAAAGGACAGGCGTTGAGACCAAGGGGAGCAACGCCCGAACGTCGATCCGCAGCGTCTCCACGGCGCGTGCACGCAGCACCGACGGCGACGTGCCGGCCAGCGCGTCCCGCAGCGCACCTTCGAGTGATGCCGTCCGCCAGCGTCCAAGCAGAAGCCTGGCCAACGGCGCGACAGGCGGCAGCGGGAGCGGCAACTGCAGCACGCGGGCCAACACAGACGGGGCAGGCACCGGGGCACATGCAAACGTGGTGGAGAGGATGATGCCGCGAAGCGAGGTCAGTCCGGTCGTCCCGAGCATTATCGCCAAGGGACCCGCAAATGATTCACCGAGCAACACGAAGGGCGGTTGCCGGAGCAACTGGGGGCGAAGCCAATCACGCAGTGCGTCATATCCCATCGCCCGGTCTTTCGGATATGCGATGACCTGGGATTCAACCCCCTGCGCCTCGAGCGCGTGCATGAAAGGGACGGACAGGCGGCCGCTCCCATCGAGCCCTGGCAGGATGATCAGCAGCGGGGCGGAGCTGTTCGTCATTGTCGAGATGAAGAGCCAGGTGGGCCTGTAGCGTGCCATTCTGGCCAGAATGGTTTGGCAATATTCGATGATAGTACGAAGGGAGCTGGCGAGCTCATTGTGTCGAATGCGACGCTTATTCGGCTCATCCGATGAGCCGAATAGGCCGCCTATTCGGCTCACGGCCTTGCCAGCATTGACTCTACGCCCTTCGATACCCATAACGGATCACCCCTGCCTGTGAACGGTATTGGCCACCGCTGCCGTGCCAGTCCACGCTGTGTGGATGACGGATACTCCCCTTGATTTCAATGGACAGGTCGGCCTGGTCACTGGTGCGGCGGGCGGCTTGGGCCTGGCCTATACGCGCCTGCTGGCACGCCTCGGCGCCAGGATCGTGATGCAGGATGTCGGCGCCGACCGCGATGGCGAAGGGCGTGACCCGGGCCGGGTGGCCAGTGCCGCCGCACGCCTGCGCGTGGAAGGCCTGGACGTGGCCAGCTGCGGGCTCGCCATCGATACGCGCGCGCAGTGCCACGCATTGGTCGACGAGGTCCTGGCCCAGCACGGGCGGCTGGACTTCATCATCCACAACGCCGGTTGGGTGCATTACCAGCGCATCGAAGACATCAGCGAGGTACAGCTGGAGCACATGCTGGATATCGCCACCAAAGCGCCTTTGTGGCTTGCCCAGGCGGCGTGGCCGGCGATGCGTGCGGCAGGAGGGGGGCGCATCGTGCTGACCACCTCCGACCGGGCGTTGTACCCGCAGTACGTGCAGCACGGGCTGGCCAGCTACGCGATGGCCAAGAGCGCCGCAGTGGGCCTGATGAACGTACTGGCTGCAGAGGGCGAGGCGGACAACATCATCGTCAATGCGGTATCGCCGGTGGCCAAAACACGCATGTGGGGCGTGCACGGCGAACCCGATGAGCTGCATCCGGATACCGTGGCGCCCGGGGTGGCCTGGCTGGCCTCGTCGCGCTGCGTGCAGGGCGGGTGGGTACTGCGCGCCAGCAATGGCCAGTTCCATGCGACGCGCACGCAGGAGCCTGCCAGCGTGAGCTACCCGCGCGATCTGCAGGGTGTGGCTGCCGCCAGCGTGGAGGCTTTCGATGCGGCGTGGCCGGAGATTGCGCTGCCGGCGATCGAGCCGCGGAGCAGGCACCGGGACTGCTAACCTGAGCCGGCCATTCCTCGCGCGGTTGCCATGATCGATCTTCGTTTGCTGCGCCAGTTCGTCGCTGTCGCGGAAGAACAACATTTCCACCGCGCCGCCGCGCGCCTGCATATGTCACAGCCCCCGCTGACTGCGGCGATCCGCCGGCTGGAAGAGCAGATCGGGGCGCTGCTGGTGATACGCGGGCATCGGACCGTGGGACTTACTGCTGCCGGGGAGGTTTTGCTGGTGGAAGCGCGGCACACCCTGCAGCAGGCCGCCCACGCGGTGGAGGCCACGCGCGAGGCCGCGGCAGGACGCAGCGGGCAGGTGCGCGTGGCGTATGTCGGCAGCGCGCTGTACGGCCGCCTGCCGCAGCTGATCCGTGCGTTCAGGCGCAGCCACCCGCAGGTGCGCCTGGAGTTGCGCGAGGCGACCTCGCGCCAGCAGCAGCACATGCTGGCCAAAGGCGAGATCGACCTGGGCGTGCTCATTCCTCCCATTCCCATTTCGCCTGGGATGCAGCTGCAGGACTTCGATGTGGACGCGCTGGCTATTGCCTTGCCGCACGCACACCCGTTGGCGTCCGTCGTTTCCTTGCGGATGGAGGATCTTGCCGGTGAGGAGTTTGTCAGCTGGCCCGCCGTGGAAGGGGAGGGATTTCATTCGCATGTGATGCGCCAGTGCGTGGCCGCGGGATTCATGCCCAAGGTGGTGCAGGAAGCACACGGCATGCATGCGGTGCTGTCATTGGTGGCGGTGGAGACCGGTATCGCCATCGTGCCGTCCAGCATGGCGGGATTCCGCGATACGGAGGTCTGTTACCGCCCCGTGCAGTCGGAAGACGCGCACTTCAGCCTGAGTTTCTGCCTGCGCACCGATATGGATAATCCGGCCTTGCATGCGTTCATGGGAATGGCGCGTAGCGGGTGACGGGCGGAGGGTGTTGCGATACTGCGCGTCGCTTTTGCCTCTTCAATGGCGAATCACCACCCTATAGCGTTTGCACTCACGGTTCTGGTGATCCAAGGAAGATGTGATGAGCGCAAGCTATGACAGTATCGTCGACCAGTACATGGCCTACGCCAATGCCTCGCCGACCCGGCCCATCGAAGTGCGCACGATGCTGCGCTTGTCCGGTGAGGTGAAAGGAAAAAGCGTGCTGGACCTGGCCTGCGGATCGGGCTACTACGGACGCGAGTTCCTGCGTCACGGCGCGGCAAGTGCGCATGGCGTGGACCAGTCGCAGGGCATGATCGATTTCGCCCGCGCCCTGTCCACCTATCGCGGCGATGACATGACCTTCCAGACCCATGATGTGATGGATATGCCTTCAGGCAGCGAGCATGACATCGTGCTGGCTGCGTATCTGTTCAACTATGCCGCTTCACTGGAGGAGTTGCGCCGGATGTTCGCCGCGGTGGTTCCGCATGTGAAGCATGGCGGCAGACTGGTGGTGCAGACCTTGAGTCCGGACTATCGGCTGGGCTTGGGGGACTACGCGGCGTACGGGGTGAAGGTTCTGGAAGAGACACCCTGGAAGCAGGGTGCGCGGCTGCGGCTGGAGTTTCCGGGTACGCCGCCGGCATTGATCACCAACTACCGCTGGGAGCGTGCACATTACGAGCAGGCTATCCGCGCGGCGGGCTTCAGCGCGGTCAGCTGGCATGAGCCGGTGCTGGAGCAGGCCGATATCGATGCGCGCGCTGAAGGTTACTGGGAGGGCTACGTGCACAACTGCATGTCGGTGAACCTGGTGTGCGAACGCTGAAACGGGCGCGGGCGGTTTCGCTTTCGCCTCTTCAATGCGTAGACGACGTTGCGTAGCGTGGACACCTCTGTTGAAGAGGATTTCCACGATGAAAGCGCACTACGATGACATCGCAGGCCAGTATGCGGCGTATGCCAACGCATCGCCCACGCGCAGGGTCGAACTGCGGACCATGCAGCACATGGTCGGCGATGTGACGGGCCGCAGCGTGCTGGATCTGGCCTGCGGTTTCGGCTTTTACGGCAGGGCAATGCTGCTGGCCGGCGCCGCCAGCGCGCACGGTGTGGACCAATCGCCGGAGATGGTGGCAATAGGGAGGCGGGTATCGGCGACTGCCGGCGACGCGATGACCTTCCAGGTCAGTGATTTCCTGCAGTTGGCACCGGTGCGCGAGTACGACCTGGCGGTGGCCGCCTTCCTGTTCAACTACGCGCAGTCGCTGGACGAGCTCGCACGGATGGCTGCGGCGGCGTTCGAGCATGTACGCGCCGGTGGCAGGATCGCCGTGGAGACGATGAATCCTGATTACTGCCTGGCGGACGATGATTGTTCGAAGTACGGCGTGCGGGTGCTGGACGATGTGCCGTGGCAGCAGGGCGCCAGGATGGAGATGGAGTTCCCGGGCGATCCACCGGCGCGCATCACCGTGTTCCGCTGGGCACGCGAGCATTACGAACGCGCATTCGCACAGGCGGGTTTCACCGACCTGGTGTGGCAGGCTCCCTGCCTGTTGGAGCAGGACCGGCTGGCCCAGCCGGCGGGGTACTGGGATGACCTGCTGCGCAACGGCTTGGCCGCGTGGTTCTCCTGCACCAAGCCGTAGCGCTGAGCCATGCCCGGCGGGCACGCAGCGTGGCGTGTGTCAGGCATCCCGATGCCGGAACGGAGAGCCGCCGAGCATGGCTCGGCGCTACCAGGGTGGCCGCGCGGCGTGCACTTGGAATCAGCGCATCAGCGCCGGTCGCGCTTCATCCATGCTCGCACGAACAAGGCGATGAGGCCGCTGAAAATCACCCACGAAATGAGGTCGAACAGGCCATCGCCGATCAAGGCACTGACCAGCCCGACCAGGCTGGCCAGCGTGATCCACGCCGGTGCGATGAAGGGGCTCTTCATGCCACCTCCTGCGTCTGCGCGCGTTCGATCTCGGCCACGCGCGTGGCGGTGTTGCCGCGCTTGAACCACAGGTACAGGCCGCTGACCAGCACCGCGATGGTCAACAGGTCCAGCAGCGCCCACAGGATCTTCAACGGCAGCTTGCCGTAGTCACCAAAATGCAGCGGCTGGCTCAGCAGCAGCACGGTCATGTAGGTCGGCAGCTGCGGCTGCGCGGTCAGCGCGCCGGTGCTCGCATCGATCAACACCGGGCGATACAGGCGTTCGGTGAGCGGTGAATTGCCCTGCATGAACACGCCGAAGTGATGATCACCGCTGTAGCCGGTGCCGGGGAAGCTGACGAAGGCCGGGCGCATCTCCGGTTCGGCCGCGCGCGCGGTGTCCACCGCAGCCTGCAGCGAAGCCAGCTGGGTGGGCTTGGGCTGGCCGGCATACCGCGCGGCGAACTCACCCAGCTGCTGGGTTTGCCAGGCCTGTTCCAGCGGCTTGGCCAGGGTGTTGATGGCCCCGGTCAGGCCGACCACCAGCGCCCAGCCCAGCGTGACGATGCCGATCACGTTGTGCAGGTCCAGCCAGGCCAGCCGGCGGCTGCGACCGGTGCGCAGGGTGCCGAAGCGCTGCTTGCGCATGAAGGGTCCATACAGCACCAGCCCGGAGATGATCGCCACCACGAACAACAGCCCCATCGCACCCATGAACAACAGGCCGGGCAGGCCGAGAAACAGATCCGTATGCAGGCGGTACAGGAAGTACATCACGCCTTCGTTGAACTGCGGTGCGGGCACCTGTTCGCCACTGACGGTATTGAGCAGCACGGTCTGCATCTGCGCCGGCGGCGTATCGGTGCGCGCGCCGGTGTTGACGTACATCAGCGGGGCGTCCGGATCCCAGCCGACGAACAGCGGCACGTTGCCCGGGAAGTGCTGCAATGCCGTCTGCACCTGCGCGTTCAGGTCGCGCAGCGTGGCGTCGGCGGGTGCGGCCGGTACTTCCGGGTCGGCGCCGGTGAGGTGGGCGATCTCGTGGCCGAACACCAGCGGCAGGCCGGTCAGGCACAGCAGCAGCAGGAACAGCGTGCAGACCAGGCTGGTCCATTTATGGACCACGAACCAGGCTTTGATGGCGGAGCGTTGCATGCAGCGGGAATCCTCGGGCGAGGGCTGGAGGGAACAGTAGATGGCGCGGATTATCCGCAAGCATATATGCAAATACAAATGATTCGCAGGCGCGAAGCCCGCGACAGCGAAGCCTGCGACCTTGCCTGAAACGGGAAGCCTGAATCAGTGCGGTGCGCGCGTTCAGCACGGTCATCGCGGTGTCATGGCCGGATCACACGGCAGTCGCCGGGGCGGGGATAGCGTGGACCTGCCCGCCCCCAACGGAGACCTGCCATGTGGCTCATCAACCTTCTGCTTGCCACCCCCTCGTCGCCGTCCACGCCGCCGGCGCCGCAGCCGTTGCCGGAAGCGCACGCGCGCCGGCTGACCCTCAAGCGCCCCGCGCGTGCCGGGCGCATGGCGATCTCACCGTGGCAGAAAGTCGCGATGCCGGCGCGGCGCAGCCGCCACTGATGGCCTATTCGCGGTCCGCCGGATGGTGCACCCCATCGTTGGTCGGCACCTCGCCGAGCGCGAACGGATTGATGCCTTCCAGGCAGGCCACGTTGTAGCCGAACTCGCGTGGATTCGAGCGTCGCCGGTGATGGGTGTAGATGCCGCAGACGCCGCAGAACCAGTGCTCGGCCACATGGGTGTTGAACTGGTACAGCCGCAGCTGCTCGCCGCCGCGCACCACCTGCAGGCCATCCTCTGCAACGGTGGCGGCAATGGCACCGCGCCTTCGACACATCGAACAATCGCAGCGGCGCGGCTCGACGATGCCGTTCGGCAGGTGCAGCCGCAGCTCCACCGCACCGCAATGGCAGGTAGCGGTGTGGTGCTCGTTTACAGGAACTCCGGCAACCGATGTGATTCCCATGGGGTCCTCCAGGGTGACGCACACATTGTGTAGCAGGCCGTGCTGGCTGACGACCGTCGGTCCTGATGGGTGACGACCGTTGGTCGTCACTCCCTCTCCCGCCAACCTGAACAGGCGGCCATTCCGCCAAAGCGCCGGCTGTGGCTAACTAGGCGCCCCACGGATGAAGTGACAGCACCACAGTGAAGGCAGCAGGACGTTGGACGATTGCGATCATCATGCTGCTTGGCGCCCTGTGGGCCGGCGGACTGCTGTTCTACCAGATGCTTGGCCCGGTCTGGCTCGGCGCGCTGCTGGCGCTGGCCTGGGTTTTCTCTGCCGGCTGGATGGCGCTGCGCTTCGCGCGCGGACGCGCTGGCCGGCGCATCGGATCGGCCTACGTGCTGGGCATGGCCTGTGCCGCCCTGTGGTGGACGGCGCTGAGCCCCAGCCAGGACCGCACATGGGCTGACGACGTGGCCGAGCGCCTGCACGTGGTGGCCTTCGATGGGCACCACGTGGTGCTGGACAACGTGCGCGACTTCACCTGGCGCACCGAGCAGGACTACGACGCGCGCTGGGTAAGGCGGGAGTACGACCTGCAGCAGTTGCGATCCGCCGACCTGGTGATGTCGTACTGGATGGGCCCGGCCATCGCCCACACGCTGGTGTCGTTCGGCTTTGCCGACGGTCGCCACCTGGTGTTCTCGCTGGAAATCCGCAAGGAACAGGGCGAGTCGTTCTCCGCCCTGGGCGGCTTCTTCCGCAAGTTCGAGATGACCCTGGTGGCGTCGGAGGAAACCGACATCATCCGCACGCGTACCAATGCACGCGGCGAGGATGTCTATCTGTACCGCCTGCACGGGCTGACGCAGGCACAGCTGCGCACCCTGTTCGCCGGCTATATCGAGCAGGCGCGCAGCCTGGATGCCGCCCCTGCGTTCTACAACACGCTGACCAGCAACTGCACCACCATCGTGTTCGACCTGGCGCGCCACATCGCGCCCGGCCTGCCGCTGGACTACCGCCTGCTGGCATCGGGCTACCTCGACGAATACGCCTTCGACCAGGGCGCGCTGGCGCCGGGTTATCCGTTTGCCACGCTGAAGTCACGTGCGCGGATCACCGAGCGCGCGCTGCAGCCGCAGGCCCAGACTGACTTCTCCGCCTGGATACGCCGCGGCGTTCCCGGCACCGCACAGGAAGACCAACCATGATGGCCGCGGTATACCCCTTCAACTGGCAGCGCAGCCTGCGACTGCTGCTGGCAGCAACCGCGCTGCTGATCGGCAGTGGCTGCGCGATGGTGACGGTCAAACAGGTCGCCAACACCGATTACCTGACCACCAAGCGGTCCGACGTGCTGACCACCGGCAAGCTGAGTGCGGCTTCGCAGGAGACCCTGAGCGTGGTCGGGCTGGATGCGAGCCAGTGCGAAAAGGATCTGGTCGCGTGCCGCCGGACCCTGCTGGATACCGATGGCGTCAGCGCCGAACAGCGCATGTCTGCGTTGTCCGAGCTGTGGGTGCAGACCGCGCTTGCGCTCAGTCCCAAACCGAAGCACGCCGACAAGGAGCCGATGAGCGATGCGGCGGTGGATGCCTGGCTGGAAGCGGCCCGCTTCGCGTATGCATACCTGTTCTTCAGCGGGCGCGCGCCGTCGGACCGTGCCTTTGAGGACCGCCAGACCCAGGTACGCGACTACTACAACTACGCCGCCGAACAGACCGCATCGGTGGTGTTCCGGCGCTCGCGCGCCTCCGCGCTGGACGGCGAGGATTACAACGCCCCGGTGGCCGGCGAGCGCTGGACCATCACCTCCGACTACGACCGCCTGTCGATGCCCAGCATCCCGACCCGGTTGGTGTCGGCGGCTACGATCAGTTTCGTCGGCCTGCGCAGCACCTACCGTCGCGATGGCTTCGGCGCGGAGCTGGTGGTGGTGATGGATCCACCGAAGTTGAGCACGCCGCTGCCGGATGCTGATGCGCCGGTGGATGGTGCAGCACCGAAGCGCAGGCATGAGGTGCCCCAGTACAGCGAGATGTCCTCGATCAATGCCACCGCGCTGCTGCGTTTCAAGGGCAACTCGTTGGACGAGGTACTGCAGACCAGTCAGGTGCTGCTGGACGTGTACTCGCCCGAGGCCACCGAGCGCGTGGACCTGCACGGCCAGCAGGTACCGCTGGCCGGCAATTTTACCGCAGCGTATGGGCTGTGGCTGGCGCAGAGCGGCTTTGCCACGCAGGCGCTGCGCACCCTGTTCGGCATGGCCGAAGGTATCAAGGAACCGCACATCTACCTGATGCAGCCGTGGGACCCGGACCGCCGCATCATCTTCATGCTGCACGGCCTGGGCAGCAGTCCCGAAGCCTGGGTGAACGTGGCCAATGAGATCATGGGTGAAGAGGAACTGCGCCGTGAGTTCCAGGTGTGGCAGGTGTATTACCCCACCAACGCCCCGATCGCCCTGAACCGCTATGAGATCTCGCGTGCGTTCAACAGCACGCTGAAGCACTTCGATCCGGGCGGGCAGTCGCGCGCGTCGAAGGATCAGGTGTTCATCGGCCACAGCATGGGCGGCGTGCTCGGCCGCTTGATGCTCAGTTCCTCAGGCGATGTGCTGTGGAATGACCTGTTGGCACGCTATGACCTGAAGGGCGAGCGCCTGCAGCGGGTAAGAACCAAGTTGGGGCCGTTGCTGCAGTTCCAGCCGCAGCCGAACGTGGAACGGGCGATCTTCATTGCCGCTCCGCACAAGGGTACGGACATCGCCGGTAACCGCGTGGGGCGCCTGATCGGCCGCCTGGTGCGCCTGCCGCTGACGATCCTGGGCTCGTTCGAGGATGCCTTCAACACGCTGCAGCAGGCCGATGCGCAGCGCAGCGGCAGCGAGAAGCTGCGCGTACCGAACAGCATCGACAACCTGAAATCCAGCGATCCGTTCGTGATGGCGGCGGCCTCGCTGCCGATCCAGCCGGGCTTGAAATATCACTCGATCATCGCCCATCGCAAGGCGGATGTGCCGCTGCTGCAGTCCGATGACGGACTGGTCCCGTACTGGAGCGCGCACCTGGACGGTGCGGTGTCGGAGAAAGTGATCATCTCCGGCCACAGCGTGCAGGAGACCCCGCAGGCGGTGCTGGAAATCCGCCGCATCCTGCGCGAGGACGTGGACGAGGTGGGCGCACGGCCCTGATCCGGAGTCCGGGGCTGGGTGGGAGTCCGGACCCACACCCACCCCTCGCCCACCAACTGCGGCTGCGATCAGATGCGCCGCGCGACCACCGTGGCCAGCAGCGCCAGCAGCAGCGTCACGGCGAAGCAGAGCAGGTAGCCCAGCGTCTCGCGGCCATCGATGAAGGCGGCAAACAACGATCCCGACAACGCCAGCGTGGTCGCCACGCCGACCCCTTCGCTGAGCTGCAGGGCTGAACTGTTCGCGCCCTGTTCGTGCGGCGCCGACATCGACAAGGTGAGCACCGACAGGCTGGGGTAGATCAGGCCCATGCCCAGCCCGGTCAGTGACCAGCCCGCGAGAGCAAGTAGCAGCGGCACGCCCTGCTGCAGGGTCAGCGAGGTCAGCAGCAGACCGCCACACATCATCCACGCACCGGCCTGCAACAGGTGGGCGCGGGTCCATCCGCGGCGCTGGTGTCCCTGCATCCATGAGCCGGCGAACCAGCCCAGCGCGCCCATGCTCAGCGCGGCGCCGGCCCACAGCGGTGACAGATGGCGTTCGCGCTGCAGCAGCAGCGGCAGGAACGCTTCGGCCGCGAAGAAGGCCGACGCGGCGATGCCGCGCATCGCGATCACGCTGGGCAGGCCGCGGCCGAGGCGCAGCGTACCGGTGGGCAGCAGGTGGCGTGCGCAGGCCACCAGCAGGACCAGCGCCGCAGCCATCAGCGCCACGGCGACGATGCCCTGCTGCTGGCCGCCCAGGTACAGCAGCAGCGCGGCAAGTGCGGTGCCGGTCGCCCAACGCACCACCGGCCGTGATGCGACCCCGGTGCGCGGATGCTGCGCACTGGCGCGCAGTGCCGGCACCAGCAGCAGGGCGGCGGGCAGGGCCAACACCGGTACCGCCAGGAAGACCCAGCGCCAGCCGACGTATTGCACGATCAGCCCGCTGATCGACGGCCCGATCAGCGAGGGCACCACCCAGCCCGCGGAGAATGCAGCGAACACCTTTGGCCGCAGTGCTTCGGGGAAGGTGCGCGCCACCAGCACGTACAACGACACCGATACCGCACCGATACCCACGCCCTGCAGCAGGCGCCCAGCCACCAGTACGCCCATGCGCGGGGCCAGTCCGGCCACGATCAGGCCGGCCAGGAAGAAGCCCAGTCCGAACCACAGCGGACGCGCCGGACCTTGCTGGTCGCACAGACGGCCGGCCACGCTCATGCCGATCACACTGGTCGCCAGCGCACCGCCGAAGGCCACTGCGTACAGGCGCAGGCCATCCAGCGCCTGCGCCACGGTGGGCATGGCGGCGGCCACGGCCAGGGCCTCGAAAGCGACCAGCGCGACCAGCGCGACCATGCCGATGGTGGTGGCGCGATAGCGCGGCGAAAGGATGGAGGCATCATCCGGGGAAGCAATCGAGGCGGCGGGAGCGTTCATGCAGGCACTTGTATTGGCGAAGCGGAGGCGGCAGCATCGCGCCTCAACCAAGGTTGAGGTCAAGTGATGGCGACGCAGGAGCTTAGTGTAGGCGAGGTGGCCAAACGCAGCGGCGTCGCCGTGTCCGCATTGCATTTCTATGAGCGCAAGGGGCTGATCCGCAGCCTGCGCAACGCAGGCAACCAGCGCCGCTTCCCGCGCGATGTGCTGCGGCGGCTGGCGGTGATCCGCGTGGCCCAACGCGTGGGCATGCCACTGGAAGCGGTGGGTGCGGCGCTGGCCGAGCTTCCCGAAGGACGCACGCCGACCAAGGCCGAATGGGCACGCATGTCCGCGCGCTGGCGTACCGAACTGGATGAGCGCATCCACCTGCTGCAGTTCCTGCGCGACCAGCTGACCGGCTGCATCGGCTGCGGTTGCCTGTCGTTGAAGCGCTGCCGCCTGGCCAACCCGGATGACATGCTGGGTGAGCAGGGCGACGGCCCGCAGCGCTGGGAATAGCGCTGCCTCGTGCCGCCGCCGGTCGGCGCCGCTTGCCTTACCAGACGGTGAGCGTCTGCCCACTCTGGATGCCTTCCACCGCGCGCTGGTACGCCAGTGCGACGCGGCGCGCAGGTGCCGGCTCAAAGCCGGGGAAGTACGGCGCATAGGCGGCGGCCGATTCTTCCAGCACGGTCGGGCTGACGATGTTGATGCGCAGCCCGCGCGCGGCCAGTTCGAACGCTGCAGCGCGCACGAAGCCTTCCAACCCGGCGTTGACTGCGGTGGCGTTGCTGCCGTCGCGGACAGGTTGGGCGCTGATGATGCCGCTGGTGAGGGTGATGGAGCCGCCCGCGCGCAGGTGGTGCTGGGCGGCCAGTGCCAGCCGCACCTGGCCGAGCAGTTTGTCCTGCAGGCCGCTGTCGAACTGCGCTGCGGACATGTCCTGCAAAGGGCCGAAGTGGACCTGGCCGGTGGTGGCGATCACCGCGTCCAGCGGGCCGGTGGCTTCGAACAGTGCCTGCACGCTGCGGTCGTCGGTGAGGTCGACCTGGTGCTGGCCACTGTGGCGACCGGCCGCCAGGATTTCATGCTGCTGCCCCAGGTGGGCGGCGACGGCTTGGCCGAGGGTGCCGGACGCGCCGACGATCAGGATCTTCATGCAGTTTCTCCGTTGGGGACGCGCTCAGTCTGCTACTTCGTTGAGGTTTCGGTAAGCAGCGTATGATTTGCTCATTCCTAACCTGGGGTTTGCAATGGACACTTTGCGCTGCATGCAGGCCTTCGCGGCGGTGGCCGACCACGGCAGCTTCGCGCGTGCCGCCGAACAGCTGCAGGTATCGGCGGTGATGGTCGGCAAGTACATCCAGCAGTTGGAAAGGCACCTGGGCACGGCGCTGCTGCAGCGGAATACGCGCCGGCAACGGCTGACCGAGGCCGGCGCGGCCTATCTGGCCGGCTGCCGGCAGGTGCTGGAGCAGGTGCAGCAGGCCGAAGCGAGCGTGGCCGGCCTGCAACTGCAGCCGCGCGGGCTGCTGAGGGTGAGCGCGCCGAGTACGTGGGGAAGCTGCGTGCTGGCACCGGCGCTGGCATCGTTGCTGCAGGCGCAGCCGCTGTTGAACATCGAGCTGGACCTGAGCAACCGCACCGTGGACCTGATCGAGGATGGCTTCGACGCCGCCATCCGGGTGGGTCCGCTGCCGTCGCGTGAGCTGGTGGCGCGGCCGCTGCCGCCCTATGCGATGAGCCTGTGTGCATCGCCGGCATACCTGCAACGCAGGGGTACGCCGCAGTTGCCGTCCGACCTGGCAGCGCATGATTGCCTGGGCCATCTGGCCTGGCGCGGTGGCCATGGCTGGCAGCTGGCCAGCGGTGAGCCGGTGGACTGGGAGCCGCGGGCGCGGCTGAGCAGCAATGACGGGCAAGCGTTGCGCCAGGCGGCGCTGGCCGGTGCTGGGCTGGTGCTGCAGCCGACGGCGCTGCTGGGTGAGGACATCGCCGCAGGGCGGCTGGTCAGCGTATTGGAAGCGTATCTACCGGTGCCACGCCCGATGCATCTGATCTACCTGCCGGACCGCCGGCCGCGTCCGCGCCTGCAGTGTTTCGTGGATTTCCTGGTGGAGCGGTTTCCGGTGGCACCGGAAACCTGGAGCGGTAGCGCCGAGCCACGCTCGGCTAGCGCGCAGCGCGGCGCGGCATGACGGCCAGCGGCCGTCAGTGCCGTCGGGGTTCAATCGTTGGCGGCGGACAGTTCGCGGCCGCGTGCCTGGGCGGCGGCCAGCGCCTTCGCGACCAGCGCCTCGAAGCCGCCGGCCTGGAAGGCCTCGATCGCCGCCTGCGTGGTGCCGCCCGGCGAGGTCACCCGGCGGCGCAGTTCGGCCGGCGCTTCACCGGCTTCATCGAGCATCCGTGATGCGCCCAGCAGTGTCTGCTGCACCAGCGTGCGCGCCGCCTCGGCCGGCAATCCCTGCGCGATGCCGGCCGCTTCCATCGCCTCGGCCAGCAGGAACACGTACGCCGGGCCGCTGCCGGACACCGCAGTGACCGAGTCCATCAGCGCTTCATCGTCCACCCACACCGTGCGTCCGGCGCTGGACAACACCCGATCAGCCTGCGCGCGTTGATCCTCGCTGACCTGGGCGGTGGCGAACAGGCCGGTGACTCCCGCACCCAGCAGGGCAGGGGTGTTGGGCATCGCGCGCACCACGGCGATGTCGCCGCCCAGCCAGCGATCCAGCTGGCTGCTGGTGATGCCGGCGGCGATGGAGACCAGCAGCGGTCGCTGCGCGGCCGCCACGGGCTGCAGCGAGGCACACACTTCAGGCAGCACCTGCGGCTTCACCGCCAGTACCCAGGCGCGGGCCTGGGCAGCGGCCTCACCCGCGGTAGCGTACGTGGTGACCCCGAAGTCAGCAGCCAGCGCATCGCGAAGGGCGTCCACCGGCTCGGCGACATGGATGTCGGCGGACGGGATGCCCTGTCGGACCAGGCCGGCAATCAGGCTGCGGGCCATGTTGCCGCCGCCGATGAAAGCGATGGAGGAATCGGTCATGCGGATGCTCCTTTCAGTTCAGGCCGGACGGACGCGCGCGCCGAACAGCGCGGTGCCGATGCGGACCATGGTGGCGCCATCGGCGATGGCCTCGGCGTAGTCGCTGCTCATGCCCATCGACAGCGTGTCGGCCTGCGGGTATCGGCTCTGCAGAGCCTGCTGCAGCGCCTGCATGCGGCTGAAGGCCGCGTGGCGTTGCGCAGGATCGGGCCACGGCGCCGGGATGGCCATCAGCCCGCGCAGCTGCAGGGTGGGCTCGGCGGCGATGGCCGCCGCCAGCGCGTCGACCTGCGCAGGCTGGCAGCCGTGCTTGCTGCTTTCATCGTCGATGTTGACCTGGATCAGCACGTTCAAGGGCGGCAGATCGACCGGTCGATGGCGCGCCAGGGCGGTGACCAGCTTGCTCCGGTCCACGCTCTGCACCCATTGGAAATGACGCGCGACAACCTCGGCCTTGTTCGACTGCAGGTGGCCGATCAGGTGCCATTCCAGCCCAAGGCCTTGCAGCGCCTCGATCTTCGCCAGCGCCTCCTGCACGTAGTTCTCGCCGAAGGCGCGCTGGCCTTCGGCCGCCAAGCCAGCAATCGCCGACGCCGGCTGGGTCTTGGACACGGCCAGCAGGGTGGGCACTGGCCGCCCGGCGGCCTGCGCCGCGTTCTGCAGGTTGCTCAGTATTCCGGGCAGGGGACTTTGCACGTGACGCGTTCCGGTCTGACAGGACGCTATACTGACGCCCGGGGAAAGATCCTTCCAGTCGAAGCCGTTATTGGGGAGTAGCCGCTCATGGATATCGCCGAGCTGTTGGCGTTTTCCGTAAAAAACAAAGCATCCGACCTGCACCTGTCCGCAGGCCTGCCGCCGATGATCCGCGTGGATGGTGACGTCCGCCGCATCAACATCCCGGCGCTGGACCACAAACAGGTGCATGCGCTTGTCTACGACATCATGTCGGACAAGCAGCGTCGCGATTACGAAGAGTTCCTCGAGGTCGATTTCTCGTTCGAGATCCCGTCGCTCGCGCGCTTCCGTGTCAATGCCTTCAACCAGAACCGCGGCGCCGGTGCGGTGTTCCGTACCATTCCCTCCGAAGTGCTGACGCTGGAGGACCTGGCCTGCCCGCCGCTGTTCCGCGAGGTGATCCAGCAGCCGCAGGGCCTGATCCTGGTGACCGGCCCGACCGGTTCCGGCAAGTCGACCACGCTGGCGGCGATGATCGATTACATCAACAAGAACGAGTACGGGCACATCCTCACCGTCGAGGACCCGATCGAGTTCGTGCACACCTCGCAGAAGTGCCTGATCAACCAGCGTGAAGTGCACCGTGACACGCACGGCTTCAACGAAGCGCTGCGTTCGGCCCTGCGTGAAGATCCGGACATCATCCTGGTCGGCGAACTTCGCGATCTTGAAACCATCCGCCTGGCCCTGACCGCGGCGGAAACCGGCCACCTGGTGTTCGGCACGCTGCACACCAGTTCGGCGGCCAAGACCATCGACCGCATCATCGACGTGTTCCCGGCTGGCGAAAAGCCGATGGTGCGCTCGATGCTGTCCGAGTCGCTGCGCGCGGTGATCTCGCAGGCCCTGTTGAAGAAAGTGGGCGGCGGTCGTACCGCGGCCTGGGAAATCATGGTCGGCACTCCGGCCATCCGCAACCTGATCCGCGAGGACAAGGTGGCGCAGATGTATTCGGCCATCCAGACCGGCCAGCAGCACGGCATGATGACCCTGGACCAGCACCTGCAGGACCTGGTCAAGCGCAGCCTGATCACGCGCAACCAGGCCAAAGAGTACGCCAAGGACAAGCGCCTGTTCGAGTAAGGCAGGCGACGGCGGGCGGCGCGCGTCGGCTCGGCGCGCACCGCGGGCCGCCGTGCCGAGCCCCCGTCCCGTTTCCTGGAGTCTGCCGTGAACAGTGCCGCCACCAATACCATCGATTTCACTTCCTTCCTCAAGCTGATGGCGCACCAGCGCGCCTCGGACCTGTTCATCACCGCAGGCATGCCGCCGGCAATCAAGGTCAACGGCAAGATTTCGCCGATCACCCAGACCCCGCTGACGCCGCAGCAGAGCCGCGACCTGGTGCTGAACGTGATGACGCCGGCACAGCGCGAGGAATTCGAAAAGACCCACGAGTGCAACTTCGCCATCGGCCTGTCCGGTGTCGGTCGCTTCCGTGTCAGCTGCTTCTACCAGCGCAACCAGGTCGGGATGGTGCTGCGCCGGATCGAAACGCGCATCCCTACCGTGGATGAGCTGGCGCTGCCGCCGATCATCAAGACGCTGGCGATGACCAAGCGCGGCATCATCCTGTTCGTCGGCGCTACCGGCACCGGCAAGTCGACTTCGCTTGCGGCGATGATCGGCTACCGCAACCACAATTCGACCGGGCACATCATCACCATCGAGGATCCGATCGAGTTCGTGCACCGCCATGAGGGCTGCATCATCACCCAGCGTGAAGTCGGCATCGATACCGACAGCTGGGAAGCGGCGCTGAAGAACACCCTGCGCCAGGCGCCGGACGTGATCATGATCGGCGAGGTGCGTACCCGCGAAGGCATGGACCATGCCATCGCCTTCGCCGAAACCGGCCACCTGGTGCTGTGCACGCTGCATGCGAACAACGCCAACCAGGCGATGGACCGGATCATCAACTTCTTCCCGGAAGACCGGCGCAACCAGCTGCTGATGGATCTGTCGCTGAACATCAAGGGCGTGGTCGCGCAGCAGCTGATTCCTTCGCCCGATGGCCGTTCGCGCAAAGTGGCGATGGAGATCATGCTGGGCACTCCGCTGGTGCAGGATTACATCCGCGAAGGTGAGATCCACAAGCTGAAGGAAGTGATGAAGGAGTCCACCCAGCTGGGCATGAAGACCTTCGACCAGAGCCTGTTCGAGCTGTACCAGGCGGGCGAGATCAGCTACGAGGACGCGCTGCGCTATGCGGATTCGCAGAACGAAGTGCGCCTGAAGATCAAGCTGAGCCAGGGCGGCGACGCCCGCACGCTGGCGCAGGGCCTGGACGGGGTGGAGATCTCCGAAGTCCGCTGAGCCCGGACGGGTGGATGCGGACCCGGAGGTGCGGACCTCGCTCCGCGCGCGCCCAGCGCGGCTCGCCGCGCCCGCCGAGCATGCAGGCGCCGGCTGGGTGCAGGAGTGGGACAAGCCGCGGCAGGCCTTGCGGACCGGCGACGTGGTGTGGATTGCGCTGGGCGTGAAGCGTTGGCACGGCGCGCAGGCGATGGATGGCAGCCCGGTGACGTGGCTGGAACAGGTCACCGAGGCGCAGTACGAAGAACGGTAGTGACGGCCGCTGGCCGTCATGGCGCAATGTTGACGACCAGCGGTCGTCACTGCCCTCATTCCATGCCGAGTTTCTTCAGCTTGTAGCGCAGCGCGCGGAAGGTGATGCCAAGCTGCGCGGCGGTGCGGGTCTTGTTCCAGCGGTTCTCTTCCAGCGCGCGCTGGATGGCGGTGCGCTCCATCTGTTCGATGTAGGAGGGCAGGGCGGCACTGCCTGCCGGCAGGTCGACGACCGCTTCCACCGGCGGTGCGGCGTTGCTGCCACCGTTGCGGCCATTGGGCTGCGGCAGGCGCAGGTCAGCCGCGCCGATGCTGTCTCCTTCGGCCAACGCCAGTGCCCGCTCCAGGATGTTTTCAAGTTCGCGCACGTTGCCGGGGAAGCCGTACACAGCGAGCGCTTCCAGTGCCGACGGCGCCAGCAGCGGCACGGCGCAGCCGTGGGTGCGCGCCAGCCGTGCCAGGATCGCAGCAGCCAGGTCGGGCAGGTCTTCATGGCGCTCGCGCAGCGGCGGAACGCGCAGTTCGATCACGTTGATACGGTAGTACAGGTCGTGCCGGAAGCGTCCTTCGTCCACCAGCTCGGACAAGTCCTTGTGGGTGGCCGACAGGATCCGCACGTCCACCGCGATTTCCGCCGAAGCACCGACCGGCCGGACTGATTTTTCCTGGATGGCGCGCAGCAGTTTGACCTGCATCTGCAGCGGCAGTTCGGCCACCTCGTCCAGGAACAGGGTGCCGCCGTGTGCTGCCTGGAACAGGCCGGGTTTGTCGGCGTGGGCGCCGGTGAAGCTGCCCTTCTTGTGGCCGAAGAACTCGCTTTCCATCAGCTCCGACGGAATGGCACCGCAGTTGACCGGAATGAACGGGCCCGCCGCGCGCGCGCCCTGCTCGTGGATGGTGCGCGCGACCAGTTCCTTGCCCACCCCCGATTCGCCAAGAATGTACACCGGTGCCTGGCTGCGCGCGACCTTGCCCAGCGTGCTGCGCAGGGTATCCATCGCCGGTGAACCGCCGAGCAGGCGTCCTTGCTGTTCGGCCGGGGCGGCCGCGGGTGGCCGTTCGGTGTTGTTGAGTTCCAGCGCGTGCTTGACCAGTCCGCGCAGCACGGAGATGTCCACCGGCTTGCTGACGAAATCGAACGCGCCGGCCTTCAGCGCTTCCACGGCCAGGTCCATGCTGCCGAAGGCGGTGATCATCGCTACCGGCGTGCGCGGGTAGTGCTGGGCGATCTCGGTGACCAGTTCGATGCCGTTGCCATCGGGCAGCCGCATGTCGGTGATGCAGAGATCGTACGGATTGCTGGCCAGCAGCTCGCGTGCTTCGGCGAGATTGGCGGCGGTGTTGATACGCAGGCCCATCCGGCCCAGGGTCAGCACTAGCAGTTCGCGGATGTCGCGCTCGTCATCGACGACCAGTGCGCTACGGGTTTCGTTCATGGTTGAGAAGATAGCGGAGGGGGGCGATGCCGACAAATGTTTGACGCATGGTGCAGACCGTCATCCCGACGACAAGGTATGCGGGGCGGGCAGGATGATGCGGAAACAGGCGCCGCCTGCGGGCACGGGCACGTATTCCAGGCGTGCCTGGTTGGCGCGGCACAGCTCGCGGGCGATGTACAGGCCCAGCCCGGTGCCGTGCTCGGACGTGGTGAAGAAGGGATTGAACAACTGTGCAGCGACAGCGTCGGGAATGCCGGGACCGCGATCCATCACGTCGATCACCGGGCTGCCTTCCAGCCGTGCCAGGCGCAGCCGTACGCGCGCCGGCTGTTCGCCGATGCGGCCATACTTCAGCGCGTTGTGGACCAGCGCGGTCAGCACCTGGTGCAGGTGGCGTGGATCGACCATCGCGGCGACCGAGGTCTCCGAGATGATTGATTCCACGCTGTCCGTTTCCAGCGACAGGCCCTGCTTGTACTCCAGCACGAAGCGGCGGATCAGCGCGGCCAGGTCCACGTTCTCCGGGTTGGCGCGCTCGCGGCGGGCAAGGCCCAGCACGCTTTCCACGATGCCGTTGGTGCGCTGGCACTGCTGGTGGATGATCTGCAGCAGGCGACGGTCGCCCTCGCTGAAGTTGGCGTCTTCTTCTTCCAGCAGCTGCACCGCGTAATTGATCGCCGCCAGCGGATTGCGGATCTCATGCGCCAGGCTGGCAGAGAAACGACCGAGCGCGGACAGGGTCAGCGATTCGGCCCGCTTGGACACCACGCTGGAGTCATCCAGGAACACCAGGGTGAGGTCACTGCCGGCCAGCAGGCGGGCGAATCGCGGCTGGACTTCGGGCTGGTCCGGGGACAGCATCAGCGGCGTCTCTTCCTGGTTCCCGCCGGTGCGCCAGCGGTGCAGCCGGCGCGCCAGTTCAGGCGCTGTGCGGGTCAGGCCCGGCCGCTCACCGGCGCTGGCGCCTTCGTGGTCACCGAGCAGCGCCGATGCGGCTTCGTTGACCAGGGTGATGCGGTTCTGGCCGTCCACCACCATCACCCCGGTGCGCATGCGGCGGATGATCAGCTCATTGATCTGGTAGAGGTTGGCTACTTCGTCGCCGCGCTGGTTGGCCAGCTGCTGGCTGTGGCGGGCGCGGTTGGCGACCTGCGAGCTGATGAACGCCAGCGCCAGGTAGCTGGTGGTGAACATGGCCAGTTCGGCCAGCGTACGGGTGGGGGCGCCGCCTTCCAGCAGCTTCCACAGGTACTCGGCGACGGTGGCGACGCTGGCCCCCACCGCCAGCCCCAGCGCCATCGGAAACGGCAGCATGGTCGCGGCGGCGGCGATGTTGAACAGCAGCGACATCGAGATGCCGGCACTGGCCCCGGGCAGGGCATGGGCCAGCAGCGAAGCGGCGACGATGTCCAGGCTGACGCCGACCAGCACGAACTGCCGCAGCCAGCGCTCGCTGCGCCCCAGCAGCAGCATCAGCACCGAGAACAGCCAGTAGCCACCGGACACGTAAGCAGCCAGTTCGGGGTGGTCGGCCTGCCCCAGCAGGTCGGCCATCGGGCTGAACATCAGCCCGGCGATCGCGGTGGCGATCAGCAGCCGGTACAGGGCAAAGAAATACAGTTCGCGTCGAGGAATGGACTCGATGCGGTCGATCAAGGATGTGGTCGGTGCCACGCCAAAACTCCCCTTCTGGCTTGCGTGCAGTATAGGCATGGATGGGCGCCTGGCCGGCCGATCACTGCGCAACGAACGCCCGCACGTGCCGTGGGCGGTGGCCGGGCAATCCCGGGGGGGTGTCACAAATAACTGAAAAACCAGAAAAATCCGGCGCCATGCGGCGCGTCATCCCGCTGTCTTTGCGCCACGCGCCGGGGTCAGCCACAATAGCGGGCCCGCCGCGGTCCGTGCCGGTGCCCGTGAGGGAGCCTTGGAGGAGATGCGTGCGGTCGTTCCTATTCCCACGGTGACGCATGAATTTCCACGAATACCAGTCAAAACAACTGCTTGCCGAGTACGGCATTCCCGTCCCGGCCGGCAAGGTCGCGGCTACCCCGGACGAAGCAGTCGCAGCAGCGACCTCGCTGGGCCAGGGCCCCTGGATGGTCAAGGCGCAGATCCATGCTGGCGGTCGCGGCAAGGCAGGCGGCGTCAAGTTCTGCAAGACCACCGACGATGTGAAGGCCGCTGCGGCCAAGATGCTCGGCACCAAGATGGCTACCTACCAGACCGCTGGCGTCGAGCTGCCGGTCAACCTGGTGCTGGTGACCACCGCCGGTGAGATCGTCAAGGAACTGTACCTGTCGGTCCTCGTCGACCGCGGCACCAAGACCATCACCTACATCGCTTCTTCGGAAGGCGGCGTGGAAATCGAGCAGGTCGCTGCTGAAACCCCGGAGCTGATCCATTCGCTCAACGTCGACTTCGTTGAAGGCGTGCAGGGTTACCACGGCCGTGATTTCGGCTTCAAGCTCGGCCTGACCGCCAAGCAGGCCGGCCAGTTCGCCAGCATCATGGTCAACCTGTACAAGCTGTTCAACGAAAAGGACCTGGCGCTGGTTGAAATCAACCCGCTGGCGATCCTGGACGATGGCAACCTGTACGCGCTGGACGGCAAGTTCGACAGCGATGACAACGCCGCGTTCCGTCAGAAGGCGCTGGTTGCGATGCGCGACAAGACCCAGGAAGACGAAACCGAAGTGACCGCTTCGGAGCTGGACATCAACTACGTCACCATGGACGGCAACATCGGCTGCATGGTCA